>CAYNIT010000338.1:0-3865 GCA_964397205.1 uncultured Phaeodactylibacter sp. | reverse complement strand
CCCCCGCTGTAGGCGGACAGGTCGATGCCGTACTCGCCCACGTACCAGATGGTCAGGTAGCCCAGCAGCAAGCCGATGGGCGTGGAAACCAGCCCGAGCATGATGGCCTCTAGCAAGATCATGGCGAACACCCGCAGCTTATTCATGCCGATGGCCATCAGCATGCCCAATTCTTTGATGCGCTCCAGCACTGCCATGAGCATAGTGTTGATGATGCCGAAGACCAACGCCAGCATGATCACCACCAGGTAGATCATGGAGACATTCTGCATTTGCGACTCGTACAATTCCAGGTCGGGGCTCACCTCCCGGTACGTTTTGACATCGAGTTCGGGCAAGGCCGCCTGCAGGGCATCCTCGGTACTTTCCACTTGCTTCACATCCTGCAGCAGGATGGCCAGCTCATGCGCCAGGGCTCCCTCCGCCCAGGTAGTATCCCCCTGCGGCTTAAGCAGCCGGTTGAAATCTGTCCGCTCTACGAATACGGTGCTGCCGTCGAAGGCCGAGTTGCCAGTATCAAAAATGCCGACTACGCGAAAGGCGGCGGCGGTGATTTCCCGGTTCAGGTCTTGGAAGGTCAGGACCAGTTTGGAGCGGACTTTCAGATTCAGTTTTTCAGCCAGCTCTGCTCCGATGAGCACGCCATTGCCGCGCGTTTCCGGGAAGAAAGCTCCTTCCTTCAGTTTGTCGTCCACCGCGCTTAGGGCGGCCTCCCGTTTGGGTTCGACGCCTTTGACCATCACCCCGCGCGCCCCTTTGCTGGAGGAAGCCATGCCATTGGCAACCGTTCGGGTGCTGTAGGCAGCTATTTGCGGAAGCGATTCCAATTCCCGCTCCACTTCACGGACATTAGGCAGGTAGTGCTTCAGCTCGTACTCTTCCATAAATGCCGGGTCATGGATTTGGAGGTGCCCAATAGAGTTTTCGATGGCGCTGCGCACGTAGCTTTTCATGATGCCGGTGGCAAAGCCGCTCAGCGAGATAGCAGCCCAAATACCGAGGGCTACGGCGGCGATGACCACGGCGCTGCGCGTCGGGCTCCGCCAGATGTTTCTCCAGGATAGAATGGGGATCATTTCGGTTCGTAGTTTATGGTCGGTCCTTGTTTTCTAATTGTTGCTTCGTCAATACTTGCTCCACTTGAGAACTTGCCCGCCTACCCCCGCATCGCCTCCACCGGCTGCAGCTTTCTTATTTTCACCATCGGGTATATCGCCAGTACTGCCGTCAGGATGAAAACGTACAGCGCTTGTGTCAAGAAAATGTGCGCTTCGAAGGTAGCTGGGAAAATCGGCTCGAAGCCAAACTTTTCCAGGGAGCTTGCCATATCGCCGGAAAAGCGTATGGGGTTGTATTTGAAATACAGCACGACTGGAATGCTGAGCAGTATGCCCGATAGCGCCCCGAGCAACCCTAGCATGATCACTTCCATCCAGACCGATAAGGACAGCTGCCAGCGCTGCAGGCCGATCGAAATCAGTACGCCAAATTCGTACTCCCGCTCCTTGGCCATCATGAGTATGGTGCCGAAGATGCCGAAGGCGATAATCAAGTATAAAATAAAGTAGACAATGACATTGCCAGCGGTATCCAACTCTCTAGCCTCTACCAAGTCGGGCAGCATCGCTTGCCAGTCCATTATCTCGTAGGCTGTAGTATCAAGCGTCATCTGCAATTTTCGCATCACCGGCGGGATGTCTCCTTGATCCTCCAGTTTGAGGGCCAGGGAAGTCACCCGGCCCGGAGCACCGTAGAAGTACTGGGCTACGGGCAGCGGCAGGTAAACCATTTGCTTGTTCAGGTCTGGAGAGCCGAATTCGGCGATGCCTTTGATGGGATACTTGCCAGCGGCATTGACCCCCCGGAACCCCTGGCTTATGAGCACCAGCGTATCGCCTACGCCCAGTTCCAGACGGTCGGCTACGCCGCTGGCAACCAATGCAGCCTCCTCCCCTTCTTCCAGGTATTGCCCGTCGGTCAGCCGTTCGCTGAGGCTGGTCATACTGTTCTCCGCTTCGGGTTGTATGCCCGCTACCAGTACGCCCGCTGTGTTGTTTTCGGTAGAAGCCAGCGCGAAAGACTCGATGCGGGGTAGCACCGCCTGTACTTGCTCGATTTGCTCAATGGCCTGCAGGGAGTCGGCCAGGGGGAAGGCTTTGTCAATCGATTGCTCCTCCCAGTAGCCCTGCTCATGCACCTGCACGTAGCCGAAGTAGTAGTTGACCACATTAGCAATCATATGGTCCCAGGCACCGCGCTGCAGGGAATCCATAAAGGTGGCGAACAGCACGGCAAACAAGATAGAGGCGGCGGTGATCAGAGTACGCCGGCGGTTGCGCCAGATGTTTCGCCATGCTAATTTGAATAGGATAGGGTTTTTGGTTTATTGGCTCACCCCGTTCATGTTCTGGATGGAGAAAAAAGACTTGTCTATGTCGATGTTAAAGTCCAGGTCCAAGTATTCCAGCCGGGTCTTGTGCCCCTCTTCTTCCGCTGGTACCATTTCCATTACGGAGGGCAGCAGCCGGCCGTCCAGGGTTTTGACCTCCTTGCCGTACATGGTATTGACCAGGTAGCCGTCTTCGTCGTAGAATTCCGTCTTCAGCTGCATGAAAGCCTCCTTGTCGATCCAGCTGATGATTTCTCCCCACACGACCGGCGCTTCGGGCTTGGGCGTAAGCCGGATTTTATAAGCCGGCCTGCCGTCGATGGTTTCCGTACCGATCCGCTCGTGTTCGTAATCGGTTACGACGGAAGACTCCCGCACCAAGTCGTCATTGGTGAAATCGGAGCCCATCCAGGACTGCATCATCATAGAAGGCGGCATTTTGATGGTCCGGTCGATGGTCGGCTGCCAGTTCCAAAGCTCTTTTTCGCGTTTGAGGAAAGCGGTGCCTTTATCCCGGGCGGGCGCAGTGACCACGATGAGGGAATATTCGGTACCCTTCGACCAGCTCTTAAGCGTCATACCCCGCTCCCAGCTGGGGCGGATAATGGTCATATTGATGGTAGCCTTGTTGCTTTCGCCCCGCAGCTTTTGGTCAGCTTTCTGCATGATTTCCGTACCGCTTAGGCCATCGGTTTGTGCGGAAGCCCCTAAGAGGAGCAACAGCGCAGGCAAGAGGATAAGTATGCGTTTCATGGTAATTTGGTTTACGCGCCTTTCGGCAAAAATTTATTCAGTATAAGTTGTTTCATTTGCTCCATAGGGTACTCTTCCGGTGCCTGCATGTACTGTAGTGCCAGGCCGTCCATAGCCGCGCTGTACAAGAGCATCTCCCCGCTGGCATCCGGGTAGCCTAAGCCCTCAAAGACCTGCTTCATCTTATCCATTGCGGCTCCCTGCTTTTCCATCAAAACGGGCATCAAGTCGTTTAAAATATCCGGCTGAAAAGCCAGCGAAGAAAGCAAGCGCCAGGGCTTGAGGTCCTTTTGCAGCAGCTCGATGCTCCGCTCGGTAAACTGCCGCAGCTGCTCTGTGGGCTCTTCTACAGTAGACAGGACCTCCTCCAGCATCTCTTCCCCGGTTTCCACGGAGTGGAGCACGATGTAGTGCAGCAGGGCCTGCTTGCTATCAAAGTAGTTGTACAGCAAGCCTTTGGATACCCCCGCCCGCTTGGCGATCTGCGCAATCGATGCCCCCTTGAACCCTCTTTCGGCAAAGAGTTCCAGCGCGGCCTCGGATATGTTGTGCATGCTCTGTTGCCGCATGGCTTCAAACTGCGATTCGGAGCGTGGGGACATAAGCACTAATTTGTTGACCAAACGTTTAGTCAAAGTTAGAGGGCTTAGCCGTGATTGTCAACAGCCGGTTGATCAACCAGCCAAAAAATCCGACAAAGGGAGGAAAATAAAAATGAGGAAA
>CAYNIT010000337.1:0-3901 GCA_964397205.1 uncultured Phaeodactylibacter sp. | reverse complement strand
CGGAAACCCCGTCTTTGACCTCGTCGTTGGCCAGTACAGTGCCCAGGGCTTCGCACCAGTTGACAAAAGTACGCTGCCGGTAGGCCAGCCGGTAATTCATCAGAATGTCGTCCTGCTCTTTGGCCGATAGTGCCTTCCATTCTTCGGCGCTGAAATGGCTTTCCTGATCGCTGGCTGCCTTCACTCTTCCATTGCCGTGGCTTTCAAATTCCGCTATCAGCTCGGCGATGGGGCGGGCCTGGCCGGCAGCTGTATCGTAGTAGTGTTGGTACAGCTGCAGGAATATCCACTGTGTCCACTTATAATAGCTGGGGTCGCAGGTGCGCACTTCCCGGCTCCAGTCGAAGCTGAAGCCAATGTTGTCCAGTTGTTGGCGGTAGCGTTCGATGTTTTTGGCAGTCGACTTTGCTGGATGCACCCCGGTCTGTATAGCGTACTGTTCCGCAGGCAGCCCGAAGGCATCATAGCCCATCGGGTGCAGCACGTTGAACCCCTTCATGCGCTTGTAGCGCGAATAGATGTCAGAGGCAATGTAACCCAAGGGGTGCCCCACGTGCAGGCCGGCGCCGGAGGGGTAGGGGAACATGTCCAGCACGTAATACTTTGGGCGGCCTTTCTGGAGTTCTACTTTGTAGATGTCTTGCTCTTTCCAGAATTCCTTGCACCATTTTTCTATTGCTCCGGGCTTGTAGTCCATATGGCTGTAGGCTGATTGATGGATTTTGGTAAACATTTTGCCGTTCCGGCCTGAAGCTGCGAAAATAGAGAAAATGGGCAATTTTTTTACCTTTGACAGGACCAAAGTCAAAACACAGCCGCCATGTTACGAACCCTCCTCAAAGTAGCTATTCTTTTGGTAGTGGGCATTTTAGTCTACAATTATTTCTTCGGCACTGAGTCAGAACGACAGCAGTCCAAGGAGATTTTCACCAACGTAAAGGACCTCACTAAGTCCGCTATCGGTTTGCTGAAGTCGGAAAAGCAGAAATTCGACGAAGGCAAGTACGACGAAGCCGTGGACAAGATCGGCGGCCTGATCGACAAGCTCAAGGGCAAAGCGGAGCAGTTGAAGGACAACCGGGAACTGCTGGACCAAATCTCCGAATTGGAAGAACAACAGCGTCAGCTCTCCCGTAAGATTCAGGGCGGCAGCGTGCCGGAGAGCTATGACGAGCCCTCCTTCCGAGCACCCGAGCAGCCAGCTATGGACAGTGCTCAGAAGCGTCAGATTGAAGAAGGCTGGGAAGACCTTGTGCGCAAAACCGAGAAAGTAGTAGAGGAGATGGGCCGCCGGGGCGAACAGCCTGAGCAATAGGCGGCGGGCTCGATGCCAAAAGAGAGAAGCGGCATGCAGAGCCATTCCGTTAGCCTAAAACAGGCGGCTGAAAACGGCTGCTGGCAGTGCGGGCCGGGCTCGGAACTTTTATCGGGCAAACCGCCCAGCCATCAGTATATTTTATAATTTTGCGCCTGCAATTGACCGCATGACAGAGCAAGAAACACTAAGGGCAGGCAGAAGCCGGCCTAATTACCTGTATTCCATTGTGAGCGTAGCCCTGGTGCTTTTCGCCCTGGGCTTCTTTGCGCTTACCGCGCTGAATGCACAATTGGTGGTACAGCGGCTCAAAGAGAAGGTCAACTTGATTATTGAGCTGCAGGCCGAGGGCGATGCGGGTGCGAGGGCTATCCTGCGGGAAGTAGAGCAGCAGCCCTTCGTGCGCGAAGGCTCCGCCGAATACATCAGCAAAGAGCAGGCCGCCGAAATCATGCGCGAAGACTTTGGGGAGGACTTCCTGAAGCTCGATTTGCCCAATCCCCTCTATGATGTCATCACTTTCAATGTGAGAGCCAGCTACATGCATCCCGACAGCCTGGGCAAAATTCGTACCGCTTTAATTGAACGCGAAGGCATAACCGACGTATACTACCAGGAAAGCCTGGTCAATGATATTGCAGATAACATCCGCTCCATTGGTTTGGCGGCGGTTATCGTACTGTTGCTGTTCATTGGCATTGCGGTGGCTTTGATCCACAACACCGTCCGCCTGGCGCTCTACGCCAACCGTTTCCTGATCAAGAACATGGAATTGGTGGGAGCCTCCTGGGAATTCATCAGCCGTCCCTTTTTAAGACGGGCTATGCTGCACGGCCTGATCAGCGGAAGCATCGCTTCCCTCGGGCTGCTGGTGCTTTACCTTTGGATACAGTCTGACGTGCCTGGGCTGCGGGACTTGCAGGACTGGACTGGCATGATTATGCTGTTTGTGCTGCTCCTGGCTCTCGGCATGGCAATCAACACCCTAAGCACTTACTATGTGGTGCGGAAGTATTTGAAGATGCGGGTGGATGATCTTTATTAAGGTTGAAGGAGGCAAGTATAAAGCATTTAGAGTAAAACCCCGGAATAGCGGGTGTATGAGCGAACGGAAAATAAAAAGCAATGAGCAAAGAAAAACCCAATCAAAAGAAAAAGGTAGTCGTCACTACGGAGAAGAAGAAGGTGAAGCCCACTGCTTCCCGGCGTTCTGTACGCGGAAAAGAGCAGCCAAAGGAGCCGCTGGAATTCGGCAAGCAGAATTATATCCTTATGGCGGCTGGTTTAGGGCTGGTGTTCCTGGGGCTGCTGCTGATGGCGGGCGGGGACATGCCTTCGCCTGATGTATGGAAGGATGAAATTATCTACAGTACCCGCCGCACGCTCATTGCTCCTATTGTAATCCTGGCAGGATTAGGCGTGGAGATCTGGGCCATTTTCAAACGCGCCTGAAGCTATGGGAGACGTATGGCGTTCTGCCCTATTGGGCATCATACAAGGGCTGACGGAGTTCCTGCCGGTCAGCAGCAGCGGGCATCTCGAGCTGGCCAAATACTTTTTGGGAGACGACAGCCTGGCGGAAGAAAGCTTGCTCATGACAGTCACGCTGCACGCTGCTACTGCCCTGGCTACCCTGCTGGTATTCCGAAAGGATGTGGCGGAAATTCTGCGGGGGCTGTTCCAATTCCGTTGGAACGAAGAGCTGCAGTTTTCTTTGAAGATCCTGCTTTCCATGTTCCCGGCCGTATTGCTCGGGTTGCTGTTTGAAGAGCAAATAGAGCTGCTGTTTGAGCGCCGTATTCTGCTGGTCGGTTTCATGCTGCTGATTACCGGCCTGTTGCTGTTTTTAGCCGATCGGGCGAGGCGGACGGAAAAGGCGGTGGGTTACGGCCATGCTTTGATGATCGGCTTATCCCAGGCTATTGCTATCCTACCCGGTATTTCCCGCTCGGGCGCCACCATTTCCACTTCCGTTTTGTTGGGAATCGACCGGGAGCGCTCGGCGCGCTTCTCTTTCCTGATGGTCGTGCCATTGATATTAGGCAAGATGGCGAAGGATATGATGGAGGGAGAACTGGCGCTGTCCTCCGCTCAAGCCATCCCGCTCGGAGTGGGCTTTGCGGCAGCCTTTGTGACAGGCGCTTTGGCTTGTATCTGGATGATACAGTTGGTCAAACGCAGCAAATTGGTTTATTTTTCAGTATATTGTTTCCTCATAGCGGCTATTGCGATATTTGAGGTGGCTTTTTCGTAGCCCCCATTTCTAAACTGACACTTCATGGTAATGGATGCAGAAGATCACCCTCTTCCGCGTTACGATTTTCAAGCGGGTGCCCTATTGTTGGTTGACAAACCTAAGGGCTGGACCTCCTTTGATGTTGTCAACAAACTGCGCTACAAGATCAAGCAGCGCCTGGGCATCAAAAAGATCAAAGTGGGCCATTCGGGCACGCTTGACCCGATGGCAACCGGGCTGCTGTTGCTCTGCACCGGCAAGTTTACCAAAAAGCTGAACCAGCTGCAGGGGCTGCCCAAGACGTACACCGGAACGATACAGCAGCCCGGTTGCCATCGGGTCAAGCGTGC
>CAYNIT010000336.1:0-3986 GCA_964397205.1 uncultured Phaeodactylibacter sp. | reverse complement strand
GCAGTCGAGCAGGCTCTCGTAGCTGCCGTAAGCGTAGGGGGCTCCGTGCTGCCGGGCAAATTGCTGTGCCCGCTCCTGCGAGCGGCTGGCCACGGCGCTTAGTTTGGCATTATCCAGCTGCGCCAGGTCTTGCGCAAATTTATGGGCAATCTTTCCGGGGCCGATGATGCCCCAGTGGTAAACCGAGTCCATACAAACAGTGCTTTTGCTGCAAACTCGGAAAAAAAAACCGGATATATGGGCTATAGCGGTTTTTTCCCTCGCTTAGTAGCCGAAGAGCTCTTCCATTCGCAATTCCCGCACGGGGCCGATTTTTTCCAAAGCCGCCCAGTCGATACGCTCACGGCTTCCCAGTACCATGTAGCGGAACGCCCTGCCCCGCACATAATCTTCCTGAAAGCGCTGCAGCTCCGGCGGCTTCGCTCGGCTGAGGTGCTCGTAGATCCCCTGCCGCATGTCCTTGCTATACCCCAAACGGCTGGCCGCCCGCGCTTCCCAGTACAGCTGGCTCGGCTCAATGCGCTCGCTTGCCAGCCGCCGCAGGATGGAATGGCGGGCCTGTTCCGCCTGCGGCTCCACCAGAGGCATATCGTGAATGATGCCCGACAAAGCGGGCAGCGCTTCGGAAAGCTTATCGGGCTGTGTCCCCAAGTAGGCTTGTAAATAATGGGCTTCTTTCAGCCGGTCGGGAGAGCTGTAGTAGGCAAAGGTGGAATAAGCCAGAGCCCGGGACTCCCGGATCTCCTGAAAGACCAGGGAAGACAAGCCAAAGCCAAAGTACTCATTGTACCACTCACTCATTTCAAATTCAAGCAGGCTGAAGAAGGGGGTGCCCCGGGAGACCATCAGTACATCTGCTTGCACGATGGGATAGTCCAAGAACAACACCTCGTTTTCCTCCGTAGCCAACTGCTCGAAAGGCCGGCGCACAGGTATAGGCCGCAGGTGGCTCGGCCGGCGATGTCGCTGCTCCAACAGGTGAGCAACTTCCCGGGCCAGAAATGGGCCGTAGTAATGCCACTTGTGCTGAAAATCCCGCAGCCCTTTGAGCAGCTCCACCAACTCCTCGGCGCGCAGAGCGTGCAGCTCTTCCTCGGAAAGCCGGTAGGCAAAGGGGCTGCGAGGGCCATAGCGGGCGTAGCTGCCCAAGCCATACCGCAGTACGACTCCCCGGTTCTGTTTGGCGTTTTGCCGGCGCTTAAGTGTGTTGTTGATCAAATTGAGCAAAGCTGTGTCATCGGGCTGCATTTCTGCCAGCAGGTGCTCCATCAGGCGCAAGCCTTCCGGCAAGGATTCATTCAGGCCGGAAAGGCTCAGATAGGTGCAGTGGTTGTCAGCATGTACGTCAAAGGATAAGCCCAAGCGGAAAAACTGCCGCTGCAGTTCAGCGGCGCTGTAGCGCGGGGTGCCCAGATACGGCAGGTACAGCACGGCCAGGGGAAGTTTGGGATCGTGCAGCTTGCCCATTTCGAAAACGCAGTCCAGGCGAAATAACTCGTTCTCCCGGTTATGGACATAGTCTAGTTTCAGGCCGGGCTGCAATTCCGCAGTCTGAATGGCGGACTCAAAGTCAGTGAAGTCGGGTTGCAGTGGAGCAGCTTCCCGCTCGAGGAAAGCCTTTGCAAATGCCGAGCTCTTATCCCGCTGCAAATGCACATGGGTGATCGGAGGTTTTTCAACTTTCAGGACGGCAGGGTCTTCGCCCCTATGCTTGTAAATCACCACCCGGCCATCTCCCATACGGTTTCGGGCGAAGTCGGCGACATCCGCTTTCCGCACCCGGCCCCACCAATCGAAGCGGCCCACCAGGCGCTGCAAGTCCAGCCCCAGCACAAAAGCCATAGCCAGCAGGTCGGCCCGCCCCCGGTTATGCTCGGTAGCTTTCACTTCGCGCCGCCGCAGGTCGCGGATGGCTGCCTCCAGCATCCAATCGTCAAATGCGCCTTCCCGCAGGCGTTGCACTTCGCCCATCAGGAGCTTTTCTGCCGCTTCCATACTTTGCCCTTCCCGAGGCCGGGCAACTACGCCCAGTACGGAGTAATCCTGGTACTGCCAGGCCCAAGCATTGGCTTCGAGCACCCGCTGCTGATGGTTGAGATGGAGGTCCAGCAATCCAGCCTGATGGTTGTGCAGCAAGTGCTGCAGCAAGCTGAGCATCATGGGGTCATCGGTGGCGGCTCCCTGAAAGCGCCAGGCAATGTCTACGAAAGGCGCTTCCTGCCCGTAGGCTTCCCGGCGTTGCGGCTCATGCAGCGGCGGCTGTGTGCCGTAGGTGAAGGGCGGCAGTGGTTTGGCTTCAAAGCTGCCGAAGTGCTGCTCCGCCAGAGCAACCGCCTGCTCGGGATCAAAATCACCCGCTAAGATTATGGCCATGTTGTTCGGGACGTAATAGGTATGGAAGTACTCCTGAATCTTGCGCTGCGAGGGCCGGCGTAGATGCTCCGCTGAGCCGATCGTGGTCTGTGTACCGTAGGGGTGGTTGGGGAAAAGGGCTTCCCGAATCAAACGATTGACCTTGCGGGCATCCTGATCTTGTCCGATGTTGAATTCCTCGTATACCGTCTCCAACTCGGTATGGAACAAACGCAGGGCCATCATGCGGAAGCGCTCCGCTTCCAGTTCCATCCAGCGGGGAAGTTCATTGGCGGGAATGTCATTGAGGAAAACCGTCTGATCTACTGAAGTGTAAGCGTTGGTTTCTTTGGCACCTATGGCGCCCAGCAAGCGGTCGTACTCATTTGGGGCAACGTACTGCGCCGCTTCATTGGACAGGCGGTCGATTTCAGCGTAAATGCGCCGGCGCTCGGCATCAGACGTTGCCGCCCGGTGCTGTTCGTAGCGTTCGGCGATCTGCTCCAGGTAGGCCGACTCCTTTTCCCAATCCAGCGCCCCGATCCGGCTCGTGCCTTTGAACAACATGTGCTCCATATAATGCGCCAGGCCAGTAGTATCCGCCGGGTCCTGCTTGGAGCCTGCCCGTACCACGATGTTGGTGAAAATCCGTGGCTCCCGGCGGTTCACCGAAAGGTAGAGGGTCAGCCCATTGCGCAATTGATAGATTTTGGTGTCCAGAGGATCGCCCGGCACTTCCCGGAATGCTACGCTCGTGTTTGCCATACCGCTCCATTTTGGTTGTCCAAACGCTTGGCGGGTGGGAAAGTTGTTGGGCTGGGGGAAGGGTACCGCCCTGCTTGCCAGCAAACCGCTTTGATAAATCAAAGGCGATGCTTCCTCTCCAGCGGCAGGAATGGACTCTTGAGCTACCTTGCCAGACTATATGCTTTGCTATAGAGCCATACTTGACGCGAAGTGGTTTGGGCGTGAAGCGCAAACCCGAATGCCGATACACCTGCCTCAGTAAGGGAGTACGGTGTGCAGGCACGGACTTGGGTTGAGCATCAAACCACTTCGTCCTCGGTATATTACAAAAAGGCAGACCACCTCAGATCATCTTTGCCGTTCGTCCAGCAATGTGGATTGACCTTTTTTTAGTATATTTGATACGTTCTTTGCAAATTTATAGAAATGCAATGTTGTTTATCGGGTAGGTTTATAGTCCGCCAACCCAATAATGCAACAACTTGCCCAATCACCCCCTTTACAGTATGAAAATTTTACCCCCTAAAGAGTTGGCTGTTAACTGCATGCTAATAGCGATAGCTGCCGTAGTGTTGTCCTCCTGCCAATTCCAGAAAGGCTACCGGAAGATGAACGAAGGCCAGCATCAAAAGGCCCAATTCCACTACGCAAAAGCTCAGCAACACCCTACCTATGGCCTAGCTGCCATTTTCTACCAGGAAAAATACAACGCTAGCCGTCACAAGCAACCTGAACACTGGGTTAGTATCCACAGCAAAATGTGCGGCCTGGAGGCACAGCTGCGACAGCTCTCCCTAAAAAAAATCCGAAAGCTGCACAAGTACGATGTCACCCCTGGAAAGGTGCAGCAATTTCAGCTCGAATTGGAAGACAAAATACTCCAGTAC
>CAYNIT010000335.1:0-4028 GCA_964397205.1 uncultured Phaeodactylibacter sp. | reverse complement strand
CAAGTACCGGGAGCTGATGTTTGTACGCTAGTTGAGCATAAGATGGAAGTTATAGCAATGGCTCGGGCGGCGTGTAGCTGCCCGGGCTTTTTTTCTATAAAAGCATACGTTGCCGCCATCGATCCGCCTGCCACTAGCTGCTTTACCGCTCGATTGTGGCCTTGCTACAGCGCCGAGGGGCAGCAAAAATTCGCTTACAGCCAAGTCCTCCGGCAATCCAAGCGAGAAAGAAGCGCAACAATTCTTACTTTTGTTGCCGAGCGCTTAGCCAATTTCCGGCAGATATTCACTTCGAGCAATAAATTAATAAATACACTATGCCCACCAGCCGCCGACTTGCTGCCATTTTATTTGCCGACATCACCGGGTATACGGCGATGATGCAGCAGAATGAAGAGGATGGCATGCGCCGATTGCGCCGTTTCCGGGAAGTGCTGGAAGAGCGGGTAGAGGCGCACGGCGGGCGCGTATTGCAGCACATCGGAGACGGCAGCCTCGTGCTCTTCGACAGCGCGGTGGAAGCCGTTTCCGCTGCCCAGGAGATACAAATCATGCTGCGGGTCAACCCCAAAGTCCCAGCCCGCATCGGTATCCACCTGGGCGATGTGGTCATGGATGGCGGGCAGATCTACGGAGACGGCGTCAACCTCGCTTCCCGGGTCGAATCCCTGGGCGCGCCCGGCGCTGTCCTGGTCACCGACCGGCTGATCCCTGACCTGCGGAGCCACCCGGAATTTGAAACCGTTTCTCTCGGCCATTTCCGGCTCAAAAACGTCTCGGAGCCGGTGGAGGTATTTGCCATGAAGGGCGACGGCATTTTCACCCCTGAGGTCGCCGACCTGTCTCGGCCTCCTGAGCAGCTCGAGCGCAACCGCCGGCTGTTGCGCAGTTGGTGGCCGGCGGCTGCGGCGCTGCTTGTCATGCTAGGCCTGCTATGGTTCTTGCTGCCGCGAGGCGGCGCCGAGCCAGAAGCGCCCGATAAATCAATCGCTGTACTGCCCTTTGAAGACCTCAGCCCCCATCAGGAGGATGCCTACTTTGCCGACGGCATGGCCGAAGAAATCCTGAACGCCCTATCCAAAATACCCGATCTGAAAGTAGCGGGCCGCACCTCCTCCTTTTCCTTCCGCGGGCAATCGGGAGCGGTGAAGGCAATCGGCGAGCGCTTGAAAGTAGGTACGGTGCTGGAGGGCAGCGTGCGCCGGCAGGGCAAGCGCGTGCGGGTCAACGCCCAGCTGGTCAGCACCGGCGAGGGCTACCAGCTTTGGTCGGATCGCTTTGACCGCGAGCTGGACGATATTTTTGCCATACAAGACGAAATTGCCCGTGCCGTAGCCGATGAGCTCAAGGTCATACTGCTGAGCGAAGGCGTGAATCAGGGCACCGACAGCCAGGAAGCCTACGAGTGGTACCTGCGCGGCCGCCACATGCTGAGCCAGCGTTCCGATGGGGTAGAAGAAGCCCGGAGCCACTTCCGGCGGGCTCTGGAGATCGACCCCCGCTTTGCTGAAGCCCATGCCGGCCTGGGCAATGCTTACCTTTGGCTGGGCTGGAACAACTACCTGCCCTCAAGGCAAGCCTTCCCCAAAGCCCGGCAGCACGCCCTGGAAGCGCTGAAGATAGACTCGAGCCTGGCCTACTCCCACGCTCTGCTCGGCTCGGTGAGCCTGTGGTACGAGTGGGATTGGGAAAAGGCGGAGCGGCACTTGCGCAAGGCTCTGGAGTACCGCCCTTCCGAAGCTGCGGCTTACCTCGACCTCGGATGGCTGCACATCATCCACGGGCAGTTCGACGAAGGCATCGCCCAGGCACGCCGCGCCCTGTCTATCGACCCCCTGAATTTGGAATACAGTATCGACCTGGCAGACTTTTACCGCCTCTCGGGGCGTTATGGATCGGCGCGCCGCATTGCCGAGGATATGGAAGCCGTTTATCCCAACAACAGCGAGGTGTACTGGATCAAGGGCATGATCAATTATTCGGAGGGGCAAGCTGAATCTGCGGTGCGCCACTTCCGCCGTGCGGTTGCCTTATCGGGAGAAGATGACTGGTCGACTATGCACCTGGCTATGGCCCTGGCCCGCAGCGGCCAAACACAGGAAGCCGAACGGCTGTTAAAGGAGTTGGAAAATCAGCCGCAGGTAGCTGCCTCGGCTTTTGCAGAGCTGGCGCCCGTCTACTGGGAGCTGGGCCAGCCGGAAACTGCCCTCGACTGGCTGGAGCGTGCCTACGAATGGCAAGCCAACTGGATGGTTTCCCTGAAAGTAGACCCCGTCTGGGCACCTATGCGGGGGCATCCCCGTTTTAAAGCCTTGCTCGAAAAAATGAATTTGGAGTAGGCGGTGTGGCCCGAAGGGCTGGCTGCCGTCTCAGCAGTAAAATGATCTAAGCCATGAAGCGAAGTTTTCCCATTCTGCTCCTCGGAGCGCTGACTGCTATTTTTACGCTGCCCGCCTGCGACGACGACGGGCGCGGCGGCGGTGTCAATATCTTTTCCATTGAGGACGACAAGCAACTGGGGCGCGACCTGCGCGATGAGATCCTTGCCAACCCTCAGGAGTTCCCGGTGCTCAATCAGGGGCAAAACCCGGATGCCTATGCTTACCTGCAAGATATCGTTGACGAGATCCTACAGAGCGGTGAGGTCAAGTACGCCGATGAATTTGCCTGGGAAGTCTACCTCATCGACGATCCGGAGACCCTCAATGCCTTTGCAGCCCCCGGCGGCTATATCTTCGTCTATACCGGCCTGATCAAATTCCTGGAAGAAAAAGACGATTTTGTGGGCGTTATGGGGCACGAGATTGCCCACGCTGACCTGCGCCACTCTACCCAGCAGCTGACCCAGCAGTACGGCGTAGCCACCCTGCTCAGCCTGCTGCTCGGCCAAGACAGCGAGTTGCTGCAAAACGTACTCGGCAGCCTGCTCAGCCTGAAGTTCAGCCGCGACGACGAGTCCCAGGCGGATGAATTCTCTGTGATTTACCTCTGCCAGACGGAGTACGCTGCTAATGGCGCCGCCAGCTTTTTCGAAAAGCTCGTCGCTCAGGGCACCGCTAATCCCCCCGAGTTCTTAAGCACTCACCCCAGCCCGGACAACCGCGTCGAAGACATCAACATGGAAGCCCAGGATCGTAACTGCGATACCTCCTTTGATTCGGATGCTCAGGCTTGGATGGATTTTCAGAATAGCTTGCCGTAGGTAGGGGAGGGTGGCTTGCCAGCGTCAGAACTTGGCAAGCTTGGCACACGTGCAGCCTTAAGCTTTGCGTTTATTACATACCAATAGCTATATACAACACTTGATATATATGTTCATATTTTCATGCATTTGAAGGTGCTGCACCTCAGTAGCTTTTGCATGGTCGCTAACTTTATTTGTTAAATATTTGGCAGCCTGCCGGAAGAGAAGTATATTTCTGACAGCAATGTTCCTTGAAATGTTGAGTTTTTAGCAGACAAATGCCGCAGTGTTGCTTAAAATTGTACGCAAAACAAGAACAGTTTGTACGCAAGATAGTGCGAGGTTGTAAATTGAGATGTAGAAAATCGCAATATGTTGCTCCTAAGCAATTGGCAGCCAACCTAATACACTTTAGCGCCAAAGGCACTTCCATTTAAACTGCATAATGTTAAAATTCGTATACAAGCCTTACATCATATATATGCATAAGCCGCTGATTGACCGTTGTTTACATTTTTACGAGAATTCCAAATCCCCTGAAAGTGCCTCATTGTGACAGGGCAAATGCCGAAAAATGAATGTCATAATTTTGTCATGTTGCATACTGGCGGCATAGCTGTGTTAAAGCAGGAATGTTTATTTTGTTTATTGTGAGCCGTTTAGGCTTGATTTTAGGAGGGTAAGGGTAGGAGAGACCGTCCAGATTAGATAGGACTACGACAATCTTTCTCCTTGTTCTAGTTGTCGCCTCGGCCGTAGGAGAGACCGTCCAGATTAGATAGGACTACGACAATCTGAACCGCGAATGCATTCATCTGGCTTTGGAGTAGGAGAGACCGTCCAG
>CAYNIT010000334.1:0-4032 GCA_964397205.1 uncultured Phaeodactylibacter sp. | reverse complement strand
CGCCCCGCAGTCGGATATGCCGCAGCGCTCGCAGGTGGTATGCACGTCTTTGGCGGGCAGTTTAGGGTCGTTCAGAAAGCGGAACAGGCGTTTCAGCTTGTCGTTGATCAGCAGGCCGATGGTGATGCTGGAGCTGTTGTCCGGCTGCCGGTGCTCCGGCTTGGCGATGGTGATGCAGAGGTAAGCATTGGGCGTGCCCCAGTAGCGGGAAATCTGCAGCCCGGCAATCGGCCCCTCCGCGTTGTCGATGCTCTGCCGCGCCTTGAGCTGCCGGATCAGGTTGATGGAAATCCAGCGGCGGCAGTAGTGTTCTTCCAATTGATTGGCGTGGGGGTTATGCAGCTGCGAAAGGTGCATCTCCTTGGTCATCTCAAACTTCTGCAAGTCCGGCCGGGCGAAGAAACGCAGGAAAAACAGGTCTTTAATGTCGAAGTGCTGCGGCAGGATATTGGCCAGGCGTTGTATCAGCATCTCGGAAGTGACATCGTACTTGCGGAACAGCGACAGGAAGGCCTCGCTGTCCCAGCTGCGCCAGCGGGCCATCGTTTCAATGTCCTCGATCATTTCACGCTCGTCCATCAGCAAGGCTACGGAAAAGTAGGAAGCTTTGAAGTTGTTGAGCAGCTTGTCGAAGGAGTCGACCTCCGTCATGCGCGTCTCGTAGGGGCGCTCGCTCAGCTGCAGATAGTGGAAGCCGAGTTCCTTCCCGAGCAGGAAGTTCTCCTGAGCGCTCGACAGGCCAGTATTCAGGAAGAGCGTCTGCGTCTTGGGGGCGTAGAAAGCCCGGATCTCCTCCATGTAGGGCTGACTGGCCAGGAATGCCCGGTCGATGAATACCCCGTAGCGGCGCTGCAACAGCCGCTCCAGTTGTTCGGTGCGCATCGGGGGCTGCTGCGGCAGCTCGTTCTCCGTTTTGAAGGCTTGCACCGCCTTCTCCAGCTCGTCGAAGTAATTGTCATTCAAATCCTGATAGGAGCGAAGGGCGGCTTTGTAGAAGTCTTCGCCCTGCAGGTGGTGGTTGCGCACAATTTTGACCACCGTGCTGATGAAAGCATTGACTTTATCGGGGGTAACCGAAAGCAGCTCGATCAGTTTGGGAGTATTGATGCCGAACAGCTCGAGCGGGAACAGCTTCAGGAAATCAGAATTGATCAGGTCGATGATAGGCTGCAGCCGCTTGTCCGCATCCAGCGAGACCAGGTAGTTGTAATCCGTGTTCAACGCTTTGGCCAGCGCCAGTATCTTGTCTGCCTTGGGGTATTTCTTGCCCTTTTCGATATTGTGCAGGTAGGAAATAGCCAGGCCCGTGCGGTCGGAAAGCTGTTGGTAGGAGAGGTCTTGCTCTTGCCGCAGGTAGTGGACCTTCAGCCCGAAGATGAGTTTTACCGTGTCGATTGCTCTTAGCATGGCGCAAAAGTAAGCAAATTGAAAAAAAATCTGTTAGAGAAATTTTCTCTAATTGAGAAAAACGGCTTTATTTGCACATTATTCATGGGCAAACGGCTTGCTTTTCGTTCGCGGGAAGGCACCCGTTGTCTTTAACCTAACCAAGATTTAACCTTATTTCGGCATTATTGCCAGTAAAAACTGCATCCTAAGTCATGGAGAAATTCGACATTAAAAACACTAATGCATCCCTGAAAGCGCTCGGCATCGAAAAAGTCAAAGCCGAACACTGGAACCTCAGCCCGGAAGCGCTTGTGCAGGAAGCTATCCGCCGCGGGCAAGGATTCCTCACCGACAGCGGCGCCATTGCCGTGGAAACCGGGGAATTTACAGGCCGTTCGCCGCAGGACCGCTTCATTGTGGAGGATGCGGCCACCAGAGATACCGTCGACTGGGGCCCGGTCAACAAGCCTATCGAAGACAAGTACTTCCAGCAGCTCAAGGGCAAGATCATCCGCTATTTCGAGGACAAGGAAGTGTTCGTGCGAGATGCCTACGTCTGCGCGGACCCCAAGTACCGGATGAATGTGCGCCTTGTGAGCGAGTACCCCTGGAGCAACCAGTTTGCCTACAATATGTTTTTGCGCCCCAGCGGCGAGGAGTTGGAAAACTTCCAGCCGGAATGGAGCATCCTCTGCGCGCCGGGCTTCCACGCTGACCCGGAAGTGGACGGCACCCGTCAGCACAACTTTGCCATCATCAATTTCAGCGAAAAGCAGATCATCATCGGCGGCACCGGCTACACTGGCGAGATCAAGAAGGGGGTCTTCTCCGTCCTCAACTACGTGCTGCCGCAGGAGCAAGGCATCCTGTCCATGCACTGTTCCGCCAACGTCGGCGAAGCGGGCGACACCGCCATCTTCTTCGGCCTCAGCGGTACGGGCAAGACGACGCTTTCTGCCGATCCCGAACGCGAGCTGATCGGCGACGACGAGCACGGCTGGTCAGACGACAGCGTCTTCAACTTCGAAGGCGGCTGCTATGCCAAGACCATCCACCTGAGCAAGGAGAAGGAGCCTGATATTTACCACGCCATCAAGCACCGCGCCATTCTGGAAAACATCAAGTGCTACCCCGGCACCCGCACGGTCGATTTCGACAACGGCGCCATTACGGAGAATACCCGCGTTTCCTACCCGATCTACCACATCGGCAACGCCCGCGAGGCCTCCACGGGAGCGCCGCCCCGGAATATCTTCTTCCTCACCTGCGACGCCTTCGGCGTGCTGCCTCCGATCAGCAAGCTGACGCCGGGCCAGGCCATGTACCACTTCCTGTCGGGCTACACGGCCAAGGTAGCGGGCACGGAAGCGGGCATCACCGAGCCGCAGGCGACCTTTTCCGCTTGTTTCGGCGCCCCCTTTATGCCGCTGCACCCTACGCAATACGCCACGATGCTGGGCGAGAAGATGCAGGAGCAGAACGTCAACGTATGGCTGGTGAATACTGGCTGGACCGGCGGCGAATACGGCACCGGCGAGCGCATACAGATCAAGTACACCCGGGCGATGATCGGCGCTGCGCTGCGCGGCGAGCTCGAGGGGGCGGATTACCAAACCCACGAGGTCTTTGGCCTGCACATGCCCACGGCTTGCCCCGGCGTGGACGATGCCCTGCTCAACCCCCGAGATACCTGGAGCGACACAGCGGCTTACGATGCCAAAGCCAACCACCTGGCAGAGCTGTTCAACGAGAATTTCGAACAGTTTGCCGACAAGGCTTCAGAAGACATCCGGGCGGCGGCCCCGCGCGTGCTGGCGGGCAGAGCTTAAGCTGTCATCTAACCAAATACACCAAATCCAATGCCCCGTTGTGCTTTGCCGCAGCGGGGCATTTTTATGCCAGCTCCGGCAGCTCGTAGGGCAGCCGCTCCATACGCCGGACTTCCAGGCTGGCGAAGCCGAACTCCAGCACCACCAGGCCTTCGATTTTGTACACGCCTTTGCCCCGGAAGGGAAAATGGCGCAGCGCTTCCGGAAAGTGCACGGTATCGAAGAAGTGCCCGTCTTGCCCGATCCAACAGCCAAAAGCCATCATTTTGCCGTTGGAGGCCCGCACCTCTTTTTTGCAGACGTAGTAGCCCAGCAGCCGGAGGACCCGCCCAGCCATCTTCCCGATCTGCGCCGACTGCTTGATGCAGTCCGCCATCTGTTGCTTGTCGATCAGCTCGAAGGGGGAGCAAAGCGGGAATCCCAGCAGCTCCATTTCATCAGCTGCGTCGGCATGGGGGTGCTGCGCATCCTCGGCGGCGCCTTGGGACAGGAAGTGGCGGGCAGTGTCTGCCACCCTTGCTTCTTCACCAGGGAAAAGGCTCAGGGGCGAGCGGTCCTGGCCGGGCGGCTGCAGCAAGGCTACCCGCTCCCACAGCAGTTCCTGCTTGCGTTGCCCGCTGAAGCGGAACGCACCGATGCGGATGAGCAAGTCCACCTGCTCCTTGCTGATGTCCACCCGTTGGAGAAAATCAGACAAGCTGCGGAAGGGGCCGCCCCGGGCGCGCTGATGCACGATGCGGTGCGCTACTGCCTGCTCCATCTGGTGCAGGCAGCCATCGCCTGGGGAGGAGATCTCGCAGAACCGTGGCTGCGG
>CAYNIT010000333.1:0-4068 GCA_964397205.1 uncultured Phaeodactylibacter sp. | reverse complement strand
GAGCAGCTTAATTTTTTATGGATAAAGACTGTAAGCCGGGCTTTTTCGGGTCCTGAGGTTCCCGGAGAAGCCCGTTCTCATTGTGACAGGTGCCTGTATGAACTGCAGGTAAAAGCCCTGAAATTGTTGTGCTGTAGACCAAGTTGCCCGAATTCTCAGGAAGAAATTACCGATAAAAAAAATTAGTTTTACATTTACATTTCGCATTCACTGTTAACATACAATTAATTAACCAACTAGCTATCTATGAAAAAATTGTTACTCACTTTGCTGCCTGTACTGGCTCTAGCCCTGTTGGGCACTGCTCAGGACACCTTGTTTTTTGAAGACTTTGACGGCGGCATACCTGATGATTGGGAAATCAGCCCAGGCGATCCAGAAGGCGCTGTTTGGCAGTGGTCTCCGGACGGTACGGCTTCATCCATTATGTTCGAAGGCGAAACCGTGGAGGCTGGATTTTATGGTGAACGCCCGCCGATTGGCTCTGCTTCGGCTGCCAACGGAGCAGCGCAGTTCAACTCTGATGCCTACGATAGCGGCGGGGTTAACCCTGGTGAAGGGCCGATCCCAGCGCCCCACGTTGCATCGCTGACTTCTCCATCTATCGACTGCTCCGATCAGGATGTAGTGCTGCTGAAGTTCAACCAGTACTTCCGCAACTTCTTTTCAAGTACTACCGTGGGCATTTCCAACGACGGCGGAATGAGCTTCAACGACATCTCCCTGAACAATTTCGTGCGCCTGAATACGAGTATTCCCTCTACCGATGTAGAAGTTCTTGACATTTCAGAGTTTGCGGCCAACCAGCCTGATGTACAGCTGCGCTTCACTTTTGATGGAGATTACTACTTCTGGATCCTGGATGACATCCTGGTTACCACTCCGCCGGCAGGCAATGAAGTGGCTATCCCAGATTACTTCTTCTTCTCCGCCATTGACCTGCAGCGCCCGGTCGACGCACCGATCGACACTTTTGAGTTTGAAACTTCTGTGAGCAACTTTGGTATGGACTCAGTGGAGAATCTGGTGCTCCGCTCGCGTATCATTCAGTTGCTGGAAGGTGATAACGTCACACTTTATGACGACAGCACGGTAGTGGAGAACTTCCCAGCTATGACAACCGACACCTTGTTGCTGGATAACGTATGGGTACCCGATGAGCCGCTGCCGGTTGGCGACTACCAGGTAGTATACGATGTATACCCGCAGGATCGGAACGATTTCACCGGTGGCAACAACCAGGATTTCCAAAGCTTCAATATCACGGAAAACCTTTTTGCTAAGGAAGATATCATACCGTTTTCGACCCAGCCAGCCAGCTTCGACGATTACGAGATCGGCCCTTTTTACTCCGTTGGCCCTGGGCCGGCTGAGGACTCCCTCATAGCCACGAGCATGACCACAGCAGCTTCGGTGAGCGCTCCGGATAGTCTGGACTTCCGCCAGCTTACCGTTTTGCTCTACGAAGTCAACGAGGGCATCGCCGAAGACCTCAGCAACTTCCCGGCTGATGTGAAAGATGGCCCGGATGCCGGTGCTACCATCGTCGGATTCAACACCCTGGAGTTTCCAGAAGGCTCTGGCACCTTTGCGGAGGTGACCGTTGACATTCTGCCCTTTGACGTAACGCAGGATGTCGTTCGCCTGAAGGCCAACCGCCAGTACTTCGTAACTTGCAGCTACGTAGATCAAAACAGCATTCTATTCCAGGGCTTCAACGACTACGTTGACTACTTTGGCACCGCCGCTTACCTGACCTGGTTGCCGGAGGCGGGTGAGAATGGTGAATGGGTGCTGAACCTGTTCGGTACAGACGACGGTGTTCCTACTATCCGTCTAAACACGGAGATAAGGACTGTTAGTCAAGATAATGTACCGCTGCCGGAAGGCTCTTTGACGGTATTCCCGAACCCGATACAGTCCGGCGAAAACCTGAGCCTCGGCGTAGAGCTGGAGCAGCCCGAAGAAGCTATGGTATTGATTACGGATGTGGACGGCCGGATAGTACGCCGCCAGGATTTCGACAGCCTGCACAAAGAGACCGTGACGATACGGACTGCCAAGCTGCCGGCTGGTGCTTATTTTGTACGCCTGAGCACCAACTCGGGTACCAAAACAAAGCAATTCACTGTGGTGAAGTAAGCCTGCTGAACCAACGGCTTGATTGGACCGAATGAAAAGCCCGCTGAGCATCTCGCTCAGCGGGCTTTGTGTTTTGGCGATGGCAAGAAAACGACTTACGGTACGGGCTTACATGTTGTTGATGATTTCCGTACCAAACTCAGAGCACTTCAGCAAAGTTGCGCCTTCCATCAGCCGCTCAAAGTCGTAGGTAACGCGCTTTTTGGAAATGGCTCCCTCTACGCCATTGATGACCAGCTTAGCGGCTTCGTTCCATCCAAGGTACCGGAGCATCATTTCACCGGAGAGGATGACAGAGCTGGGGTTGACCTTGTCCATGCCCGCGTACTTCGGAGCAGTGCCGTGGGTGGCTTCGAATATCGCCCGGCCCGTGCTGTAGTTGATGTTGGCACCGGGGGCGATACCGATACCGCCTACCTGCGCAGCCAGGGCATCGGATACATAATCGCCGTTAAGATTGAGCGTAGCGATAACGGAGTACTCTGCCGGGCGAGTGAGGATCTGCTGCAGGAAAGCATCGGCTATGGAATCCTTGATGAGCAGCGCCCCATTATCGAGGGCCTCTTTTTCAGCAGCGTTAGCTGCTTCCTTGCCTTTTTCTGCTACCAGGCGGTCGTACTGTGCCCAAGTCCAGACTTTATCGCCGTATTCGCGCTCCGCCAGTTCATAGCCCCAATCCTTAAATTTGCCCTCGGTATACTTCATGATATTGCCTTTGTGGACCAGGGTGACGGAAGGCAAGCCCTGATCAAAGGCGTACTCAATGGCAGAACGGACCAAACGCTCGGTGCCTTCTACAGAAACCGGCTTGATGCCCAAAGAAGCGGTATCCGGGAACCGGATTTGGGTCACGCCCATTTCGTCCATCAGGAATTTCTTGAGCTTCTCTACCTCTTCTGTGCCGTGCAGGTACTCGATACCCGCGTAGATGTCTTCGGTATTTTCCCGGAATATGACCATGTTAATGGCTCCAGGGTTCTTCACTGGAGAGGGCACGCCTGTAAACCAGCGCACCGGCCGCACACAGGCAAAGAGGTCCAGTTTTTGGCGCAGGGCCACGTTCAGCGAGCGGATGCCGCCGCCTACTGGGGTAGTCAGGGGGCCTTTGATGGCCACTAGGTACTCTTTGATGGCATCTAGCGTAGCTTCGGGAAGCCACTCCCCGGTCTCGTCGAAGGCTTTTTGGCCGGCCAACACCTCTTTCCAGTGAATTTGGCGGTCTCCGCCGTATGCCTTTTCTACTGCGGCATCAAAGACCCGCTGCGCCGCTGCCCAGATATCCGGGCCAATGCCGTCGCCTTGGATAAAGGGCAGTATAGGGTCGTTGGGGACATTCAAGTTGCCATTGTCAATTGTTACTTTAGTTCCACTCATTTGTAATGCTAAGTTTTTTGTGATTTTCGGTGACAGTAATGGAGGCTGCAGCGCTGTGGTATGGCACTAACAGCCGAATTTGGCCGAGGCTTCATAAAATCGCCTAAAGGTAAGGATTTCTGGCTTTTTATGGCCATGCCGCTGCGAATTCTCAGGGCTTGCCTGTAGCGAACATCGACCTCTGCGCAGCCGTTGCATGAGCGCACACAAAATTGAATCATCAGCATGAGCGCAACTCCAATGAAAGAAGACATTTTAGAGAAAATCACCTACGGCTTTTACATCGTAACAACTCGTGTGAGACGAGAGGAGCTGTCCACCCGGGAAAAAGATTACATCGCTGCGGGCACAGTCAGCTGGCTGATGCAAAGCAGCTTTGAGCCGCCTATGTTAACCGTAGCCATACAGAAGGACAGCGACCTGAACGAGACGATGGGCAGATCCGGTGTTTTTGCCGTGAATATTTTGGGCAAAGACGATCAATCCATGGTAGACGACTTCTCAAGCGATAGCGAAATTAACACTCAGCAAATCAATGGTTATACCTTTCTC
>CAYNIT010000332.1:0-4087 GCA_964397205.1 uncultured Phaeodactylibacter sp. | reverse complement strand
GCCCGCCGGCCGCCAGCGGGATAGCCAGATTCCAAAGCAGGCGGCGGGTCAGGGCATCCCAAATGGGTAGGCCCCTGCGCCTTGCTTTCCGGGTCGTGAAGTAGATGCCGCTGCCCAGGGCCAGCAACAACACTAAGGCGCCATCCAGCAGGAAAAAGGCCGTGGGCGACAGCCCCCAACGGCCGCTGCCCTCTACCAAGTAGTAGTAGCGGGGCTCAGCAAAGGGCTGAATACCCAGGTAGGCAAAAGCAGCCGCTGCCCCCAGCAGCGCCCAGAGCCCGGCTGCCACTCCGGATAGGCCGCTCAAAGAGATGAACCGGGAGGAACGCTCCATGATGGAACGGATTTCAGCCAGGGCCTCTAATTGTTCTCGATGCGTCTTTGTCATTTCGTAGCACTTTGAGTTACAAAGTTAGTTGCCCGTTTTGAGAAATCCAATCCTTAGCTGGATTTTCTTGGTCCGGAAGGAAGGAAATCCCGGGCGCTCGTCTACGATGGCTGCCCATGTCCATCACAGCTCGTGCCCCGCTTGCCCGCCCGGGGCAAAAGGTGGGCAACTTTGGGCTCATGTACAGGTAGGGCAAGGAAGAGGAGGCCCGGACAACTTACTTAGACGAAGGAGGTGCCTGCTCATCAGGCTGCCGGTGAGCTGCTAGGGGTTCAGAAGTAGGCTCAGGCTGTTCTCCGGGCTCCGCTGGAGAAGCACTTTCAGCCGCCTGCTCTCCATCCTCCGGCGCGGGCGCCGAGTCGGAAAGATGGGGCGGGTTTTCCCGCCGCTGCTGCGCTTCGTGCAAACTCGCCATGGTGCTCATGGCTACCAAACGCATCAAGCTGTCTACAGAAGATTGCTCCGGGGTGGAGGCTTCTCCATCGGCGCGCAGCCAGCTCAGTATTTCTTTGAGGTCATTCCACATCATACTACTGATGAAAACAGGCCAGGCATAATGAAGTTGTGACGAAAATCATGTGAACCCGTCCGAATACACAAATGAATGCTTGGAGTGCATGCCAAATAGTGCTAACTTCCAGAGCTAAATTCAACTTACAAACAACCAATCTAGCATGGAACAAAACCTGATGAACCTTCTGCAAGGCTCGCTGTCCGACAACATGATCGATCAGCTGAGCCAACAAGTAGGCGGTGCCGACAAAGAAAAGACCGCTGCTGCTGCTTCTGGCATCGTGAACACCTTGATGGGGGCACTTGCCAAAAACACCGAAACCAACGAAGGAGCGGAGTCGCTGAACAACGCCCTGGAGAACGATCACGACGGCAGTGTGCTTGAAGATGTAGTGGGCATGATAAGCGGCCAAAAAGCTGGGCCTGAAAACGAGCGCATGTTGAATGGCTCGGGCATCTTAAACCACGTACTAGGCAACAAACAAGGCGGAGCGATCCAAATGATCAGCAAGTTGAGCGGGCTGGATTCTGACAAAACCGGCTCCCTGATGAGCATGCTGGCGCCCGTTGTTATGGGGGCGCTGGGCAAAACAAAGCGGGAGCAAGGGCTGGATACCACCGGCATTGCCTCTTTACTCTCCGGCACCGTGTCCGCGGAGCGACAAAACAGCGATAACCCGGCTATAGATATGGCTATGCAGTTTCTCGACAGCGACGGAGACGGCAGCGTGGCGGATGATGTAGCCAATATTGGTATGAAAATGTTAGGCGGCCTGTTTGGCCGGAAGTAACAAGCCGGGAAGCTATAGTACGGTGAGGAAAACCGGGCATTTCTTTGAGCTTCAGGAAATGCCCGGCTATTGATTTATGAAGCCTTGCTTTCTTCTTTCTTTTGTTTCTCTTTTTGCTCTGCCTCTTGCATGCCTTCCTTGAGCTCGCTCTCCAGACTAGAGCGGGCACTGTTGAATTCGCGGATGCCTTTACCGATGCCCCGCATCAGCTCGGGAATCTTCTTGCCGCCGAAGAGAAGCAGAATGGCAAAAAGTACGACCAGCATTTCCGGCCCGAAGAAGTTGAACAATAATATATTTCCCATAATAACAAAGTTTAATAGTTGACTGCAAAAATACAGGATAATTGCGGCGATGTCAAATCCCCGCTGGTCATCTGACCGTAATTCTGAACGAACGTTTAAACGTCCAGCTTATTTCTTTAGGCCTATTTCTTCCAGGCGCTCTTCCAGATACGCTCCGGCCGTGATGGGCTTGTACTTCGCAGGATGCTCCTCGTCTACACAACGGCCGAGCGCGGTGAGGTCCATGTCGCCCCGCGGGTGCAGGAAGAAGGGTATCGACAAGCGCGGCAGGTGCCATTCCTCCCGAGGAGGATTGACCACCCGATGCGTAGTCGACTTCAGGTAGTCGTTGGTCAGGCGCTGCAGCATATCCCCCACATTGATGACGATCTCGTTCTGCTCCGGCGTAATTTCTTTCCACTCCCCTTCTTTGTTGAGCAACTGCAAGCCGCCGGCGGATGCTCCAACCAGCAAGGTGATGAGATTGATGTCTTCGTGCTGCTCCGCCCGGATGGCAGATGCCGGCTCCTGCCGGATGGGCGGGTAGTGGATGGCGCGCAGGATGCTGTTGCCCTTTTCGATCTTGGCATCGAAATAATGCTCCGGCAAGTCCAGGTGTATAGCGATAGCGCGCAGCAGCTCTGCCCCCGCCCCTTCGAAAGCTTTGTACAATCGTATGCCAAGTTGAGTGAAATCTGGCACCTCCGCTACCTGTACGTTGTCTGGATAGTGTTGTTTTTCCGGGTCATCCGCTGCTACTTCTTGGCCAATTTGGAAGAACTCCTTCAGGTCCGGCACTTCGGACTGTTTGGCGTGCTCCGTCCCGAAAGAGGTGAATCCGCGCTGCCCGGCCATACCCTCGATTTCGTACTTCTGCTTGACTTCCTTTGGCAAGGCGAAGAAGGATTCGGAAGCTTTGTAGAAGTCATTGATCAGTTGATCGGAAATGCCGTGGCCGGTCACGCCTACGAAGCCAATCTCGTGAAAGGCTTCCCCTAATTGCTCCACGAAAGCGGCTCGCGCAGCGGCATCGCCTTTGGTGAATTGAGAAAGGTCGACTACGGGGATGGTTCTGTTGCTCATGATGGCGGCTCTGATTTAAAATCGTGGGGCAAAGTACCACAATTTAAGGGATTTTCGGAAAAGTCCCGGAGTAGAATTGGCGCTTTATGTCCGTCCCTCCGCCGCGCTCTGGTTGCGGCACTTTGCTCCAAAGCATCAGCGCAGGTAAGACAGCACGCGCTGTACAGCGGCACCTACCGCCGCCGGCTCGTAGTAGAGCTGTTGTTGATTGAATTCATTGAGCCAGGCGATATCCTTTTCTCCCGCCAACAGTTCGTAGAACGCCTTGGCACCCTGCGGTACGGCGCCACTTTCACTGTGGACGATAAAGACGGGTTGCTGCACTTTACAGCCCGCGCCTATACCGTCGAAGGTCAGCCAGGGTTCCCAGCTACTGAGGGCAAAACGGTTGTCGTAGTGAGGGCCGGCAGCTTTGGCGGGGTTCAGATAGTAGTCGAAGGCATTTTGCGGGACGTACATGGCGCTGTTCGGGTCAAGCTCGCTGGCAGCCAGGACGTACTCCATCTCTCCGGTTTCGGCATACCTGGTTTTCGCTGCTTTGGCTTTCGCCAAAAGTCCGTCAGTGCCTCCCGGCCAGTTATCATAAATGCTGCGGGCGATCTCCGGATTGTGCAGCCAAGGCGCTACGAGCACCAGCCGTTGGATGCGCTTGTCCTCAGCGGCTGCCCAAGCCATGTAGCCAGAACCAGCACAGATGCCTAACCCGCTCAGCTGGCCTTTATCTACTCCTGCCTGACGGTTTAGGAAATCAACCGCAGCTTTGATATCGTTTATTTTCAAACGGTAGTCTTCCACCTGCCGGGGCTGGCCTTCGCTCTCGCCGAAACCAGTAAAGTCAAAAGTCAGGGTGACGAAGCCTTCTGCCGAAAGGCGGCTGGCGTAGGTATTCGGCATTTGTTCCTTTACGCTGGTCCAGCTGCCGACAACGACAATGGCCGGATACTCCTGCCCGGCTTTAAAATTTGGCGGATAGAAGAGGTTGCCCTGCAGTTGTACACCATCGCTGCTGTAGATAACTTTCTGTAAAC
>CAYNIT010000331.1:0-4131 GCA_964397205.1 uncultured Phaeodactylibacter sp. | reverse complement strand
ACCACCGAGATCTACACTCTTTCCCTACACGACGCTCTTCCGATCTGTCAGCTTGGCAATTTCTTTAAAGCTCATGTCCGCATAGTGGCGCAGGATGACGACCTCACGCTGCTCGGGCGGCAGCTGGTCTACCAGTGCCCGCACTTTGTCATGCGTTTGGCTGCTGATGATATTCTGCTCGGCGTTTTTCTCCGGTGACTGCAGCACGTCGAAGATATCGAAGGTTTCAGTGGGGGAAACCTTCGGGCGGCGCTTGCTGCGGCGGAAGTAGTCCACGCACATGTTATAGGAAATACGCATCGCCCACTGCAGGAATTTGCCTTCGTGGTTGTACTTCCCTTTGCGCAGGGTGTCGATGATTTTAATAAAAACTTCTTGGAAAATGTCCTCGGCGAGGCTTTGGTCTTTTACGAAAAGGTAAATGGAAGTATAGATTTTTTGTTTGTGGCGCTTCATCAGTTCTTCGAATGAGCGCTCGTCGCCTTCCAAATAGTTAGAGATCAACTGTTGGTCGTTCAGTGGTGTAACTTGCATAACTAAAAATAATTAGCGTTATGGGATGAGTATGTCGCAATTTTTAGTGTAGAAGTTACAGATCTATAGACAACAGTTTTTTGTGAAGTAAAAAGTGCATTATTGCATAAAGACAATTCAAATATAAGGGCATCGATGGAAAGATGCGAGTTTTAGGCGGATTTTTTTGTTTGATTTAACAAAAATTTAAGTGAATGCAAAAAATAAGTTGTCGGAAAATTGCACTAATGCCGTCTTTTTGTTAAGCTTTTTGTAATATATTCCGACTTAGGTTCTAATTTTTCAGAAAAAACAGGCATGAAGTTTGGGTTTGAAAAAATGCCGGATTTGTATGCTGCAGCCTTAAGCAGCGCCCCCTTGTTTTGACGAGCGTTAAAGAAAAGAGCCGGATTATTAGCACGGCTGCAAGAATGGCTCTTTCACCGGTTTAGGGTGCTCCCGCAGGCAGAAGAAAGGCCCTTTTCAGAGCAGCAACTGCGATGCCCCGGCAGTCTATTTCACAATGCATTAGCTTTTTTGCTACATTTGAGAAGGCGGGACGAATATCCAAACGCCGATTGAGCAAGAACCTGACCGAATGTCGTACAGCCCAGAAGAAATAAAAGGCTTTGAAACGCAGCTGGAGTTGCTGGTCCGCAAGCTCAACTTCATGAAGAAAGAGCTGGCTACCACCGTGGATGCCAACGCCAAATTCGCCATACAGGAGGAAGTGGCGCAGATCGAAGGGCAGATCAGTGAATTGAAGCAGAAGCTCAGCCAGGCCAGCGGGCTGCCGGCAGTTGATGGGCGGGAGGCGCTAGCCGAAGCGGTCCGCCGTTTGCAGATCGACGAAGAGGAGGAGATCGGCTTGCTACATCTTGTCAATTGCGACCGCCGGGATATGGTCGACAAATTCTGGGCATCCTTCGACCGCAAAGAGCAGGAGCATTTTCAATACTATTTCGTCAGCGGCTGCCCGACGCAGATGCCGCCTAGCTTCGCAGAGCGCATGGTCTACGAGCTGCTGGTAGAAGAGCTGGACGGAGCAACCGATGCTTTGCACATCTTGACGGATGAGGCTACAGGCCGGCTCCGTATACAGGACTTGCCTATGGGCCGCAACGCCCGTAAATCCAAACAACGCTTCAAAGAGTACGTGCAGGAGCGCTTCCGCTTTGCCGACACACAATCCTTTGATGCCTTTATCGAGACGGGAGTACCCAACCTGCCCTACGATTTCGTTGCGGTGGTCTTTGAGGTGCACGAGCGTCACTGGGGCGACTTCCTGCCGGAATACCTGCAGTGGATGATGGACACTTTCCGCAGCCCGCACGAAAAGGTACCCAAGTTCCTCTTTTTCTTCGTGCTGTACATTGAGCAACAGCACAAAGGGCAGCTCAGCGAAGAGCAGCAGCGCATCCTGCAAGCGCTTGAATCCCTGGCTTCCCGCAACGAAGCCAGCCTGCTCACGCCTTTGCTGCCGGTAGAGGACCGTGACCTGCGCGCCTGGCTAATGGACCTGGGCGAGCGCAACCCCAATCAAGTGCAAGCCGTGCTCGATGCCCTGGTCGCCAGCCTGCGAGAGGAGGATCAGGAGCTGTTCCGCCGACAGCAGCGCTTTAATATGAAAGACATTGAGGAACTGCAGGCCCTCGTTTTCCAAATTGCAAACGAATAAGCTATGAGCTTCCAATTGTACGGGCCGGAAGGGCAGCGCGAACTGCCCCCCATTTCCCTGAATGACCGCATCAACGATCCCGCCCTGTACCTGCCGCCGCCTGGCCTGGTCAGCGCAGTGAATGTTGCCCTCAACCTTGGCCTTCCCCTACTGCTGACCGGCGAGCCGGGCACGGGTAAAACCCAGCTGGCGCATCATGTAGCCCACTACTTTTCCCTGGGCGATGTGCTGGTCTTCAACGCCCAGACCACCTCCTCGGCCAAGGATTTGTTCTACCGCTACGACGCCCTCGGGCACTTTCAGTACAGCCAGACCCAAAGCGAGGCGCTGAGCCTGGAGGAAGTCGAGCGCAAATACATCCGGTACCGGGCCCTGGGGGCGGCTATCCGCAGCCAGGAGCGGCGGGTGGTCTTGATCGACGAAATCGACAAGGCGCCGCGGGACTTGCCCAACGATGTGCTGGCAGCTTTAGAAAACCTGCGCTTTGAAGTGCCGGAAGTGGAGCAGGAGTACGCTACCACCGGCGACAATCGGCCAGTCATTATCATGACCTCGAATTCTGAGAAGAACCTGCCCGAGGCTTTTCTGCGCCGGGTAGCCTATTACCATATCGAATTCCCCTCCGCTGAAGAACTGCTGCGCATTCTGAAGAAGAAAGTCTACGGCTACGAGGGTACCGAAGGAGAGGAACGGCTCCGGGCCATCATCGCCCATTTCGAATTCCTGCGGGCCCGCACCCAGGTCAAGCTCAAGAAAAACCCCGCCACCGCCGAATTGATTCAGTGGTCTGCCCTGCTGGAAAAGATGGGCCTGGACGGGCAGAAACTAGCTGACCTCAGCCAGCTGTCTGAGGAGGAGCGGGAACAGCTTCAGTTGTCCTACTGTGTGCTGGCCAAGAACAAAGATGACCTCCAACAACTTCAGGCACTAGCCGCGGGCTGATATGCAACAAGCATTCACATACCGCCTCATCGCTGAGTTGTTCCGCAGCCTGGAAGCGGAAGGCTACCAGGCGGGCACCGGGCAGCAATTGCGGGTGCAGGAACTGCTCCGTCGATTGCCAGACTCCCTCAGCGAGGAGGAGTTGATGTACGCACTAGCGCCCCTCTTTGCCCGCAACCCCCAGCAGCAGGAACAATTTTACCGGCTGTTCCAACAAAGCTACCGCCGTACGAAGCATTATTTTGAAAGTTTGCAGGCCTCTGCGGAGGCTACGGCTTCCTCGAGGCAAGCTGCCAAGAAAGATGCCTGGCTGAAGTGGCTGATTTTCTTTCTGGCTTTTGCCCTGATTGTTCCCCCGCTGGCCATCCGCGGGTTTTTCATTTGGGAAGACGAGAGCCGGCTGGTGGCCAAGCCTTTCATCGTGCAAGGGGGCAAAGAAGCCGTGAGCTGCCTGGCGGATTCCGTAATCGGTGCCGAGATTGGGCAGGTAGATACCTTCGAGCTCCGTTACGCCGGGCGGGGCGATCTGGGTAGCTTTATGCTTGACCCTCCCGGCTGCCTGACCTACATCGCCCAAGACAGCATCAGCGGGCGCGACTCCATCGTCCTGGTCTTTAAGGGGCCGTTGGGGGAGCTGCCCGTCAATTTTAAACCGAACGTGCAACAAGCAGGAGTAGAAGCACTGCCAGACATTGCAAAACCCAAGCTCCAGGCCGAGCTGCCATCCGAAGAGCCAGATACCGCTGCGGTACAAACCGCCGGCTGGCCGCTTAAAGCCCTGCCCTATCCGCACGACCTCTACGCCCGCTACAGCATGGAGGATCCACCGAGCTGGCTGCAGCAACAACTGGCCCGCTACCAGAGCTGGCTGAGGTTCGGAGGCTTCCTGCTTGGCTATGGCTTGCTGGCGGTCCTGTTGCTTTACCGATTGCGCCGCCGCCGGGCGCCGCGCTTGCAGGCTGCTGCGGACAAGCCCCCATACGCCTGGCACATCCGTA
>CAYNIT010000330.1:0-4134 GCA_964397205.1 uncultured Phaeodactylibacter sp. | reverse complement strand
ATGGTGGCAGTAGCCGAGGAACTGGGTGTTGGGATTAGGCTCAACGAGGAGGTGCAACAGATCTATGTGCCCAACGGGCACGCTACCAAGGTCATCACGCAGAACAGCGAATACGAAGCCGATGTCGTGGTGGGAGGCGCGGATTACCACCACGTGGAGCAGCAACTGTTGCAGCCCGAGCACCGCATGTACAGCGAACGCTATTGGGATAAACGCACAATGGCCCCTTCTTCTTTGTTGTTTTACTTGGGAGTTGACAAAAAAATTGAAGGCTTACACCACCATAATTTGTTCTTTGACGCTGATTTCAAGCAGCATGCAGTGGAAATTTACGAAGAGCCCAAATGGCCAAGTGACCCGCTGTTTTACGTCTGCGCCCCATCCGTAACCGATCCTTCCGTAGCGCCGGCGGGCAAAGAGAACCTTTTCGTGCTCGTCCCGCTGGCACCGGGCCTGCAGGATTCCGACGAAAAGCGGGATTTCTATTTTTCGATAATAATGGACCGGCTGGAAGATCTGACCGGGCAGGACATTCGTAAGCATATCAGCTACAAGCGGGCGTTCGCGCATCGGGATTTTGAAAAAGACTACCACGCCTTCAAAGGCAATGCCTATGGGCTGGCCAATACGCTTTTCCAGACTGCTTTTTTGAAGCCGAAGCTGAAAAGCAAGAAGGTAGCTAACCTCTACTACGCAGGCCAATTGACGACACCCGGGCCAGGGGTTCCCCCTTCCTTGATCTCCGGCAGTGTAGTAGCCAATGAAATTCATAAAGCTGTAAAGCCATGAGCCATGCTGCGCTGCAATTGGCGCTGCACAAACGCGAAAAGCTAAACCTTCGCCCTGGGACGAGCAAAGTCTAAACCGAATAACGCTATGATGGAATTGTACAACAAGGTGTGCCGGGAATGTAGCAAGCATATCACCAACCGCTACAGCACCTCTTTTTCAATGGGTATCCGTGTGTTCGACAAACGGTTCCGAGCTCCTATCTACGCTGTTTATGGCTTTGTCCGCTTTGCCGATGAAATCGTAGATACCTTCCACGACTTTCCCAAACAGGATTTGTTGCAGCGCTTCCGGGAGGATACCTACCGCGCTATCGAAGAACGCATCAGCCTTAATCCGGTGCTGCATGCTTTTCAGGAGACCGTTCACCAGTACCAGATTGAACGCGAGCTGATCGATGCTTTCCTCGACAGCATGGAGATGGACCTCTTCTTTGAGCGTTACCACGACAGCCTTTACAAAAAGTACATTTACGGCTCGGCCGAAGTAGTCGGCCTGATGTGCCTGCGGGTTTTTGTAGAAGGGGATAATGATATGTACGAGCGCCTCAAAGCCCCGGCCTGCAGCCTGGGCGCAGCTTTCCAGAAGATCAACTTCCTGCGCGATATGAAGAGCGACTTTGACGAACGGGGTCGGGTGTACTTTCCAGGAGTAGACTATCAGTGCTTTTGCAACGATGACAAGCTGGAAATCGAAGCCGATATCAAGAAAGACTTCGACGATGCTTACAAGGGCATTGTACAATTGCCCGAAGGTGCCAGGTTTGGCGTCTATCTGGCTTACATCTACTACACCAACCTGTTCAAGAAAATACGCTCTGCTCCGGCAGACCGGGTGACGCAGGAACGCATCCGGGTACCGAACCGGCGCAAGGCAGTGCTGTTGTTCAGCTCCGCCCTCCGCAACAGCCTGAACTTGCTCTGAAGTATGGAATCCATCCTTTCTCAGCCCGCTCAGCTGCGCGCCCGCATGCGCCCTCTGCTGCAAATTGCCGCAGCAGCCACCCCCCTTTTGCTGGTCGGCTGGCAATGGGCAACCGACTCAGTCAAACCAAACAACTACCTGCTGCAAGTGCCGGCAGTCACCCGTGTGGACTGGCTGGAAACCCAATGGGCGTACTTCTACCTGCACCTTTTTACTTTTCTTCCGGTCTTTGCGTTGAGTTTCGATAAGAACGTACATTACTACCGCAAGTGGAAACCTCTGCTGCCAGCCATACTGCTGGTAGGGGCTCTTTTCATCGCTTGGGATGTGTTCTTCACCGCTCAGGGAGTTTGGAATTTTAACGAACGCTACTTCGCCGATATCCGCTTGCTGCACCTTCCGGTGGAAGAGTGGCTGTTTTTCCTGACTGTGCCCTTCGCCTGCGTCTTCATCTACGAATGCCTCAATTTCTACATCAAAAAAGACCTGCTGGCTTCCGCCGAAAGATGGCTCACGCCACTGATAGGCTTCGGCTTCCTGGCGGTGGGGCTGATCTACTGGGGGCATCTGTATACCAGCACCACTTTCCTGCTTACCGGCGGCTTCGTACTCTACCACTGGCTGTTCCTCGATGGCAGCTACCGCAGCCGCTTTTACCTCTCCTATATGGTAGCCTTGCTTCCCTTTTTGCTGGTCAACGGTGTACTTACCGGTGGTTATACCGAGCAGCCCATCGTCATCTACAATCCTGAGGAATACCTCGGCATCCGTATTGCTTCCGTGCCGCTAGATGATTCGGTCTACGGTTTTTTGCTGCTCTTTGGCATAGTGACCCTATTTGAAAGGTGGCGGCCGTAGCGCTCAGGTGCCGGTGTTCCTGCGTCTATAAGAAAGGGTAAATCGAAGAAAAGCCTGCCCTTCTCATCTGCCCGCTAGCGGATTGACGCAAAATGCTTTTGGAAGAAGCGCAGCCAGATGAAAAAAGGGAAGTGGAAAAATGGTACGCCCGCAAATAAACGCTATGACCGAACAAGAAGAACACTATCTGGACCGAAAGCTCCGGTTCTTGCCGCTGCCGTTGCAAAAAGACCTCAAGGCTTTCGCCAAACTGCACCAAGCCCCTCCCGGAACCCTACTGCTCGAAGAGGGAAGCTACGTCCGCGCCGTACCCTTAGTGCTAGAAGGCCGGCTGAAAGTCTACATCGAAGAAAATAGCAAACGGCTCCTACTATACTATATAGAACCGCAGGAGAGCTGTGTTATGTCTTTTAGTGCCGTGCTGCAAGGAGCACCCAGCCAGGTAGTTGCTGAGGTGGAAAAAGAAACCAGGATGTTGTTGCTGCCAAGTGGCCGGCTTCCGGACTTGCTCCGCACGCATACCGCCCTCAACCAAGTTTTTTTCCGGCAGTACCAACAGCGGTATACCGATTTGTTGCAAAACGTGGAGCAAATCCTTTTCCAACGCCTCGAAGACCGAATACTCGCCTACCTCAAAAAGCGCCGCAGTATGCAGCAGAACAACCGGCTGCTGTTGACCCACCGCCAAATTGCTCTCGACCTAGGCTCCGCCCGGGAGGTCATCACCCGGACCTTAGGTAAAATGGAAGCGGATGGCCTGCTGCGTACTTTTGACGATGGCGGCCTGGAGCTTCTTTAGATCGTGGTGATCGCAGTCACCAGCATCCGGCAGTCTTTACCCTTACCTTTGGAATGGAATCAAAATGGACAAAGCATGGACCTCAGCAAGATCGGAAAGCTTCTACTGGTTTGTCTGCTGTGCGTCGCCCTAGTATGGGGTATAGTGGCTTTGGTCCAGTATTTCATCACATAAACTACAAACTGTCATGAAAAAGAACATGGGAAATGCCGACCGGACTATCCGTATCCTTATTGCGGCGGTCATTGCAACGCTGTTTTTTACAAATGTCATCACGGGTACCCTCGGCATCGTATTGCTGGTGCTCGCTGCAGTTTTCGTGCTGACCAGCTTGGTGAGCTTCTGCCCATTGTATGCCCCCTTCGGATTGAGTACTTGTTCTAAAGACTAATTCGATGACCGTAACCAAGTATTTGCAAAAAGCCGTGGCGTGCCTTCGCTGCGGTTTTTGTTTTTTGAATAGACTGTTGTGCTACTCAACGTATAATAAGGTATGTACCTGATGAAATAAAAAAATTATCCCCTGCCGGCCGGCCCCAGCGCCAAACGGGCGTCTGCCCGGCAGCATTTTCCAAGGCTTGTCCGTCCGCGTGGTGTCCGCGCTGCCAAATTGTGGCCATTGCCCGGCCCTCCCGGGGGCAAATAAAAATCGGCCGGGGCCTTGCACGGGAGCGGGGCGGCCCCTATATTTGCATCCGCTTCGGCAGAGAAGCCGCCCTTCCGGGGGAAAGTTGAAAAGAATGCGAAAAAGATTTGGCGGTTTG
>CAYNIT010000329.1:0-4194 GCA_964397205.1 uncultured Phaeodactylibacter sp. | reverse complement strand
GATCCTGATCTCCTGCTTTTGCTCATTCCAGACGTATACCTTAAGTCGATCGCCGGGCTGGGGCGGCTCGGGCAGTTGCATCAGGGCGATCAGGCTATGCCAGTCTTTGCCAGCTTGCCGGTAGGCCTGCAGCTTGATGCCCTGCCACTCCAACGTTTCTGCGCCCCGACGCTGCTCCAGCACTAGTATGCCGCCGCTGCCCGCCTGGGCGCGGAATCGCAGTTGCACTATAAAGGCGTCGAGGGCCTTAAGCTCTAAGTTGAAAGCCGGGCTGTAAAGCTGGTCGGGCGACAAGTGAAAGCCCCCCTCTCCAAACCCATTGAAGTGCAGCTGATCTGGGCAAAGGCGAGGCGCCACGCGGCGGCGCCAATGGTAACGGCTGAAGTAATCCCTTTCCACAACTGAATCTAATTGGTGGGTGAGCGAGAGCAAGCGCGCAACCGGCTCCGGCGAAGCTTTGGCTTTGCGCAGGTAGCAAATCCGTTCGGCTTCCATGGCTTGCACCACCGCGCCCAGGTTTTTCGAGGCTTCTTCTGGCATCCAGAGCGCTTTGCCCTGCAAGCTGTCCGGGATCAAGACTGGGCTGATGCCCTGCAGCAATAGCTGTTGCCCTCCCGCCTGCACGGCAATTGCCAGTTGCTGCGCAAGCTGCGGATTCACCGTACAGCGGAGGATGGTATGGTAGTTGGGCGCGGGGCTGAGCTGCTCTACTTGATACCTGGGGTAGCCCTGCAGGCGGTTGCGGAAGTTGGTGATGAGATATAGCGTATCCCGTTGCAGCAGCAGCGAATCCAGGTTTTCATCTACCCGATAGGAAATGCCAAGCTTCTCTAGGTAATTGGGCAGGCCATGGGGCTCGCAGTCCAGCTGTACAACCATGTCCCCCTTGCTATAGTACGCCTTTTTAAACCACTGCAACTCTTCCATGGGCCGGTAGTGCGCCGAGTAATACTGATGGTAAAGGTCCTGCGAGCGCCCCCAACGGTCGGCTTCCGTCAACAAATCCGCTTTCACCTGTCTCCTTTCGGCTGAAACTACTGCCGTACAGTAGCCCGCCAACAGCAGCAACAGCCCGGCTTGCCAGCTGCTTTTGCTCGGCAAAAACCTGAAGGCGCCATATATACCAGCGGCCAACAGCAAAGCAAAGACCGGGGCTAAATTGACGAAAACCCGCAGCGGCGCTGCCTGGCCAAGGGCAAAAACCAGCAGCAGGGGCATAAGCAGCACCAAAGCCAAAAGCAATAAGCCCCGCCACCAGCCAGCGTAATCACGGAAACGGAGCAGGCCGATGGCAAAGAGCAGCCACAGCCCCCATCGGCCCGAGCTGAAACTGAGGAACAGGTTCTTGGGATAATACAGCAGGCTTTCCCATTTGAAGAAATCGTACGCTACGTAAGGATTCGAAAATACCTGCCAGAACACGGGAGCGTACAGCAACAGCCCAAGGCCAGTGCCCAGTACCAGGCTGCCCAGCAGCGCCAGGGAAGGCTGCCGCCAAAGCGCTGCCCATCCCTCAGAGCGGGCATCCAGCAGAGTGGTTAGGAAAAGCGCGGCCATGCCTCCGAGCAGCACATAGAGATTAGAAGGCAGGGTGTACAGAGCCAAGCCGCTGCTTACTGCTGCCGTAGGCAAGTAACGAAACCCAGGCTTTTGCTGGTAGCTCAGACAGGCGTAGGCCAGCAGCATGAGCCACAGGGCGCTCAGGCCGTAGCCTCTGATCTGCAGGGCAAAATTAAGATAAGGCAAAGTAGTGGCGAGCACTACCGCCGCCAGCAAGCCCAACACGGGGTGCGCTAGGCGCCGGCCGCTCTCGTAGGTGAGCCAGAGCGTAAGCAATGCGTAGCCCAAAGGCAGCAGGCGCAGCTTCCAGGGGTGGTCCATCAGAGCGAACAACCCCTCCTCCCCTATGGCTCGCAGGTACAAGCGGCTGAGCAAATTGAAAAGGATGTGGTTGTTGGGCACGTGGTAATCCGTAACGATGGCCGCGTAGGAGTTGAAAACGAAGTACTTGAGGCTGTAGATTTCATCGTTCCAAAAGTCCAGGAACAAAAACTCCCAAACCAATGCTGCAAACAGCGCCAGCACGAGCAGCAGGAGCAAGGGGTAGCGGAATCGCTTTAAGTCCGGGGCGTAGAAGAGCCTGTCCAAAGCCTGAGTTTTAAGGGAAGGTACGCTGTTTTTGGGAAAAATAATAGTTGCTTGTTTCTCTAAAGCCGGGAAACGAAGGCTGGGCAGTACAAACGCCTTGCGGCGGCAAGTAAAACTACAGACAGTGGAGTATGTCGTCTTCGAAGATGAAGGGCACGGGTTTGTCAAGAAGGGAAACCAGATTGAAGCGTATAACAAGATACTGGATTGCTTGGATAAATACCTGAAGAAAGAGGACGAGCTAAAAGGGTAGCAAACTGAGATTACCCGATAAACGGTAACAGGGCAGTGTGGCTTAGGCCGCCTGCCCTGTTCTTACCGGATTCAAAAAACGTTAAGAACCGAGAAAACAGACCGCCTTATCTATCGGTTGTAGTGGGATAAATGTACTGTATTTGTCTGGCGGGGAGTTATAAATCCCTCGCTAGTCGTAGCTTCCAGCTACGACATTCCGAGCAACCGCAGGCGCAGCCTTGCGCTTAGGTGCTGGGCATAAGCTGGTTTTGGTATTCTTCGCTTAGCGGGGGATGATATTGAAAAGAATAAGGAACTTTGTGAGCGTGCAGTATGTTGTCTTACGTTAAATATACAAAGCTGCTACTAATCATATGCGAACCATCACAATAGACGTTATCGATGAAAAAGTCTTGAATCTTCTGCGGGATTTGGAGTTGCTAAAGCTTATTAAGCTAAGGGAAAGTCGCCATGAAGAAGAATCGGATGCTATAGACTGGACTAAATACAAAGGTGCTATGTCTAAACAACCTTTAAGCGACATCAACCAACAACTTAATGAGCTACGAAACGAATGGGAATAAAATATCTTTGAGATACTAATACAGCTATTTATCATCTACAACAGCAGTTTCCGCCCCAAGCTGAAAAATTTATAGACGAGACCTTGGTGGATTCTAATCCAGCTATGTCTGTGATCACGGAGATTGAGCTACTTTGCTGGAAAGCACCTACCGACAAAGATTTAGAGGTTCTTCGTCAATTCATTGATAATGCTCTAGTCTTTGAACTGGAAAAGGATATCAAACTTAAAACGGCTGCTATCCGCAAGGCACACAAGATCAAGCTCCCGGATGCCATCATTGCCGCTACTGCCCTAACTTATAATCTTACCCTACTTACCAGGAACGTCAGCGACTTTAAAAACATTGATGACCTGAATCTGATCAACCCCCATAAACAGTAAAAAGTCCCATTTGGAGCAGGCTGCCCCTGCTAGTCGGCTTCAAGCTATGACATTCTTACCTTACCCCGCTAGCCGGAGCTTCCAGCTACGATATTCCGAGCAACCGCAGGCGCAGCCTGCTTAAATAGCGGCGCGCTCCGCCAGCCGTCCCGACAAAAATCGGAAAACGAAGGTTGGGCGGTACAACCGCCTTGCAGCGGTAGGTGAAACTACAGACAGCGGGGAAACCAGCACCAAACCCGAAATTAGCTTGGACCTCTTCTGCTAATGCTCTCTTTACGGTTGAACCACCGCCAGAAGCAACAGATGGGGCATAGCTGCCAGCCAGCTTTTGCAGGCCGCTCGCCAAATTACTGCCGAGCTTCGCAGCAGGCGCCACACTGAAATAATCCGTGGCGATGTCGAGGCCCAACGTAGCCACATCCCCCACCGAATTAATCTCCGTGACATCAAACTTGCCGGTGGCGATTTGGATGCCTTTGTTCCCGATCACCTGCACGCTGCCGGCGGCGGCTTGTCCGCCTGGTGTCAAGTATAAGGCGCCGGCGGCGGCTCCGACCCCAAAGTAGCCAAGACCTTCACCCCAGCTTGTTACGTTACCTTTTAACGCTTGAGAATCCAAATTGATTAGCTCGCCTACTAAAGCAGCACCTAAATGCAAAGGCGTATCGCCGTTAGGGTCAGAAAGCACTATGGGGCTGTTGTTCATCGAATTGTAAGGCGACAGACCATAGTGTGTTTCCGCCTCCGGATCCACCTGCCACCCTGCCTACCTGTCGGTAAGGGCAGGCAGGCACCGCCCCAAACTCGGGTCTAACGTCCGGTAAAAAGCATTGTACACATCC
>CAYNIT010000328.1:0-4200 GCA_964397205.1 uncultured Phaeodactylibacter sp. | reverse complement strand
TACTGCTTAATCTTCCGGTACAGCGTCCGCTCAGAGATACCTAAATCCGCTGCCGCTTCCTTACGGCGGCCATTGTGTTTTTTGAGCGCTTTCTGGATTAACCCCTTTTCATTTGCTTCGAGGGACAGGTTCTCCTCCACCTCCTCGGTTTGTGCGTAGTGTTGCTCGGCCTGCTCCTGGGATAGGATGATGGGGCGCAGTTGCTCCGAGCTGGACGCATAGGGCTCGTCGCTCTCGTGGTAATCCTCTAGAAACTCGCTTACATCCTGGGCTTCGCCTCCCGTACCCGTATCGGGCCGATGGTTGGGAGCGGAGGAATTGGCAGGCTCTTGCAAGCTGCGAATTTCTTTGACATCTGGCACCCTAAGGTCGTTGTTGCGGATCAGCTCGAAGACCAGGGTTTTCAAGTCGTTCAGGTCGTTTTTCATATCGAGCATAAGCTTGTAGAAGATTTCGCGCTCCTGCATGCTCACCGGCTCTTTCTCTCCCGAGCGGTTCTCCGGTATCATCGGCAGGTGCCGCTTGCTGAGCTGCGGGGCGTAGTGCATCAGCCAGTCGGCTGTTACGAGTTTATCTTCTGCCATGACCGAAACCTGTTCGGCTACATTTTTGAGCTCCCGCACGTTGCCGGGCCAGCTGTAGTTCTCCAGCATAAGGCGGGCACGCTCATCGAGGTGGATGGGCTCGGTGCGGTACCGCTCCGCAAAGTCCACCGCAAATTTGCGGAACAGCATGTAAATATCCTTCGGCCGTTCCCGCAGCGCCGGCACGCTCACTGGCACCGTATTCAGGCGGTAGTAGAGGTCTTCACGGAATTTGCCCTTCTTCACCGCTTCCATCAGGGAAGCATTTGTAGCGGCGATGATCCGCACATCTGTCTTCTGCACCTTGGAAGCCCCAACCCGGATGAACTCACCAGTTTCCAGCACCCGCAGCAGGAAAGACTGCGTATCCAATGGCATTTCGCCGATCTCATCCAGGAAGATGGTGCCGCCGTCGAGAGATTCGAAGTAGCCTTTGCGTTCGCTCGTAGCCCCGGTGAAGGCCCCCTTCTCATGCCCGAATAGTTCGGAATTGATGGTACCCTCGGGTATCGCTCCGCAGTTGATGGCAATGAACTTGTTGTGCTTGCGAGCGCTCAGTGCGTGGATGATTTTGGAAAAAACCTCCTTGCCCACGCCGCTCTCCCCGGTAATCAGCACCGATAGGTCCGTATTGGCTACTCTTACCGCGGTACTAAGCGCCCGGTCGAGCAGCGGGGAGCGCCCGATAATGCCGAAGCGTTGCTTGATAGCCTGGAGGTTTTCACCCATAATATATTTGGTTTTCGTATTGGACTGTAAAGGCAGCAGCAGGCAACGCTTATGCACCTATTAGGCGGCCGCGCAGGGTAGCGCTCGTCACCTCTTCCACCCGCACTTGGCAGTAGTCGCCCGGCTGATAACCCTCCGCTTTGGGGAAGACAATCATTTTGTTCTGGCTGTTGCGGCCTTTGAATTCCTTATCAGAGCGCTTGGAGTCTCCCTCAATCAGCACCTTAAAGGTCTTGCCGATGTCGCGCTGATTGTGCGCGTAGGAAACCTGCGTCTGTAGGCGGATGATTTCCTGCAGCCGGCGCTTTTTCACCTTGAGCGGGATATCGTCCTCGTACTTGCGGGCAGCCAGAGTGCCCGGGCGCTCCGAGTAGAAAAACATATAGGACATGCTGTAATCGGAGAACTCGATAATGCTCAAGGTATCCTGATGCTCTTCCTCGGTCTCGCTGCAAAAGCCGGCGATGATATCGGAGGAGATGGCGCAATCCGGCATGATTTCGTAGATGCGGCGCACTTTATTCATATACCACTCGCGGTCGTAGGTGCGGTTCATCAGCTTGAGGACGCGGCTGTTGCCCGACTGCACTGGCAGGTGGATGTATTTGCAAATGTTTTCGTAGCGCTTCATCGTGTACAGCACCTCATCCGTAATATCCTTCGGGTGGGAAGTAGAAAAGCGGATGCGCAGATCCGGGTGCACCAAGGCTACCATTTCCAGCAATTGGGCGAAGGTCACCTTTTCGCCGGTTTCCGGGTTTTCCCACTTGTAGGAATCTACGTTTTGGCCCAGCAGGGTCACCTCGCGGTAGCCACGCTGGTACAAGTCAGTGGCTTCGGCAACAATGCTGAAGGCGTTGCGGCTCCGCTCCCGCCCTCGGGTGAAAGGCACTACACAGAAAGAACACATGTTATCGCAGCCCCGCATGATGGAAATGAAAGCGCTCACGCCATTGGAATCAAGCCGCATCGGGCTGATGTCAGCGTAGGTTTCTTCCCGGGACAGGAACACGTTGATGCCTTTGTCGCCCTCTTCCGCCGTAGCGATCAACTTCGGCAGGTCGCGGTAAGCATCCGGGCCGAGTACCAGGTCTACCAGTTTTTCTTCCTCCAACAGCTTGGCTTTCAAGCGCTCCGCCATGCAGCCGAGCACCCCCACGAGCGTACCAGGGCGCTGCTGCTTGACCTGATCGAAGATGCGCAGGCGCTTGCGGACCGTTTCCTCGGCTTTTTCCCGGATAGAGCAGGTATTGACGAGGATCAGGTCAGCCTCCTCCATATTGCGGGTAGCCCGGTAGCCCTCTCCCGAAAGGATAGAAGCCACAATCTCGCTATCGCTGAAGTTCATCTGGCAGCCGTAGCTCTCTATATAAAAATGCTTGCCGTTGCCCTCCCTGAAGCTGGCCGGGCGCGTATCCGTATACGCTTCGCCCTGACGGCTTTCGTCCATCTTCTGCTGCAATCCAACAAGCGTAGGGTTGTCGTTGTACATCGTCCGCTGAGTTTCTCATTTCTTAATTGATCGGCAAAGATACAACAATTTAGGAGGCAGCGTGACAATTTGGCAGTCAGATTTAATTATTTTAGTGGCGGAGCGCCACGGGCGCTGCTTCCTGCATCTTTTTTCAAAACCCGAAACGCAATGAAGACACGCTTAGTTCTCGCATCCCTGCTTCTTTTCCAGTGCTTGTTGTCCTGCGGCGGCAGTGCCTCCGACAGCAGCGGCTCCTACGCGGAGGACTCGCCAAAACTGGAATCAACTACGGAGGCACGCGCCTCCGGTGCCCCGCAAAACGGCGGGGATGCTCTGCCGGAAAAGAAAGTTATCCGCTCGGCACGGCTCCGTATGGAGGTGGCCGATTATGAATCGGCGGTGGGGGAAGCCAAAACGCTGGTAAAACAGTACGAGGCAGAAATCACGGCAGAAGAAGAGCGGCAGTACGGCAGGCGGGTGGAAAACCAACTGACCATCCGGCTGCAACCCGAAGATTTGGAGCCTTTGCTGAATGATTTGGAAAAACTGGCGGTGCAGGTGGATGCCCGATCTGTGCAGGCAGAGGATGTTACGCGCCGCTACATCGACCTGCAGACCCGCCTGGAAACCAAACGGGAGGTCATCGGCCGCTACCGCGATTTGCTGCAGGAAGCAGAGAACGTGCAGGACATCCTCGCGGTAGAAAACAACCTCCGGCAAGTCATCGAAGAAGTAGAGTCAATGGAAGCACAGTTCCGCTACCTGAAACAGCAGGTGGCGCGCAGCACGATTGAGTTGACCCTTTACGAAACGACCTCCGAGGGCATCGCCCGCCGCAGCTTCGGCAGCCGGATAGCTGAAGCGCTCAGCGGCGGCTGGCAACTGCTGCAAAACATGCTCATCGGGCTGATCGAAGCCTGGCCCGTGCTGCTGATCTTGCTGGCGCTGATCGCCTGGTGGATCCGCCGGAGGCAGCGCAAGCGCTAGCGGATAGGGACCAACTATTGATCGAAACGCCTATGGCAGTGCTACTACCCTAGCTTATTTCTGCCCGAAAAGCCCATCAACATAGGTACCAAGAAAAGAAGTATTGCCAATAAAACGAGTAATGAAAAAGTTCCGCCTGTCATGATTGTTAGGTTTTGTTGGTATGCACAAGCTAAGGCCTTTTTCAGTTTGCAGCACTGAGTTTAGTCAGGCTTTTAGGGTGCCATTTGTTACAGTTTTCATCCCGTAACTATACAGCATGTGATGAAAAATAAGTACGGCGCAAAATTTTGTAGACTTTTTTCCGCCAGAACCTCCTCTCGCCCGCCTGCTGTGCCGCAGGCCGGCAGGTTCCCCTTAAAAGAGGAAGGTTGGCATACAAAATTTTGCACCAAGTGGCAAATTAAAAGTATGCTGAATAGTTAC
>CAYNIT010000327.1:0-4221 GCA_964397205.1 uncultured Phaeodactylibacter sp. | reverse complement strand
ACATTTTCCACCGTAATATCCAGCAGCCGCTGCCGGGAAGCTTGCGTGGCCCAGGCCATGTGCGGCGTGACCAGGCAATTCGGCGCGGTGGTGAGCACATTGCTGTCTACGGGAGGCTCTAGGCTCAAGACATCGAGGCCGGCACCCGCCAGTTGGCCCTCCTGCAGCGCTTCCAGCAAAGCCTGTTCGTCCACCAAGCCACCTCGGCCGGTATTGATCAAATAGGCAGAAGGCTTCATACGCTTTAGCATTTCGGCATTGACGATCTCGCGGTTCTCATCCCTTAACGGGGCGTGCAGGGAGACCACATCGCTTTGCGCAAAAAGCGTGGGCAAATCCACAAAGCGGACCCCCGGCCGGGCATCGCGCTCCGGGTGCTTGTGGGTAGCCAGTATAGGCATACCAAATGCCTGCGCCAGCTCCGCTACCCGCTGGCCGATGCGGCCGAAGCCGTAAATGCCAAAGGTTTTGCCTGCCAGCTCTGGAATAATCCCCAGGGTGTAGGAAAAGTCGCGCGAGCGCCGCCATTCCCCCGCCTGCACGCTGATGTGGTGCTCGTATACGCGGTTAGTCAGGGCCAGCAGCAGGGCGAATACGTGCTGCGCCACAGCATCCGTGCTGTAGCCCACTGCATTGCAAACCGGGATGCCCCGCTCGCTTGCCGCCCTAAGGTCAATGTTGTTGTAACCAGTTGCCATAACGCAGATGCACTGCAGCTGCGGCAACTGCTCCAGCTCTTCTGCTCCCAGCACAAACTTGTTGACCAGCAAAATATCGGCAGATCGGGCGCGCGCCTGCAGTTGATCAGCGGGCGTGTAGGGATATACGGTGAGCTGGCCGAGCTTTTCCAAAGGCGCCCAGCTTAAATCGCCTGGGTTCAGGCTTTGGGCATCAAGTGCGGTGATTTGCATAGCGGTGCTTTTGGTTTGGCGAACTGAGTTTAATAAGATAATAAGCATGGAGCGTGCAGCTAGGGCCTAGCGCCGGCAAAGTTGCCCCTCTCCCCCAAGTCCAACATGAAGAACGCCGCCTTCAGGGCAGGCAATTTGCGGTTTTGCGGTTTCAACCTAAAGGACTCCGACCCGCCCCACCTCCATGGCAAGCAGTTCCTATTTTACGGTTTCGCAGCTTTACGGTTTTACATTTTTACATTTTCACAACCCCTCCAGCATCAGCATAGCCACCTCCGGCTCCGCCATGAGTTGCTGCAGTGCAGGCTGCTCAGCTTCCGCCAGGTCCTGCGCCATCGTCAGCCGAATGTCGTTGGGCAAAAAATCCAGTAGAAGAAAAGCTTTTACATTGGCGCGGGCGCGCTCGTCCAGCTCTCCGGCATTTTCCGTAAGGTAATGCACCAGGCGGGTAGCGATGGTAGCGATCATATCCACCCGCAGGCAATCCCGGGCGACCATCGACCGGAGCTGTTCTTCCACCTCGGCAAAGTTAGCAGCACCACAGATATCCTCCGGCTGCAGCAGCCGCTGCAAATCTTGCTGTACAAAAGCCACGAATGCACCCACGGTCTCCTCATCGAGGCAGGCATTACCCAGATGCCGGACCATCGGCAGGTTTTTACGCAAGTGCTCGATCTCGGCTATGGCATCAAAGAACTGCACCAGGGAGCGAGGGGTGGTGCGCTGCCCTCTGACCAATTCTGGGTAGGTAAGCACAAAGCTGATGCCCCGCTCGTCTACGCCCGTCCGGGTCGCCCACTGCGCCCAGGCCTTGGCATCGAACTCCAGGGTAATGTGCATCATGCGGGTGAGCATGGCATCGTCCATCGGCGTCACGGAGTAGTCCCCGCCGTCGGGATTGGCGGTGAGCACGATCTGCCACTTCGGCGGCAGCTTCCAACTGACCATTTCGTAGCGCTGTAGGAGCTGCATGATGCCCCGAAGTATCCGCATATCGGCCCGGTTGACATCGTCGATCAGCAGGATGCCCGGCCCTTCGGCCTGCGGCACCCATTCCGGCGCCCGAAAGACGGTTTGCTCTCCCTCGATTGCGGGCATCCCTACCAGATCGCCCATTTCCTCAAACTGCGCTGGGGCGATGTACCGGAAACCGTAGCCGAGGTCTGCCGCCAGGCTCTGCACAATTTCTGTCTTGCCGATGCCGTGCCGGCCCCAAATGCAGACCGGTGTTTTGGGCTGCCCCTTCTCCTCCAGCTGCAAATTCACCGCCATCAGATGGCGCAGGAATTCCTCCACCTCCTGAGCGTGGGCGCGCGAACCGTAGTATTTGTAATCGTGCTGCAATTTGCTCATGTGGTCTCTTTCATTTTGATGACCTGTCCGGGCAGAGCGTGCCAGGTATCGTGCTGCGGCCCGATGCCGCCCGGCGAAATCAGCCATAGCAGCGGGCAACGGCAGCGTTGCTGCGGTACTGCTCCAAACCCGTCGGTAAAATAAACGAGCGCGTCGGGATGGTAGTTTTGGTTGGCGTACAGAATGGGCGGCTCAAAGCTTGTGCCGCCGCGCCCCTGCACCTGCCTTGGGGGCTGGCCCCGGTAGTTGTATACCCGCTGCAGCTCGCGGTCGCACTCGGCGATGCGCACTTCTGCCCGTTGCTGCCAAAGGTGGTGGACTTCCGCCATAAAATGATCCAGCTGTCTTACTGGCAGGCTGCCCGAAGTATCGATTACGGCCAGGATTTTCTGCCGGGGCTGCACCTTGCTGCCTGGCACGGTCCCGTAACGGCGGGAGGGCCGGCGGATGGTGTTGCGAACGCTTGTGGTGGTACTGCTGGCCGCAAACAAGCGCAGCGCCCGCCGCCAGTCGATGCTTGCTCCGGGATGGGATAGCTGCGCTAAATGCGCCCGCAGGCTGGCGGGCAGCTTGCCGATTTCCCGTTGCCCTACCTTCTGTGCAATGCTGCGCAGTATTTGATCGATCTGCTGCCTCAAATTGTCCCGCTCTGCTTGGCGGATACGCCCCAGTTGGTGCCAAAGCCGGTGGCGCTGCTGCCAATCCTCCGCTGCTCCGCTCATCCAGTCTTGTAACATTTGGCCGTCTGCCGTATCGGGGCCCCTGCGGTGTAACTCCAAAAGCGCCTGGTAGTAGTACCCTACTGCTTTGTGGCGTTCTAGCTGCAACTCCTGAAACCGCTCAATCCGCAGCGCCCCATCGGGCAGCCGGCCGCGCCGGATGTACTGATTGACGACCAGGTCAGCGGCGATGTTGAAGAGTGGCTTGTGGGGGGAGGCTTGCGCCAAAAACAGATGCCCGAGGGCAATGTGCAACAACTCGTGCTTGAGTACGCCGTAGCGGTGCCTTTCCTCACTGAGGCCCGCCCAAAAGCCGGGGTTGACATGCAAAACCAGCTGCTCCTGCTCGTGCAGCCCAACTGCGAGGGTAGGCACTCCCTCCTCCTCTTGCTTGATCAGCCCGCTGAGCAAATGGGCGTAAAAGGGCTCCTCCAGCAGGAGCTGCACGGTAGTCTGGGAAAGCTGTTGGAGAGTCGTCATAGCCTCGGCTGTTTGGCTGGGAAGGTAGGGAAAAAGTTGTTACTTTCACTTTAAAAGCTGGAAGATATGAGCTCTACCGAACACGAATACGGCACGAAAACGCGCGTGGCCAAAGTGCTGCGCACGATTCAGGAGCAGCCCTACCGATAGGTAAGAGCCAAGCTTAAGAATGCTGACAAAAAGCCGAGTATTTATGCGGGTCTCAGAAAATCACCTCTCGTGGCCGCGCTTAGTATAACAAACACCAGCTTAACAGGTCCCGGAGGGACCCAAGGTGGGTAAACCAACATCTACGAATGGCAAACCGCGCCTTTAGGTGCGGAAGAAAGCTTCATTTTGGCACCAGCTTGAATCTGGAGCTTTGCCCTGTTTGATATCCAAACACGCCTTTTCCCGTTCCGTACCTACGGCACGGGAGGGCGTCATTGCATTTATTATGCTACGTCAAAACACTGATTCATGCCGGACCTCACGTCATTTATACTCGAGGCGGCTGATAGCCAGCCGCTGCCTTAGGGGGTTCAGTCTGGCCTATAGTCTGCCCCGCGGATTTTGGCATCAGCTGTTACTCGTTGTGCTTTGTAAAGCTATGGAGCTGCTGAGCGTTGCTTTTCCGCCCCACCTGTAGGCTGACTAAGAGCCAGTCTACAGATAGGGCGGGCTGCGGGTTCTTACTAAAGTTACAACTGCTATGGCTTCCGGAAATGCCAGTACGAGGAGCTTAGGGGTCGCGCAACAATAACTTACCGATTTAGACT
>CAYNIT010000326.1:0-4226 GCA_964397205.1 uncultured Phaeodactylibacter sp. | reverse complement strand
CGTGCAAAAAAACGAGTCTAAATCGGTAAGTTATTGTTGCGCGACCCCTTAGGAGCCAACCGTAGGAGCAGGGGGCAAGGCTTCGCTTATATTGTAGCACCCCCTTGCATGCAGGCTTGAGGCTCGGAAAGAGGGAGTGTGGGTAATGCCCTCGCCTCCGCTCACGTACTGTACCCAACCGCTGAGCGGCAGGGGCAATAGTGCCAAGCCAGTCCTATGCCGCTACAAAAGCAAGTGGAGAGCAGCGCCAGAATTGGATTCGCACTTCTCTTCATCGATCATGCCATCTTTTATGTGTTTATGTGTATCATTTGGGCATTCGCTATCAGCCATCTGCTGATTCATTTTGCCTTGTCAGGCCTTTGGTGCTGGTGGATGGAAGCTGACTTTTGGGAATTCCAGCAGCGGATGTTGGAGTTGTTGAAATGATAGTTGGCGTAAGCTGTTGCTTCCCGGGTATACTCAATCTGTAAGCCTATCAGGCATAGTTTTTCGACTGACGGAGAGGGCCGCACACCGATAGCGATCCGACTAATCAAATCGTTATCGGTATGAAACAGCCCGTGAGCTGGGTGCAGATTCAACCAGAAGCTGTAAATTCACTATAATGTCATTAAAAACAGCCATCATGCAATACCGGACCTTGGGAAAAACCGACTATAAGATTTCCGAAATCAGCCTGGGCACCTGGCAGGTCGGCGGTAAATGGGGCAGCCCCTTCGACCATGATCTGGCCGACAACATCCTGAACACCGCTGTAGACGAAGGGGTCAACTTTATTGATACCGCCGATGTCTACGGAGATCGGGAAAGCGAAAAAGCGGTGGGCCGCCTGGTACGCAACCGCAGTGAACACATTTACGTAGCCACCAAGTGTGGCCGGCGGCTTAACCCCCACACCAGTGAAGCGTATCAGCCAGCTGTACTGCGTAAATTTGTGGAGGATAGCCTGCAAAACATGCAACTAGATACCCTCGACCTCATCCAACTGCATTGCCCGCCCACCGATGTTTACTACCGGCCGGAAATATTTGAAACTTTCGGCCGCCTGCGCGAAGCGGGCAAAATCCGCCACCTGGGTGTGAGCGTAGAAAGGGTAGAGGAGGGGTTGAAGGCTATCGAATACCCCAATGTAAGTACAGTGCAAATTATCTTCAATATGTTTCGCCACCGGCCAGCCGAGCTGTTCTTTCGCGAGGCCAAAGCAAAGAATATTGGCATTATCGTGCGGGTCCCGTTGGCGAGCGGGCTGCTCACCGGTAAGTTCTCCAAAGATAGCAAGTTTCTGGAAGGCGACCACCGCCACTTCAACCGCCATGGTGAAGCTTTTGACAAAGGGGAAACCTTTTCCGGGGTAGACTACAACACCGGGCTAAAAGCCGTAGAAGCCTTGCAGCAACACTTTCCCGGGCGAGAACCATTGGCGCAGCTGGCCCTGCGCTGGATATTGACGTTTGAAGCGGTAAGCTGCGTGATTCCAGGAGCTAGCCGGCCAGCGCAAGTCTATTCCAATGTGGCTGCGAGTGGGGCCTCTCCACTTGCTTCCGAGGAAATGACGAAAGTTTGGGAGGTCTATGCTCAGTACATAGCGCCGCAGGTGCATCAGGTTTGGTAGGCACTTTGTAATGGATGAAGCAGTTAAATGCCTTGTATTTCATCCCAGATGCGCCTGGGAAGCTGACACCCAGCTTTCCTTTAGTTGGCACCGCCTATTACTAAAAACGGGCAGCCCGGTCAAAGCCAGGCTGCCCGCCGCACTTGTTCATTGGCCCAGAGGGCGGTGCCTTAGTTCAGGTCGAAGCGGTCCAGGTTCATCACCTTATTCCAGGCGGCGACGAAGTCTTTGACAAACTTCTCCTCGCTGTCGGCGCAGGCGTACACTTCTGCCAGAGCACGGAGTTCGGTATTGGAGCCGAAGATCAGATCCGCTCTCGTGCCGGTCCACTTCACTTCGCCGGTCTTGCGGTCGCGCCCCTCGAAGGTATCCTCCTGCTCGGAAGTTGCTTTCCAGGTAGTGCCCATATCCAGCAAGTTAACGAAGAAATCATTGGTCAGCGCACCCGGGCGGTCGGTGAAGACCCCGTGCTTGGACTGATCCCAGTTGGTATCCAGTACGCGCATGCCGCCAACCAGTGCCGTCATTTCGGGCGCGGTGAGCATCAGCAGCTGTGCTTTGTCCACCAGCATTTCCTCTGCTGAAACGCTGTACTGCTGCTTCATATAATTGCGGAAGCCGTCGGCAGCCGGTTCCAGCACAGAGAAGGACTCTACATCGGTCTGCTCCTGCGTAGCATCGGTACGGCCCGGCGTGAAGGGCACGCTGATGTCATGGCCCGCCTGTTTCGCCGCTTCTTCAATAGCTGCACAGCCGCCCAGGACGATGAGATCGGCCAGCGAGACCATCTTGCCGCCTATTTCGTTGCTGTTGAATTCTTGCTGAATGCCCTCCAGCTTATCCAGCACCTCGCTCAGCTGAGCGGGGTTGTTGACCTCCCAGAACTTCTGGGGCGCCAGGCGGATGCGGGCGCCGTTAGCACCACCGCGCTTGTCAGAATTGCGGAAGGTGGAGGCGGAAGCCCAGGCAGTAGAAACGAGTTGGGCGACGCTCAAGCCGGAAGCCAGGACCATCCGCTTCAGCTTAGCTATATCCTCTTCGTTGATCAGCTCATGGGAAACTTCGGGCACTGGGTCCTGCCAGATCAGGTCCTCCGCTGGCACTTCCGGGCCGAGGTAGCGTGCCTTGGGGCCCATGTCGCGGTGGGTCAGCTTGAACCAAGCGCGGGCGAAGGCATCGGCAAACTCGTCGGGGTTTTCGTAGAAGCGGCGGGAAATCTTTTCGTAAGCTGGATCCATGCGCAGCGCCAGGTCGGTCGTCAGCATAAAGGGCGCGTGCGTTTTGTTCGGGTCGTGGGCATCTGGTACAGTACCGGCGCCGGCACCGCCCTTGGGCCGCCACTGATGGGCGCCAGCGGGGCTTTTGGTCAACTCCCACTCGTAACCGAACAGGTTCTCGAAGTACTGATTGCTCCACTTAGTCGGCGTGGATGTCCAGGCACCCTCCAGGCCGGAGGTAATCGTATTTTCGGCATTGCCGCTGCCGAGGGTGTTGCGCCATCCGGTGCTCTGTTCTTCCATGCTGGCACCCGCCGGCTCTGAGCCTACGTACTTGTCTGGATCGCCGGCGCCGTGGGTCTTGCCGAAGGTATGGCCGCCGGCAATCAGCGCTACAGTCTCCTCATCGTTCATCGCCATACGGCCGAAGGTCTCCCGGATATCGCGGGCGGAAGCGATGGGGTCGGGGTTGCCATTTGGGCCTTCCGGGTTGACGTAGATCAAGCCCATCTGAACGGCGGCAAGTGGGTTCTCCAGCTCGCGGTCGCCCGTGTAGCGCTTGTCGTCCAGCCATTCGCCTTCTGGGCCCCAGTAGATGTCCTCTTCCGGCTCCCAGATGTCTTCGCGGCCGCCGGCGAAACCAAAGGTTTTGAAGCCCATGGATTCCAAGGCGCAGTTGCCCGCCAGGATCATCAGGTCTGCCCAGGAAATCTTCTTGCCGTACTTCTGCTTGATGGGCCACAGCAGTAGGCGCGCTTTGTCGAGGTTGGCATTGTCCGGCCAGCTGTTGAGCGGCGCGAACCGCTGGCTGCCGGAGCCAGCCCCGCCTCTGCCGTCCGCAATGCGGTAGGTGCCAGCGCTGTGCCAGGCCATGCGTATGAAAAAGGGGCCATAGTGGCCGTAGTCGGCGGGCCACCAGTCCTGAGAATCGGTCATCAAGTCGTAGAGGTCTTGCTTGACTGCTTTCAGGTCGAGTTTCTTAAATTCTTCTGCGTAGTCGAAGTCCTCGTCCATTGGATCCGACAGCTCAGAATTCTGGCGCAGAATAGTTAGGTTAAGGGCGTTGGGCCACCAATCGCGATTGGAATGGCCACTGCCGGCACCGTGCTTCAGCTGTCCGCTCATGAAGGGGCAGCGGCTGGAGTCGTTGACATCCCAGACCTTGCCGTGGTTGGCAGGAGTGCTGGATGTGCCATTGGTCCCGTTTTGGGATTTGCTCGGGTGCGTATCTTTTTCCATAATAATGGCTTTTTGATTATCAGTAATAAGTCAAAAATACGATAATATTTATTTATTGCGTTTATGCCAGAATAGGCAGCATCTATTGTTTTGGGGTAACTATTCAGCATGTGATGAAAAATAAGTACGGCGCAAAATTTTGTAGACTTTTCCTG
>CAYNIT010000325.1:0-4248 GCA_964397205.1 uncultured Phaeodactylibacter sp. | reverse complement strand
TGCCAGCTGTACTCAAACTTGGCTTCGTCTTTAGGCTCGTAGTTGGCCGTGTCCAAGTAGTTGACACCTGTCTCTAAGCAGGCATCCATAATGGTAAGGTCCTGATAGGGCAAAGCCACGTGCAGCAGCAGCTCCGGCTGAAAGGATTGGATCAGCGCTACCAGTTCCGGCACATTATCGGCATCCACCTGCGCGGTCTGCATCTTTTGGTGCCCGGTCGCCTTTTGCGCATCCGCAACGATGGCATCGCACTTGGATTTCGTGCGGCTGGCCAGCATGATTTCAGAGAATACTTCCGGGTGCTGTGCGCATTTATAAGTTACGACCCGGCCTACGCCGCCGGCGCCAATGATGAGTACTTTTGACATTTATGCTTGTTTTAATCCATTACGATTATTTGAAGCTGACGAGCGTCAATATAAAACCTCATGCCGCAAAGGGTATGACGACCTTCTTACTATTCACCGCTAGTGAAGCATACATTAGGCATGCTAGTATATCCTCCTCTTCCAAATCTGGAAACTCCTCCAAAATATCTGCGATGCTATCCCCTCCAGCCAAATACTCCAATATTGTACCGACGGGATAACGCAATCCCCGGATACAGGGCTTTCCGTGACAAATATTTGGATCAATGGTAATCCGTTTTAACAAGTTCTCTTTTTCCATGATCCTAATTATATGGATATTGTAATTACATCATCGTGTAATGGTATATCAATAACAAAGATAAATGGGAAATTTCAACTCCAGAGCCGAAAAAATCAAAAACTTCGACCCCAACGGCGTAGGGCTCAGAAACGGGCATTTCATCGGCCTGCCCTTTGAGGAGGCGGACGCTCAGATTGTGCTGCTGTCTGTGCCCTGGGATGTTACGGTGTCCTACGGCGCAGGTACGGCTACCGGGCCTGCCAACATTTTGGAGGCTTCCACACAGCTCGACCTGCTCGACCCGGATGTGCCGGATGCTTGGAAGATGGGCCTCTACATGCGCCCGCCGGACGTTGACTGGCGGCAGCGGTCGGAGGACCTGCGCCAAGAAGCTGAACGCTACCTCGAGCAGTTGGAGGCCGGAGGGGATACCGACCCGGCCACGCTTGAGCGCATCAACGCTGCCTGCGAAGCCCTGCGCGCCTGGGTGTATTCAGAAACGTCGCAACTGCTAGGCCAGGGCAAGCTCGTAGGCCTGGCCGGCGGGGAGCACAGCGTGCCGCTCGGCTTTCTGCAAGCGCTCGCGGAGCGGTACGAAGACTTTGGGGTGCTGCAAATCGATGCTCATATGGACTTGCGGCAAGCCTACGAGGGCTTTACCTACTCCCACGCCTCTATTTTTTACAATGCCTTGCAGCTGCCGCAGATTACTCAATTGACGCAGGTGGGCATTCGCGATTACTGCGAGGAAGAGGTGGCTTTCGCCGAAAAGAGCGGGCGCTGTACCGTATTTTACGATCAGGAGCTGCAGCGCCGACAGTTTGAGGGAGCAAGTTGGGGTGGCCTGTGCATCGAAATTCTGCAGACGTTGCCCCAACGGGTATACATCAGTTTCGATGTCGACGGGCTGCAGCCCCACCTCTGCCCCAACACTGGAACTCCCGTCCCTAGCGGGCTGGGGTTCCAACAAGCCCTTTATTTGCTGCAAAAGCTGGCGGCAAGCGGGCGGGAGATTGTCGGCTTCGACTTGTGCGAAACGGCCGGCTACCCCCATCAGTGGGATGCCAATGTAGGTGCCCGGCTGCTCTACAAGCTTGCTAACTTATTGGGAAATAATAGATTATAAGGAACTTATAGTACAAAGCCTATGTTATAGCATTGAAATAGGTTAAAACTTGAGCCTCTTTTCTCCGGCGTAGCTTAGCAACTACAGGACAACTGCACACGCGAATGGTGCAATCTAAATCCATGTGCCGGAAATAGTTATTTGATCACGAAATGAAAATTTATACATGCTGATTATCAACGTAAAAGACGGAGAAAACATTGACCGCGCCCTGAAACGCTACAAGCGCAAGCACCGCAAAGTAGGCGTGCTCAAAGAAATCCGCCGTCGTAAACACTACACCAAACCTTCTGACGAACGCCGCGACGAAATACTGAAAGCGGCTTATAAAAAGCAGAAAGAGGAAGAAGCTTAATGCTTCCCTTCAGTTGGGAAAACGAGAGCCGTCGGCTGTTTAGCCGACGGCTCTCGTTGTTTAAGGCCTGACATACTGAAGCGGCAGCTTGCATTTCAAGCTATACCGCAACAAAAGGATAAGGCAGCATCAATCCCCCTCCATCGCTTCCTCCCCCTGCCCCATATGCTGCAAGCCCCAGGCCAAAATCGCCTGCAGTAGCGGCTCCAGCGAGCGCCCTTTTTCCGTAAGGTAATACTCTACCCGCGGCGGTACTTCCTGATAGGCTTGCCTGCCGATCAGCCCGTCCGACTGCATCTCCTTCAGCTGCTTGGTGAGGATGCGGTCCGATATACCGCCGATCTGCGCCCGCAGCTGGCTAAAGCGCAGATTCCCCGCACTGAGCTTCCAGATGATAGCTGCTTTCCAACGCCCGCCGATTAAGGACAGCGTAAAGCTGACGGGGCAGCGGTTGAGCTGTTGCTCGTTTTGGTAATTAGTGGAGCTTACTTTCCGCCCTTCCATGCGTACAAAATTGTTAGTGAACGGATACTTACATAAAGTTAGTAAAAGCTTTATCCTTGCACAAAATTACAAAGCATATGAAGACGATAGCGCTATTTGGAGGAAGCGGACAGACAGGACAGGCTTTTCTGGACAAGGCATTGGAGGCAGGTTACCGCTTAAGGGCGCTGGCCCGCACACCGGAGAAAATACCACAAAAATCCGAGCGCTTAACTGTACTGCAGGGCGATGTGCTGGAAGAGCAAGATGTCCGCCATACCATCAGCGGGACTGATGTGGCCGTGAGCCTATTCGGGCACGTCAAAGGCTCCCCCAAGTGGCTGCAGAGCGATGGCACCTACAACATCATTCAAGCCATGAGGGCGGAAAACATCCGAAAAATCATCAGCCTGTCGGGAGGCGGCCTGCCATTTGAGCGGGACGAGCCGAAGTTGGCCGACAAACTCATCCGCGGCATCATGAAAATAGCAGTGCCCAAAGTGCTGAATGATGCTGTTCGGCATGCCGAAATTCTGCGTTCGAGCCAGCTAGACTGGGTCATAGTGCGCGGCCCCCGGCTTACAAATGAGGCAGAACGGGGAGACTACCGCGTGGGGTGGGTAGGCGTCAATGCCAGCACTTCTATTGGCCGCAAAGATTTAGCGGATTTCATCCTTCAGCAAGTCGAGAAGAATGATTATATTCATCAAATGCCTTTCGTGAGTTATTGAATAAGGGCAGGAAGCGGAAACGACCCGACCGATGAATATTCTAATCACCGGAGCTACCGGGCTGACCGGGCAGGCGGTCACCAAGCATCTGATGCTTCTTTCGGAGGAGCACCGGATTTTCTTTGCAGTGCGCCGCCCGGCTCTGGCGCGGCAAGACCTGCCCGCTAAAACTTGGCAAATAAGGCAATTCGACTTTGAGGATCCGTTCAGCTACAAGCCTGCCCTTGAAAAAATAGACCGGGTTTTTCTGTTGAGGCCTCCACAGCTGGCCAATGTAAAAACTTACATTGAGCCCTTTCTCAAAACTGCTGAATCGGCCGGGGTTAAGCATATCGTTTTTTTGTCTATTCAAGCCGCCCCCAGCAACCCTTGGACGCCGCACTACAAAATTGAGCAGGCGATCAAGAAAACCGGATTGGGCTTCAGCTTTCTCCGGCCTGGTTACTTCATGCAAAACCTCACCTCTGACCTGCTGCCGGACATCAAGAAAAAAGACGAAATATTTGTGCCGGCAGGGACTCGCCGCTTCAGTTTTGTAGACGCAGAAGAGGTGGGAGAGGTAGCTGCTAAGCTTTTGCTGATGGATGAGCTGCCCTCCGAGGCTTACACTTTGGTAAGCAGCTCTCCTACTGATTTTTACAGGGTAGCCAGCCTCTTATCCGAGGTGGCGGGCAGGAGCATCGAATACCGCAACCCAAACCTGCTTTGGTTTGCCATCCAACGCAAGATACGGGGCGATGCCATTGTCTTTATTTTGGTAATGATCATGCTGTACCGCTTTACCCGGATTCCACCCCGCGAGCAGTACGCTCACAGCCTGCAGCGTCTGCTGCACCGCCCTCCCAAGCCATTGTCCCTCTTTCTGGAAGAACAGGCGGGCACCTTCGAACCAGAAGTTGAAG
>CAYNIT010000324.1:0-4305 GCA_964397205.1 uncultured Phaeodactylibacter sp. | reverse complement strand
CCATGGCCATGGTATACGTCGATTTTGTTCTTTTTCATCAGGAACTCCACGCCTTTGACCGTTTGCTCTACCACCTCGTCCTTGCGTTTGATCATCTGCGGCATATTGACTTTAAGGTTTTTAAGGTCGATGCCGTGTAATTCAAACTTCTCGGCGGCGTTGTGATAATGCTCTGAAGAGTCGAGCAACGCTTTAGAAGGGATACAGCCTACGTTCAGGCAGGTACCCCCCAGGCTGTTATACCGCTCTATGATGGCCGTTTTCTGCCCCAGTTGAGCTGCCCGGATGGCAGCCACATAACCTCCCGGACCGGAGCCGATGACGGTCAGGTCATACTTCATGATGGATTCTATTTATCGTTAATTCTTGTCTTTGTTGCTGTTGCGGCGGCCACGCCCTCCGCGCCGTTTGCCGCGCCCGACCTTCTTTTTGTTTTTCTTGTTCTGGGGGGCATCGGATTTGCCGCTTTCGCCCTTTGGGGTATTGCTATCCTTAGAACCGCCTTTGTTGCCGCTCGGTTGTTTCTTTTTCTTCTTCTTTTTGCTCTTTTTGCGGCGTTCTTCCGGCGGCAATTCAATAACCCCAGTGACATCATCGGCAAAGTCCATTTCAGCTTCCCCGATTTCCGGGTCAAGAAACGCCTGCAAGCTAACGAGGTCGCTGGGTTTTTCGCCCTGACTGTTCATGTCCTTGATTTCGCTTACTCGCGTAGCTTCCAGCGCATAGAGCTTACCCCTGCCGCCGTCCTTTTGGTAGGCGTAGTACATCAGGCCCTTGAAGATATCGGTTTTCACCAAAACCGCTGTACCTGCTTCGGTTTGCAGCTTGTCGGCGCTTTTGGGGAACTGCTCGAGGGCATCGAGGTAGGTGTCGAGCTCGTAGTTGAGGCAGCACTTCAGCCGCCCGCACATACCCGAGAGTTTGGCTTGGTTGATGGCCAAATTCTGGTAGCGGGCAGCGGCGGTAGTGACCGATTTGAAATCCGTCAGCCAGGTGGAGCAGCACAATTCCCGGCCGCAGGAGCCGATACCGCCGATGCGGGCGGACTCCTGCCGGGCGCCGATCTGCCGCATCTCAATTTTTACCCGGAATTCTTTGGCGTAATGGCGGATGAGTTCCCGGAAATCCACGCGTCCATCCGCAGTGTAGTAAAAAGTAGCCTTGCGCTTGTCGCCCTGGTACTCCACATCGCCGATTTTCATTTCCAGGCCCAGGTTGCGGGCGATGGCGCGGGCGCGCACCATGGTGCCCATTTCCATCTCCCGGGCTTCGGCGAGGCGCTCGAGGTCGCGCTGATTAGCAATGCGGATGATGTGGTGGGTTACATCAGCTTCCTTTGTCTTTTTCTTTTTCATCTGCAGGCGGACCAGTTCTCCGGAGAGGGTCACCTGCCCTACATCAGCGCCGTTGCCCGTTTCTACAACCACCATATCGCCGGTAATAGCGCGTATGTAGTCTTTGTTGCGGAAAAAGGCTTTGCGGGCGCCGTTTTTAAAACTGACTTCTACAATATCGAAGGGGTCGGTGTCCGCCATGTCCATGCTCGACAGCCAATCATAAGTATTCAGCCGGTTGCAGCCGCCGGTAGCGCAGCCGCCATTGCTCTGGCAGCCTTTAGGCGTTCCGTTGCTGCTTACCGTACATCCTGTACAGCCCATGTTTTCAGTTGTTTATGGTTTACGGTGCTTAGCGGGCGGCGTTCTGTTGTCTGTTGCTCGAAAAGGAGAGGCAAACTACGCCATTCTTTTTTTAAAACGGCAGCCTGTGCAGCGGCGGCAAAGCGGCTGCGCATGCCCGGCCGTTTCGCCTGGCAGCCCTAGAGCACTCGTTCCGCGCTCAGCCCCTCGTAAGCATCCGGTAATTTATTTTTCAAAATCTGGTGCATCTTGATGGACGCGTCCAGGAAGAGCACCTTAGGGTTGGCGTTGCGTTCTACTGCAAACGCACAATCGCTGAATAAGCGGCTCAATTGCTCGGCTTGGTTCAGCTCCAGTACACCTGCCATCTTTTTGGCGGATGTCGTTTCCTCTTCCTGCAGCCGCAGCCGGGCATCCGCGCCGGCTACTTTCAACAGGCAAAGCTCCCGCAGAAAGTGCAGGGCGTAGCGCAGGAAGTGTTTCTGGTTTTCCCGCCCCCGCTTGGCAAAGCTTTCTGACCACTTGACCATCTTGATGGGGTCGCCCCGGTAGCCGTTGCGCATCCAATCGAGGAAAAGCTGGGCGTTGTCGTTGTCCGGCTCTTCCGACAGCCGCAAGGCTTCGCGGAAATTGCCATTGGCCAGATAAGCGGTAGACCGGGCTTTTTCTTTCGGCAGCCCTGCTTCGATCAGTCCCTGCTCTACGGCCTCATCCGCTAGGGGTTTCACGTTGACGATTTGGCAGCGGGAGAGGATGGTATTGAGGATCAGCTCCTGGTTTTCCGCCACGAGCAGGAACAAGGTCTGCTCCGGCGGTTCCTCGATGAGTTTGAGCAATCGGTTGCCCTCCTTGCCCAGGTATTCCGGCAGCCACAGGACCAGTACCTTGTGGTCGCTTTCAAAGGTCTTCAGGCTGAGTTTTTTGACAATACTGACGCACTCCTCCTTGGTGATATTGCCCTGTTGGTTTTCGGCGCCGATGCGCTGCAGCCATTCGTTGGCGTGCAGGTAGGGGCGCTCCGACAGTGCTTCCCGCCACTGCGGCAGATAATCTTCGCTGATCGCTTTGCTGCCGATGGTCGGGTAGGCGAAGTGGACATCGGGATGTATGAGCTTGCTGGCCTTTTTGCAGCTAGGGCATTGGCCGCAGGCTTCCTCCGCGCTGCGCTGCCGGCAGAGGACATACTGCGCCATGGCCAAGGCAAGAGCAAGCTTGCCGGTGCCGGAAGGGCCCAGCAACAGCAGGGCGTGGGGCATACGCCCGCCGGAAGCCATGCGCCGCAGGCGCTGCTTGACCGATTCCTGTCCGATGATGTCGCTGAACAACATAAGCCTGCTTCAGTATTTGGCGATGTACAGCAGTGGAGCAGGGCCTCAGCTGCCGATCCAGTTCAGGATGGCATCGTCGAAGGGGCTGGTGGAAGAGGATAGCGATTGCACGAGCTGCCCGTCTTCATCGAGCAAGTATTTATGGAAATTCCATTTGACCTCAGTGTCCATCCGGCCGTTGAGCTGCTTCTGTTGCAGCCATTGGTAGACCGGGTGCGGGTTATTCCTTATGCTGACCTTGGCGGCCATGGGGAAACTGACGCCAAAGCGGTTGGTGCAAAAGGCTTGAATGTCTTTGTTGGTGCCTGGCTCTTGCCCGCCAAAATCGTTGGAAGGGATGCCCAGCACCGTTAATTTATCCTGAAATTCCTCGTAGAGCTCCTGCAATTGCTGATACTGTGGGGTGAAGCCGCACTCGGAGGCGACATTGACCACCAACATCTTCTTGCCCTTGAATTGGGAAAGATTCATCTCTTCTCCACTGATTCCCTCGACGCTATATTGGTGAATACTGCTCATATTCTGCTGTACAGCAATTTTATATGCTGCGGCCAAAATAAGGATTTTATAGCGTAAAAACGGCAATCTCCAACCAAGTCGGCGAAAAATTGTTGGGAAAGCAGAATCTAACCAAAATTCAACGATGAGAATAGCGGTATACCGGCGCGCGCACTTCAACGCCGCCCACCGATTGTACAATCCCGAATGGAGCGACGAGAAGAACGAGCAGGTCTTCGGCTTGTGCAACAACCCGAATTACCACGGGCACAACTACGAGCTGGAAGTGAAGGTAGCTGGGGAGGTAGATCCCGTGACGGGCTACCTGATTGACCTGAAGGAACTGAAGGACTTGATCAAGGAGCAGGTGGAAAAGCGATTCGACCACAAAAACCTGAACCTGGATACCGAGGAGTTTAAAAATCTCAACCCCACGGCGGAGCATATCTGTTACGTCATCTGGGGAATACTGCGCGAGCACCTGGACGAGAAGTACGACTTGAGCGTGCGGCTGTATGAAACGCCGCGCAATTACGTGGAGTATCCGGCTTAAAAAAGCCCTCTCGGAATCTGTCCCAAGAAGGCTTTTTCTGTTTCTGCTGAGTTGTTTACGGCCGCAACGCGCTCTTCTGCACCCGCAGCGTGGTCAGTATTCCTTTTTCATGGCTGACCAAACTGGCGAGGTACAAGCCATTCGGCAAATCGCCGATGAAGTAGCGCTGCCCGGGCGCAGCGTTGAAGCTGCGCATCTCCTGTCCTACAATATTGTACACCACGAGGCGGTCCACATCCTGGCTGTTGCGGATTTGGATGTAGTCGGTGGCGGGGTTGGGGAAAATGGA
>CAYNIT010000323.1:0-4393 GCA_964397205.1 uncultured Phaeodactylibacter sp. | reverse complement strand
CAGTTCGATTTGCTGCCGGTTGTTGTCCAGCAGCGGGGCTAAGCGGTGGCGGATGCCGAGGTTGATGCGCGAATAAGCATCCTTGTTGTACGCCCGGTACATGTAGTCGCGCTCTTCATCAGTGACCATTTCCAGGGTGAGCTCGTCGTGGTTGCGCAGGAAAATGCCCCACTGGCAGTTCTCGGGGATCTCCGGAGTCTGCTCAATGATGTCGATGATGGGGTAGCGGTCTTCCATCTTGATGGACATGAACATGCGGGGCATGATCGGGAAGTGGTAATTCATATGGCACTCGTCCCCCTCGCCAAAGTAGGAAGCAGAGTCTTCCGGCCACATATTGGCTTCTGCCAAAAGCATGATCTGGGGGGCGCGCTTTTCCACATGGGCGCGCAGCTGCTTGAGGAAGGCGTGGGTCTCCGGCAGGTTCTCGCAATTGGTGCCGTCCCGCTCGAAGAGGTAGGGAATGGCATCGAGCCGGAATCCATCCACGCCCATGTCCACCCAGAAGTCGAGTATTTTGATGATCTCCTCCCGCACCTCCGGGTTGTCGAAGTTGAGGTCGGGCTGATGGCTGTAGAAGCGGTGCCAGTAGTAGGCATTGGCTTCGGGGTCCCAGGTCCAGTTGGATTTTTCAAAATCCTGAAAGATGATGCGTACGTCTTTGTAGCGGTCGGTGGTATCGCTCCAGACGTAAAAGTCGCGCTCCGGGCTACCCGGTACAGCCCGCCTTGCCCGTTGAAACCAGGGGTGTTGATCGGAGGTATGGTTGATGACCAATTCGGTGATGACCCGCAGCCCGCGCTTGTGGGCTTCCTTCATAAGGGTGCGGAATTGCTCCAGGGTGCCGTAATCGGAATTGATGTCGTAGTAGTCGGAGATATCGTACCCTCCGTCGCGCTGCGGGGAGGGATAAAACGGCAGCAGCCAGATGGCCGTCACGCCGAGTTCTTGCAAATAGTCGAGCCGTTCGATCAGCCCGTTGAAGTCGCCGATTCCGTCGGAGTCGCTGTCCTGAAAGGCTTTGATGTGCAGTTCGTAGATGATGGCATCTTTGAACCATAGAGGGTCGTTTTCCGGCATGAGGTTTTTACTTGATTGATTAATGAAAATGCTATCGGTCTGGCCAAATTGGCCGCTACGGATGGCTGGCATTAGCTTGGTTTACGCCACGAACCATTCTGCTCCACCTTAGCATGTTTGTAGCTTTTCACGAAGAAACCGCTCCAAACAAGCTCTTATAAAGGCTGAGCACAACAAATGTTGAAAAGAAAGTATAGAAAGCCTGTTCCTTTGGGGGATTTTGCCCGTTGTCGCCCAAACGAAGCGCTCTGGGGCCAAGCTTGGCTCAGTGCATCCGGTCCCCTCTTAGCTCTAGCTCCTGCATGATTTGGGATTCATGCTCTAAAAATTCCCGCCAGCGCTGCCGCACCTGATCCTCTTCACAGTACAGCTTGGCCAGATCGAGGAACAGCCGATAGTGCCCGGCTTCTGCCACCATAAATTTGTGGTACCAATCGCGCAGCGCCTCCTCCTGTATGTTAAGGGAGAGGAGCCGGAAACGCTCGCAGCTGCGCGCCTCGATGAGAGCGCAGGTCAGCAGCCGGTCGAGCAGCCGCTCCTGTCTCCCGCCGCCTTTCTTTTGGAAAGCCATCAGCCGGTTGACGTACTCGTCCTTGCGCTGCCGGCCCAATTTGAGCGAGCGTTTCTCCAATTCCTGCAGCACCATGCGGAAGTGCCCCCACTCTTCCGTGACGATAGGGGCGAGCTGCCGCACCAGCTCTTCCTGTTCGGGATAAGCCTGTATGAGCGAGATGCAGGCGGTGGCTGCCTTTTGCTCGCAGTAGGCGTGGTCGGTCAGAATCTCCTGCAAGTCCATCTCAGCGAGATTGACCCAGCGCGGATCGGTGGGCAGTTGCAGGCCGAGCATCTGCACGGCGCGTAGTTCCTCTTCCCGGCTGCGGGTTTTCATATGCTAAAGGTTTGTCGTGTGGGTATTGCTAATCGTGCGCAAAGGTATCAAACCTCTGCTGGATTGATGCATATTCCCGACAGCTATCGCGGCCCCGATGGTCTTCTGCTGGCACCGCTGTATTTTTACGAGCCTGAACGGAGGCTGCTGTCCAGTTCAATCTTCCTCCAGGCAAGCCACTTGTCGAATGAAGAACCCCGGCGAATAAACCTCGTATTCTTCATAGCCGCTGCTCCAGGAGACGATCACGCTGTTTACCTCATTGCGCTTCAGCGAATTGTACTGCCCCTGGCTGATGGGGTAATGCACATCGTAGCGCAGCAATTCTGTAGTAGTGTCGTAAGTGCCCTTCGCCATTTCCCCTGAATAAAGGGTGATGAACTGGTTGTTCAGCATCTTGATCATCAGGTAGCTCCCTTTCTCAATAAAGCCGTAGGCTTCACTGGCGTTGGGGAAAGCAAAGGTGAACTCGAGGGAGAGTAATCGGTAGCCTCCTACCTGGGTGAGCGAAGCCCGGCAGGTGAGGTACTCCTTGCCTTTGAGGTGGGGCCGCAGGCGCTCGTCGGTGTGGGTGAACAGCACTTGCTTCTTCAGGTCCTTCTGGTAGCGCCCTTTGCTGTTGACCCCCTTGAAGGTGACTTTGCACTGCTGCGGGGGCGGAGATTGAATGACCTCGCTGCTGTGGGCGAAGGGCAAGTTGTCGCCGTCGAGCAGCAGATCGTCATAGGAGGCAGAAGCGGTGATGTTGAGGCCTTCGTACTGCTTGATCTGCTGCTTTTTCAGCTCCTGTTTGCGGAGGTAATCCTCGACATAAGTCCCACGCTCGGTAATTTCTTCGGCGCGCTGCGCCTCGTTCAGGGCGAGGCGGGCTTCCCGCTTGGTGGCCTGTTCCATCGCTCTGGCGGACTTCAGCCGCTGCTCGATGCGGCGCATAAATTCCTCGTTGGTATCCCCTGCTTTGGCTTTTTCCTGGTATTCTTTTTCGAGCGCCAGGCGTTGCTGGCGGGCTTCTTCGGCTCGTTCTTCGGCGATCCGTACCGCCTCTTTGGCCAGCTGGGCTTTGCGCTCCGCGATGCGCCGCAGGTCTTCGGAGGTGACTTTGATGTCGCCGCCCAGCGGGGCAACCTCGGCATCGAGTACTGGATACTTTTCGATTTCGCCCTGGTTTTCGCCGCTGAAGGGCTCGGTGCGGCCGTCCGGGTGCACGATGATGGCGCGCCCGTCTTCCGCGAAGCGCAACTCAGGATTTTGGGCGCTTATGGATGTAACGCGGCAGCTTGGGAGCAGAAAGAAACTTGCCGTTAGAAGGGCAGCGAAAATTGTTATATTTTGCATTGTTTACTCAGTTTTGGGAGAACTAGGCTGATCGACTGGCAAGCTTTGTGCCTATTGCCAGTGGCGAAGATACCAATAATTGTGTATACGGTGCAAGGCCTGGCAGGTTGCACAGAAGAAGCAAAGCTGGGCGATTAAAAATAATTTTGTGGTTATGGGAGCCCAATGTCTCCAGCAAAATATTATTTTTCTCCCTGGGTGGTTGATAGCCCCATAAAAGCTAAAAAATCCAACTTATCATGAGAACAGCTGCACTTTTGCTCTTTTTACTGCCGCTGCTGAGTTGTCAGCGCGACCGATCCGCTGCGGATGCCAGCAATTTTGAACCCATTGCGATAGATTACCCCGAGACCTTTCGCGACACCAGCGTCCGGGACACTTACCACGGCATCACGGTAAGCGACCCCTACCGCTGGCTGGAGCAGGACCGCTCGGCGGCAACTGAAAAATGGGTGAAGCAGCAGCAACGGCTTACCAAAGGCTACCTGCAGCAATTGCCGGGGCGCCAAGCGCTGCGCGAGCGGCTGCGCTCCCTGTGGGACTACGAGCGCTACTCAGCGCCGGTCAAAGCCGGGAGGTACTATTATTTCTTCAAAAACGATGGCCTGCAAGCGCAGCCGGTCCTTTACCGGCAGGAGGGGCTAGAAGGGGCGCCGGAGGCGGTGCTCGACCCCAATACTTTTTCGGAAGACGGCACCTCGGCCATCGGCCAGCATGCTTTCTCCAAAGATGGCACGCTCTTGGCCTACCAGCGTTCGGAAGCTGGCTCGGACTGGCAGCGGATTTTCGTAAAGGACATGGAAACTGGCGATACCTTCCGCGATACCCTCCGGTGGGTGAAGTTTTCTAGTATTTCTTGGTACCGGGACGGGTTTTTCTACTCGCGTTACCCCAGGCCGAGGCAGGGGGGAGCGCTTTCGGCTCAGAACAAGTTCCACCAGCTGTACTACCATCGGGTAGGCACTGATCAGGTGGAAGATGAACTCATTTACGCCGACCGCCGCCACCCGCAGCGCAATGTATACGCGTCTACTACCCAAGACGAACGCTATCTGGTGCTTTCGGTATCAGAAGGCACGAGCGGCAACG
>CAYNIT010000322.1:0-4467 GCA_964397205.1 uncultured Phaeodactylibacter sp. | reverse complement strand
AATTTGCCACTTGGTGTAAAATTTTGTATGCCAACCTCCCCCCCCTTTTAAGAGGAACCTGCCGGCCTGCGGCACAGCAGGCGGGCGAGAAGGGGTTCCGGCGGAAAAAGTCTACAAAATTTTGCGCCGTATTTATTTTTCATCACATGCTGAATAGTTACAGCAATACAATCACGACAACATGACCATATTAGAAAAAATCATCCAGCACAAGGAAGGCGAAGTAGCCGAGCGCCGCAGCCTGTACCCAACCAAGCTGCTAGAACAAAGCATTTATTTCAAAACCCCCGTCGTCTCCCTCAAGCAATACCTGCAGCGGGCGGACAAGACGGGCATCATCGCCGAATTCAAGCGCCGTTCCCCTTCCAAAGGCGACATCAACCCCTACGCCTCAGTCGAGCGCGTATCTATAGGTTACATGCAGGCCGGGGCTTCCGCCCTTTCCGTGCTGACCGACATGCACTTCTTTGGCGGGAAGAACGAGGACCTGACCGAAGCCCGGAAGTTCAACTTTTGCCCGATCCTCCGCAAAGACTTCATCATCGACGAGTACCAGCTTATCGAAGCCCGTTCCATCGGGGCGGATGCCGTGCTGCTCATCGCCGAATGCCTGGAGAAAGCGCAACTGGCAAAGCTGGCCCGGCAAGCCAAAGCCTTGGGCCTGGAAATTTTGATGGAAGTACACAGCCGCGAACAGCTTGACAAATTCGTGCCGGAAGTAGATGCTGTCGGGGTCAACAACCGCAACCTGGCCGACTTCAGCGTAGACATTGCTGCCTCCCTGGAACTGGCAGACAAACTGCCACGGGAAGCCGCCCGCGTATCCGAAAGCGGGCTGAACGACCCGCAAACGGTAGTAGAACTGCGGCGGGCGGGATTCGATGGCTTTCTGATCGGCGAATATTTCATGAAACAAGCAGAACCAGGCAAAGCCTGCCGGGAATTTGTGCAGCAGATCGACCGCATCGAAGAGCTGCTCGATGGCGCCATCGCCTAATTGCTTACTTTTGCGCCCAATGATTTCATCAACCGCTTTGCAGCATGCCGTCAAAACAGCCCAAGCCCCTGCGCATCCTTTTTGTACTTGAGCACTTCTATCCCTATCTGGGCGGCGCGGAGCAGCTGTTCTGGGTGTTGTCTACCGCCTTGGCCAAAGCCGGGCATGAGGTTACCGTCGTTACCACCCTATTTCGGCGGGGGCTGCCGGCTTCTGAAACCATTGAGGGAGTGTATATTCGACGGGTGCGCTGCTACAACCGCTTTTTGTTTTCATTATTCAGCCTGCCCCAGGTCTGGCGCCTGGCGAAGGACTGCGATTTGGTGCACACCACCTCCTATAACGCCGCTCTGCCCGCCTGGCTAGGGGCGCGCCTGCGCAGCCAGCCCGTAATCATCACCTTTCATGAGGTCTGGGGGCAGCTGTGGTGGCAATTGCCCTACGCGAGCTTGCCGCAGCGCTTGGCCTTTTACCTGTGGGAACAATTACTGCTGCGCTTGCCCTTCCAGCGCTTTATCGCCGTGTCAGAGGCTACCCGGCGAGCACTGTTGCAACACGGCATCGCCGGCAAACGAGCCCTGCGCATATACAATGGGCTGGCGTACGAAGACTTTCGTGGATGGCAGCACCAGCCGCCCGAGCGCTTTACCTACACCTACTTCGGCAGGCTGGGCATCTCCAAGGGCTTGGATCTGCTCCTCCCAGCTGCCGCTGCTCTGGCAGAAAAATACCCAGAGAGCCGGCTGCGGTTGATCATACCGACTTACCCTCAAGCCATGTTCCAACGCGTACAGCGAGAATTGGAGCGCCTGCAGCTGAGCCATCATGTGGAATTGCTGCACAACCTGTCGCGCAGTGACCTCTTCGAAGCCATTTGTACGTCCAGCTGTGTGGTGATCCCCTCCTACAGCGAGGGGTTTTGCTTTGTGGCGGCGGAGACTGTAGCTCTGGAAGTACCGGTAGTCTCTTCCCAGCGGGCTGCGCTGTCAGAAGTCGTGGGTGGAACTTACCTAGCCGTAGACAACCAAACTGTGGAAGCATGGGCAAGTGCCCTCGAGCAAGCTTACCATGGGCACTGGCAGCAAAAGGCACCGCCGCGCTTTGAATTGGAGGAATCGGTAGAAGCCTACATCAGCTTGTACCGACGCTTGAGCAGTTGAAGGGTGTTTCAAAAAATAACCTCGGTAGCGCCGTAGCCGTAGCGGGGATGGTACTCATTGCGAAAATCGCTGACCTCCGGCATCCGCCGCAGGCGTTGGGAGATGGCATCCCGCAGCTTTCCTTTGCCTAGCCCGTGGATGATGAACACCCGCTCCACCCCGAGGCGGAGCGCTTTTTGCAAGTAGCGCTCGAAATGCTGCAGCTGAAAGTGCAAAATTTCCGCATTGCTCATTTTGCGGTGGCGGTCGGTGAGCTGCTCGATGTGCAAATCCAGCTCGGGTACAAATTCAGCCAACTCCACGACCTCGTGTGGCATCCGCCGCAGCAAATCTTCCGGTTTCTCCCGGCGGGCGTAGCGGCGGGTATAGTCACGCAAGTCTTCTTCCGGCTTTTGCTTGGCGGGAGGCTCGAATTTTTCGAATAAACGGAACAGGTGTACCTGCTTGTTGAGCAGCGGAGCCGTTTTGATGCGCTTGAAAAACTGTTTAGGCCGGATGCGGAGGCTCTTATGAAGGCGAGGGCCGGTGCCCTGTGTAGTCACCTGCCAGCAATCCATTTCAACAGTGGGGGCATCGTTGAGCTGATCGAAGAGGAGTTCTCCGACTTCAAATTGAGCCAGCTGGCCCAGTTTGCTGCTCAGGCGGATTTCCAGGCTGCCTGCCACGTACAGCTCAAAGGTAAACAGCACATCGTAGCGCGTATCGTTGAGCAGGAATATTTTGTAACGGCTGGCTTGGCCGTCGGGGCGGACAAGCGGATCGAATGCCAACTGTATCCCCATACTTTTCAGAATGGTATACTGGCTTTCAATCGGCGGGCGTTCGGGTACCGGCGTTTTTTTATCCTGTTTTCCGGGCACAAACTTCGCTTTCACACTAGGTTTTTTGCCCAGAGGGGCTTCCGCTCTTGTAAGGTCATCGGCAAAAGCGGGGATTTCGAAATCCTCATCGTCCAGCAGTACATTGACCATACCATTATCCAGCAGCGCTGTGATAACGCCCTCGTCCTGCGAATGCAGGAAACGGACCCGCGTACCGACGGAAAATAGCATGGCTTTGCATTGTTTTGCAAGAAACAGTTACCTTTAGAACTGGTTTAAAATACGACTCCCGCTAGCTATGGCAAAAAATGGGTATGCGAATTTACGCTGGAGATTAGCCCAATCGGCAGAAATCCGCTGGTGGCGGTGGTACTTGAGGCCTCAAGAACCGGAAGATTACCTGAAGCGCAAAAGGGCCTACTGGAACCGGATCATGCAGCAAACTGGCATTCGGTGCGAACCGGAGGAAGCCGTCCTCGATGCTGGATGCGGCCCTGCAGGAATTTTCATCGCGCTGCCCGAATGCCGGGTGACCGCTATCGACCCCCTTATCGAGGAGTACGCCCGGCTGCTTCACTTCAATCCTCAGGATTACCCCAATGTACAGTTTCAGGCAATAGCCATAGAAGACCTGCAAGCCTGCGCTGCCTACCAACACATCTTTTGCCTCAATGCCATCAACCACGTCGCTGACCTGGAACTGGCGCTTTCTAAGCTCCAACTAGCGCTACGGCCAGACGGCTGCTGCTGGCTCTCCGTAGATGCGCACCGCAGCAAGCTGGCAAAGAAAATTTTCACTGCCCTCCCCGGGGATATTTTGCATCCCCATCAATACACCCTCGATCAGTATCAGGAATTAACAAAAAGAGCAGGCTTCCGCATCGAACGGCAGTGGCGGCTTAAGCCGGGAAAACTGTTCGACTGCCACCTGCTGAAGCTGAAGCAAGGGTGAAGGCCACTTCCTGAAGACAGCTCTACTGCGCTGCTTTCTTATCGCTTCGGGCATTTCTTGCAACGCTTCCCTTTTTTATACTTCTTGCAGCACTTCTTTTTCTTCTTGGCTTCTGCGATGGGCAGCGGGAAGGGTAAGTGCAGCGCGCTTGGGTCTGGGTCGATGCGATTCTTTCTGCGAACCATAGTATTGCTTTGCTTTTGCGGCGGGAGCAGTTCCTTTCTGCCCCCTAGTTAACTTATTTAGACAAAATTAAAATAGAGAACATATTCAGGGGGATGACATTCGTCAGCAGTTCTGTCATAATTTTGCCAGAAATTAAAAACCGAGGTCAATGCATGAGTTTAAATAAAATAATACTCTGATTAACAACACTTTATTTAACAAAAAGAACTGACCTTAACGCTATAGTCAAGGGTTACATTTCTCAGCCTGGCCTTCAAGGGCCTCAGCCATTAACTAAATTTATTATTCCAAATATTAAACGGTAAAGATATGGGCTGCTAAGATTTAATTTCACCTAAACCCTTAGTATCG
>CAYNIT010000321.1:0-4505 GCA_964397205.1 uncultured Phaeodactylibacter sp. | reverse complement strand
TTGTAAATGCCCGATACATTCATAAACAGCTTATCACTGAACAGGTGGTTCCAGCGCAGGGTAGCAGTGGCGTTGCCGTAGGGGATGTCGAAGGCAAAGTCCCGCTCATTGCTGCGAAACTGCAAAACATCCCGCCCAAAGTAAGTGCTGAAGTAGAGGCGGTCTTCGTCGCTGAAGCGGTAATTTACCTTAGCGTTCAAATCGTAGAAATAGTAGTTCGTACCGGCAAAAGAAGTGCCATCGATAAAGGGCTGCGCCAAATCCAGAGCGTAAGTCCGCCGCGCGGAGACAATGAAGGAACTTTTTCCCTTGACAATCGGCCCCTCCGCCGTAAGCCGAGAGGCAACAAGCCCCACCCCGCCCTCTACCGCAAATTGCTGATTGTTGCCCTCCTTCATCTGTATATCTACCACCGATGATATGCGGCCCCCGTAGTTGGCAGGCATCCCGCCCTTGATCAGCGTCGTATTTTTGATGGCATCGGCATTGAAAACGGAGAAGAAGCCCAGTAAATGGCCGGGATTGTAGACCACCGCCTCATCGAGCAGCACCAGGTTCTGATCCGGCCCGCCACCGCGCACAAAGAAACCAGCATTGCCTTCGCCTGCCGACAGCACTCCCGGCAATAACTGAATGGTCTTGAGCACATCTACCTCCCCCATCAGCGCCGGTATCTTTTTTACCTTTTCCATCTTAAGCCCTACTGTGCCCATTTCCGTGCTTTCCACATTAGCATCATCCGGGCGCGCTTTGACGACGACCTCCTCCAGCTCTACGCTGGACTCCTTCAGTTTCACATTCAAGCGCTCAGGGCCCTCCAGTTGCAGCTCGATTTGCTTGCTGTCGTAGCCCAGGTAAGAAAACTGCAGACGGTAGGCCCCCTCTGGCAAACGCAGGGAGTAAAAACCGTAATTGTTGGTGGTTGTCCCCAGTTGCTCCTCTCCTACCACAGAGACCGCCGCTCCCAGCAAGGTCTCCCCGCTAGCGGCATCACGCACGTACCCGCTAAGGGTGTATTTCTCTTGAGCAACCAAAGATATAGGCAAAAACAACAGGAGCAGCAATCGATATTTCATGTCTCAGGATTTCTTTATCCAGGAACGATTGACGGCCCATTTGGTTGGGAAATTTTAGGCAGTACAATTTCACTACTCCGCTCCACTCACAGCAAGCATTTTCCATTTCCTATTTCCCATTTTGCCATCACCCCACATGCTCCACCCCCACCCCTTTGTGCTTCAACAAACGCAGTACCCCCTTTCCCCCAGCCAGGTGCCCGGCACCGATGGCACAGCAAACGGTCTGCTCCTGAATAAAGGCAAGGATACGCTCGGCCATAATGGCATTGCGCCGGTACAGCAGCAAGTGCCGCATGCCCGAAGCGCTCCGCTTGGCCGCCCGGTGCAGCCGATAAATATCGCCGGCCTGGTACAGCGCCGTCATTTTCTTGAGATGCCTGCGGTGGCTGCGAATGTTGCGCCCGAGCCAGAGCAGAGACTGAATTTGCTGCTCCAGCGGGATGCTGCGCAGTATTTTTATCTGCTCTTCATAGGTCTCAATGCCCAGTATAGCCTTGCTCTGCGATTTGGCATAGCGCCACAGCTGCTCGTCTAGCGCTACCGGCCGCTCCCTGCCCATCATCCATTCGTTGATCACGTTGACGGTCATCAGGGGGAGCATGCGGCGGAACGCCACAAGGTCTACTCCGGCTGCTTTACGCAAAAAAGCCCGCAGTTTTTGCCATTTCTTCTCCGGTATGAGCTGGTCCAAGCTCTGCCCTTCCGGCAACTGCAGCAGGGCTGGGTCCATCTGAGCCGTCACCTCTCCCAGGTCAAACTCCAAAGCTAGTGCATCGCAGGCATCTATGCAGCGGTAAACTTGCTTCAAAAGGGAAAAGGCGCGGACATCCCGCACGTGCATCGTTCCGAAGAGATAGGAAGGCGCCCCGCCTCCGGGAGGAGTGAGCTTCCAAAGCAAGCTTTGCTGAGATGCAGGTGTGGCCATAGCATAAATTATAAAGCCGTTGCTGAACGGCTGACAGCAACGGCCGGTTAGGGAAAAGCCTGGGCTAGAAGGCAGCCCAATGTATACACCGGAAAGGGTTCCGATGAATCTGCACCGAGATTATTCGTATTTATAAGGCAGTACCTTGGAGTCCTTTACAGTCGATAAAGTCATCAAAGTCTTCAAGCGCTCAATCTCGTCAATTTGCGAAAGTGTCTTAAACAGCAGTTGCTCGTACGTGGGAATGTCTTTGCAAACAATTTTGATCAGAAAGTCTGCTTCGCCTGTGATGATGTAGCACTCTGTAATTTCCTCTATCTCTTTGATCTTCTCTAAGAAGTGGTTGAGCGCATTTTCTTTTTGCCAAGCCAGCGAGACTAGGACAAAAGTTTTGACATTCAACCCGATAGACTGCGGGTCGACCTTTGCGTGGTAGCTCTCCACCACCTTGGAGTTTTCTAGCTTTTTGACGCGCTCCAGCGTAGGAGCGGGCGAGAGCCCGATTCGCTTGGAGAGCTCCAGGTTCGTGATTTTACTGCTTTCCTGCAGAATTTTGAGGATCTTCAAATCGATCTTGTCCAGTTTTTCCGACATGTTCCTTGAGTTCATTAAGCATTGCTGAAAAAAAGACCGCTGCAAGATATTGACTAAAAAATAAAAAGCAAAAGCTCAGGTGGTTAAACCTATCTAAATTCTACTTTGAGTTCGAATAGCCAATTTTTTTGCAACAATATTTGGATGAGCAGGCTGTCGGCAACAACCTGCCACCGTTTATTCTTACGGAAAGATACCGAGCGACAGATAGTCGCTGCTGATCTTATTGATGGCGCTGACGAAGGAGGCTGTCCGGAGGTCTCCCACCTTGCGCTTGCGCTTCATGATTTCCCGGATTTGCTGGTAAGCGTTGATCATCGTCTCCTCCAGGCCAGAACGCACCAAGTCGATTTCCTCCGCTCCGCGCGCTACCATCGTCCGGTCGCGTTCGGATACGGTCTTGCCAGTGGAGCGCTCGATCAAGTCTACCAAGTTTTGGTTGATCCGCTGATTGAAACGCTTTTCCATACGGCCAAAGCGCATGTGAGACAAGTTCTTCAACCACTCGAAGTAAGAAACCGTAACACCGCCTGCATTGAGGTACACATCGGGAATGATCAGCACCCCCGCCCGCAGCAGGTCCTCCTCGGCCATCGAAGTAATCGGCCCGTTGGCGGCTTCCGCAATAATCTTTGCTTTGATCCGGTGGGCGTTCTCAGTGGTAATTTGGTTTTCCAAAGCCGCCGGAACGAGAACGTCGCAGTCAAACTCCAACACCTTCAAGCGATCTTTTTTGTCCAGGCTCGTAGCTCCCGGGTAATTCAGGATGGAGCCCGTCTCTTTGCGGAATTTCAACAGATCGTGTATGTCGATTCCATCCGCTTTATAGATCGCCCCTTCGACTTCCCCTACCCCAACGATTGTGGCATCCCCCTCGTCTTGTGCAATCATAGCGGTGTAAGACCCCACATTGCCCAAACCTTGTATCACGAGGCGCTTGCCGGCGATACCAGGGCTCAGCCCCAGCTTTCTCATATCTTCTTTCTGTTCGCAGGCCTCGCGAATGCCGTAGAAGACGCCGCGGCCGGTAGCCTCCGTACGGCCCCGTATACCGCTTTGGTTGACCGGTTTGCCGGTTACACAGCCCGCTGCGTCGATGTCATCCCCTTTAAAGGCCCGGTAGGTGTCGTATATCCAAGCCATCTCGCGGGAGCCCGTCCCGTAGTCCGGCGCGGGCACGTCTACGGCCGGGCCAATCATATTGCGGCGCACCAGTTCCGTAGTATAACGGCGAGTGATTTTTTCCAGTTGGGTAGGGGTGAATTCCCAGGGGTTGACCTTTACGCCTCCCTTCGCGCCGCCGAAGGGCACATCTACGATAGCACACTTGTAAGTCATCAGGGTGGCCAGAGCCATTACCTCTTCCTGATTGACGTGATTGCTGTAGCGTATACCGCCCTTGGTGGGGGTGCGGTGGTGGCTGTGCTGCACCCGATAAGCCTCGATGACCTTGTATTCGTTGCCCAGCTTGACGGGGAATCGGATCTGGTAGACGGCATTGCACTCCCGGATCTGATCCAGCAAACCTTTGTGTAACCCAGTGTGATGGGCAGCTTTGTCAAAGTAGCTCTGAACGCTCTCGTAAAAGCTGGTTTGTGATTTTGGTTCGAGATCAATCATTGTCGTTAATTTGGTTTTCTAATTTGGCCAGTTTCCTGTCCAGATAAATCAAAAAGAGCACGATGCCTATGAAAATAGCGACAATCACAGCAACTACTACGTATATCTTTCCCGTGCTGCGCATGAAGTCCGGATCGGTGTCTTCGGCTAGCAACGCTTGAGAAAGAAACAGCAAAAGAAGGGTAATTATCCGGCTTTTTTTCATCCTGCATAGGTCCTTGTGATCCCGCCTGCAGCTTAGGGGTCGCGCAACAATAACTTACCGATTTAGACTCGTTTTTTTGCAC
>CAYNIT010000320.1:1209-4526 GCA_964397205.1 uncultured Phaeodactylibacter sp. | reverse complement strand
TGGCCTAGCTGCAGCGCCCCGTTTTGGGCCTCGTAGCGCCCGTGCGGCTGCCCGTTGATGCCAATCACCTCTACGCGCATCGGCTGGCCCGGCGGGTTGGGCAGGCGCAGCTCATCGGTGAAGGGGTTGGGGTGGAAGGCGGGGGCAGCGGATGGCAGCGGCAAATCTGTACTGTTTATGATGCCTCCGTCTTCCGTATTGATGCGGTAGATACGGAGGGTAGGGTTGATATAAAAGTTATCAATAGTATTGACCACTAGGTTGTCTTCCGCATCCAAAAGAATAGAGTAGGGGAAGGGGATAGCATAATCCTGCACCCAAACCGTATTGAGCAGGGAGTCGAACTTGAAGACAGAGGTAGCACCTGACTCGATATTGGTGTTGGCATAGAAAATATGCCCGTCTTCCGAAAAAGCAAAAGCCTTCCCGCCGTTAGTCTTATACTTACAAGGCAGGTTGACCCCTCTTATGAACTGCAGGTTTTCGTCGCGCACTTCGATGACAGTGGTGCCGGCTTCCTGGCAGCCGCTCGCTGCGTAGGGCGCCTCGCTGAGCGGGCTGTCGGTGTAGGCGCTGCAGTATATGTTGCCTTCGTGGTACTGCCCCATGCTGCCGAATGTAGCTTGACCCAGGAAAGGGTCTGTAAACCAGGAAACGCCCTCGATCTGCCCGTCTGACAGCCGGTATTTTCCGATCAGGCCTTCATTCCCAAAGTTGTCCGCGCCGGGCAAGGGCGCTCCGTCCATGCCCCCGAAGATATAAAAGGCCTCGTCGCTCATCGTGAAATATGTACGGGAAAAAAGGGAGTCTATGTCTTTCATGTCCCTTACCAAGTGGACCTGACCATCGAGCCCGAGGATTTCGTAGCGGGTCTCTGGAATAGCAACCGGCCCTTCGGCGTAAGGTACGATGGCGTAGAGCGTATCGCCGCTTACGCGCCGGGCCCCCCGGGTAAAGGAGTTTATTCCTGAGGATATGGTTGAAGATATATAGGAGGCGTTTTCGGGCGCAAGCCCTGTCCATGTCTGGCGTAGCAGAATATTCAAATCTTCGTCAATTTCCAGCAATATGCGCTGACCAGGCGCTTGAGAACTGGAGCCGTAGCCATCAAAAAAGTAGCGCCCCTCGCTGCTGAATAAATCGCCGTGGTAAGCCCATGCACAGCAATTTTCTATTGGGTGTTCTGTTGCTACAGAGCCGTCCTGAAGCACTTTGTAAAGCACCATAGTAAGCTGGCTTGGGTCATTAATGGCATAAATGAGCCCACTTTCTGTAGCTATGGAAGAAAAGTTTGGTCTAAATGCATCTACTCCTGACAAACCAGAGAACTCTTCCAAGTCCTGAGCTGCTGCTGAAAGTACTACGAATATTGCGCAAAAGAGTAAAAATGTTCTAAGCATCAGACTATATTGGGTTGGGTTTAAGCATACAAAATAGAGCGCAGGTTTACGATGCTGGTTGACCAGAAAAACCTGGGTGCTCCCTGCAGCCTACCGCAACACCTACGAACGCTAAATAAAGCTGGTTTTGTGTTTAATAAAGTTAGGTTAAGCGCGGATTAGGTAATGCCTAATAAATTTAGCGCGTCTTTTCTCATGTAAATGTACAGCAAATGAACTGAATAGCCATGTTTGATTACTGTTTTTCAATAGTTGCAATGTCGCGATTTTGTCTTTTTGGGACTTTTTACCACCAATAAATCAGTGCAGGCGCAGATTGCCGAAAAGGGCATCCACCTGGTGGAAATTGATTTGCTGAAGCAAGGCAAGCATAAACAAGCTAGAATTCAACCACATGAATTGCCAGATTATTGACAATTCTTCATTTAAGCCGTTGCAAATCAAGGAATTGCTAAGGATTTGACATACAGCCTTTAAATCAAAAAACGCGCCAACAATCCGCTCTCATCCTAGTTGACTGTTCATACCGCTAGCCCCTTCGACACCTATTTATTCATTATTTAAATCCATTTGTCATGAATCACTTTTTATTCCAAACACTACGACAAAACGCTTTGAGCCGAGCTTGGCTGCTCTGGCTGATGGTTTTCTGGGGCTCGCTGGCTTTGATGCCGGCCGCTGCTGCCCATACCAGTTTTTTCTCCGGCATGTCGGATTGTGAAGCTGATGCCGGGCTGTTAGCACCGGAAGAGACGAGTTGCATCACCGATACCTTGCAGTTGGAAGCGACAGCTGCTATCAATCCGGTCATTCCGAACGGCTTCGCACAAGCCTTCCTACTGTCAAACGGGCCAGACCTGACCATCTTAGCCGTTGGGGACGAGCCTCGATTTGCCATAGATGAGGCAGGAGACTACCGCATCCATTCGCTGGTTTACCCACTATCGCTGGACCTTGACATCATAGAACCCGGGAACTTGAGCATACTGGAATTGCTGATGGTCTTTGAACAAGGGGGAGGTCTGGTCTGTGGCTCTTTAGATGTCTTGGGCGCAGGGTTTCACATCGCCGAATGCCCCTGTGAGGCGGAGGCAGGCACTCTAGATGCTGCGGGCATTTGCTTGGATAATAACCTTGCTGAAATCACGGCTTCTCCTGCCGGTAATGCCATTATTCCTGCCGGTTTCGAGCTCATCTACGTCTTAACCTCCGGAAGTGAGCTGGTCATAGAAGCGGTCAATGAAAGTCCAGAATTCATTGTTAGTGTAGACGAGAACTACCGGATACACCCGTTGGTTTATGACCCGAATACGCTGGACTTAAATATTATCGAATTCGGGCAGACGACCGGTGCCGATGTTAACAGCCTTTTGATTCAGGGCGGCGGCGATATTTGCGCTGCGCTTAATTTGGAAGGTACACAGTTTAACTTCGGAGGTTGCGATGCTTGTTTGGCTTCTGCCGGGACGCTACTGCCCGACAGCGATAACTGCCTAGACGGCACTGCGGACTTGGTTGCAACACAAGGCGAAGCCCCCAATGTACCCGCAGGCTACGAGCTGGCTTATGTACTTACTTCCGGCCCTGATTTGGTCATAGAGGGGCTGAGCGACAGCCTACAGTTTACGGTTTCCGACACTGGGCTGTTCACCATCCACACCTTGGTTTACGACCCGCAGACCTTGGACCTCGGCATCGTAGAGCCGGGCGTGACCACGGGCTTTGATGTCAACAACCTCCTGATTCAGGGCGGCGGCGACATTTGCGCCTCCCTGCTGGTCGAAGGCGCGCAGTTCCAAGTTGAAGCCTGCCCCTGTCTGGCGGATGCCGGGACGCTACTGCCCGACAGCGACAACTGCCTGGACGGCACTGCGGACTTGGTTGCAACACAAGGCGAAGCCCCCAATGTACCCGCAG
>CAYNIT010000320.1:0-1109 GCA_964397205.1 uncultured Phaeodactylibacter sp. | reverse complement strand
AGGGCGGCGGCGACATTTGCGCCTCCCTGCTGGTCGAAGGCGCGCAGTTCCAAGTCGATGCCTGCCCCTGCACAGCAGATGCCGGCAGCCTCAAAGCAGATTCTGACAATTGTCTGGACGGCACTGCAGAGTTGGTGGCCAGTGCCAATGTAACCCCCGTGGTGCCGAATGGCTATGAGCAGATTTTCGTTTTGACTTCCGGTACTGATTTGGTGATAGAAGCCGTCGATGAGGACCCTGTTTTTACCGTCGACCAAGAGGGGCTGTTCACCATACATACACTGGTCTACAACCCGCTTACGCTTGATTTGTCAATCATTAATTTTGGCACGACTACCGCTTTTGATGTCAACAGTTTGCTAATTCAGGGCGGGGGACAGATATGTGCTGCATTAGACATTGCTGGTATCTCCTTTAACGTGTTAGAATGTACCGGATTCCGCGCTCCGTTTCCCAACCCAGTCCAGGATCAGTTGTTCGTACCTATCCCGGAACTGCTAGTTGGAAACAGCCTTAGGCTGCAGTTTAGAGACAGCAGCGGCAAGCTCATTCGCGATATAGAGATCGAAAAGGCGAATAAATTAGAAGTGGTCAATGTCGGCAAGATACCAGCTGGCGGCTACACGCTATCGCTTTACCAAGCTGATGGAGTGCGCAGGATGGTACGCCGCATCGTGAAGATGTAGCGGGCTATTCTCTGGTCTACTCCGGCGTTTGCTGTCGGAAGGCAAGCAAATCAAGGGACAGCATGCGGCGGTAAGGACACCATGCAATAGCATCGTAGCCACTCTGTGGAAGAAGCAGAAGGCGTTGCCACTGACGGTAGCGCCTTCGCTTTCCCTGTTCGGCGCAGATTCTACCCACGTCGCAGCCCCATCAAAATCGCGTTGTGTGTATCTTGCTGAAAAACCAATAACAGCAGTGCTTCGGATTACAAAGACGAATATGGCTTGATTGAGGCAACCTTGTTGGAGGCAGTGTATGAATGGTGACTTGTTTTGCATAGAATGTATTTTTAGTATGGCGTAGGCAGAGCCTATGTCTAACAGGCACAAAGACTAAGGGGTCGCGCAACAATAACTTACCGATTTAGACTCGTTTTTTTGCAC
>CAYNIT010000319.1:0-4576 GCA_964397205.1 uncultured Phaeodactylibacter sp. | reverse complement strand
CACAAAATAACTTCGCCTATTCTAGGTAACTTGTTATTGCGCGACCCCTAAGGCGATAGCATGAACCTCAGATCAGCAGATTGGGAGAGCGCGGCGTGGCTGCCCGGCTTTTCAGCCAAGGCTGCTACGGGGGTACTAAACCAACGCTTGATTGTAGTTTGGTCCTTTATTTGCCCAGTTTTCAGCTTGCAATTTTACTGTAGATCCGCTTCGAACGCTGCTTTGGAATACCGAGACCGCTTTTGCGGATCTGTTCGTAGTTCGAGAAGGCGCACCTGCTCCATATCCAATTAGCTTGTTGGGACTGTAGTAATCGGTCTGCAAACTGCACTTTCCTGCCTGCTGAAGTTTTCGACTAGAAGACCAAAATCCCAACAAGCTTATATTTTGAAATCTACAAGCTTGTTTTTTTGGGGGGGGGACGCCATGTATCCCGCTGCCCTACCCATCGCTTCGCCCTCCAACGGGCAAGTGTCGGGCAGTTTGAAAGTGCCCGACACCCGCAATTTAGTTGCTTCAATCCTTTATGAAGTGCTGGCACCAGCACTTACTGCCGCTGCCTTGATTTTTGCAACAATCATCTCTCTCATTGCAATAACAGCCATAATCATCTGTCTTGAATTCGCAGCATTGGCAGCCGCCTTCCCCGGTACAGCTCTGCCCGACAATGCCTCGCGTGCCCAGCCGGTTGAGTTCTTGCCCCGCAATTGGGATGGCGCCAATGAAATTCTTGCCCGCCCGCGTAGTACCCTCGACATACAGCGTCGGCGCCTTCAGCGAATCTGAACCGTCTGCTGCATCATTGACGTGATACCAGGCCATCTGCCTTTCTTCCCAGTGAGTGATCTGGGCGACATCCAGGTCGGAAAATACATCTTTCGTCAAATTTTCCACCCATTTTGGTGCCTGTGCGCAGCCATCCACTGCCGCGAACAAAAAGATCGCAACGAACGCGAAACAAACTCTTAAGTGCTTCATAGCGGAGGGTTTTTGTGAAACCTGGACAATGCTTTGTTACAGTACAGCAGCATAACTCCCTTCCTGGGATGATTGCCCATCGGACAGCAATGTATAAAATTGACAAGGCCGTCCTCAGTCGGACTTCTGGCAGCTTCAAACAACAGGCAGCGCGCTGTGAGCCAGCTAAAACCTACAAAAAGAGCACGCCATAAGGTAGTAGCGCGGTTGTGCCACCCCCTCCTTCCACAAAAAGACAGAAGATTTGCACGGAAAACTCCGTGCAAATCATTCTATCCTTTGATTAACAGCGCGCAATTGTTAACCAAATCGTCATGCAAATTCTCTGGGGCTTATGTATATTCGTTTTCATAAGGTTTTTTGGGGTTAAGTGTCTACTAAGTCCTCAATGACGATGAAAGCCAATGGCCGGGAGGTATCCGCCAGATCATAGCATTCGACTACGATTTGATAAGACGACAGCAGGTCGGAGATGAAATAAGAGCCGGTAGTGTCAAGCTCCTCTCGGCTCACCGAGCCGCCGGCCCCATCGCCCGACTCGTCACGGCTACTAAGGATGCGGAAGCCAAACTGCTGTTGCGGGTCATCCGAAGACATTCCCCAGTTCAGCTGAATACCGGAGGCCTGGTAGTCGGCAGAAAAGTCAAATTTTATGGTATCCAATTCAGCCCTTGGGACATTGGGTTGAATTTTGAAATTCATAATGCCTTACGTTTGTAGTAAAACTAACCCCAAGCCCATATTTTGGCAAGAACAAAAAAGCAGCTTTTTCACCCTGCCCTTTGCAGTCCATAAGGTAATGCCATGAAGAACACTACCCTGGTTCGAACCCTTCAGTTGTTCTCCGCTCAGGAGCTTGACGAAATCGAGGCTTTCATCCAGAGCCCTTTTTTCAACAAAGGCACCCACTTCAATTCCGTCCTCAAGCTCTTCAGGCTCTTGAAAGATGTTTTGTGCTCCCCCAGCCAAGAACTGCCGGAAGCAGACGAGCTGGCAGCAGCACTGTCCGATGGCGCAAGCGCGGTGTCGGTGCGCTATCTCAACAACTTGAGCACGAAGCTGCTGGCCCTGGTCAGGAAATACATCGCCTGGAAGCAGATGGATGCCAAGTGGGGCCCTGCTCTGGAAGACTTGCTGAATGGCGAATTTTACCAGGAAAGGGGGCATATCGAGCTCAAGGAAAAGATGCTCCACCGGGCGCAACGCAGCTTTAAAAAGCAGCCGCCCCCGCCCCAGGAAGCTCCCCTGCTGCGGTTTTGGCTGGAGGAAAGCATCTTCCAGTTGGAAAACATCCGCAACATCCGACAAGGCAACCTCAACCTGCCGAACACCATAGAGTCGCTGACTTTATTCTTTGCCGTGCAACTGATGGAAAAAGCCCTGGTGGAAATGCAGCAGCAACGCGTATACCCGGCATACCAGCCTGCCTGGGCCCAGCTAATGGCTGATATGCGCCGTTCCTTCCGGGCTCATCAGCACCTGGGCGCTCCTTCCGTGAAGCTGATTGACGAAGCCATGCTCTTGTTTGAGCAGCCCTCCGAAGACCCAAAGGCGCAGATTCAACGTTTCCTGGAGCTGCTCGACCGCCACCGCAGGGAAACACCCGAACCCGTCGTCAGAATTGTCGCCACTCTGGCCAGAAATTTTTGCACCTGGAAATGCAACGATGGTTATGCCGGTCTTAACCAATTGCGCTTCCAGCTCTACAAGCAGCACCTGCAGGAGGGGTGGCTTCACCTCAACCAAAAACTCACTCCTAGCGTATTCCTCAATTTGATTACCATCAGCACCCGGGAAAGAGAGTTTGAATGGCTGAAGCAATTCCTGGACCAACACCGCGATAAAGTAGAAAGCCCGGATGCCGAAAAGCTAGTCAGTTATGGCTATGCCATCCTTTATCTGGCTGCCGGCGATCTCGGTAAAAGCCGCGACCACTTCGTTGAAATGCAAAAGCACCCAAGGTTCGGCGATGCCATCATGAACAGCAGGGCCTACGTTCTGGAGATCAAAATCCTTTACAAGGAAGACAGCGAGCAGCTGTTTAGCAGACTGGATAACTACCGCATGCACCTTAGCCGGAATAAGCGCTATTACGATGAAAAAAGCCGGGAACGGAAAAACCGTTTCATCAAGTACATCCGGCAGTTGGCTGACCTCCGCCAAGCGATCCAGATGAGGCGAGTTTCCCATCAGCAATGCAAGGTCCGGCTCGCTGAACTCATCAAGCGGCTGTCCAGCTCGGTGCCCGTCTCCGAACGGCGGTGGCTGCTCGAGGAAGCCCGCAGACTGTAGCCCCAACCACTAATTGCCATACCAAAACTCGCGCAGGACATGCAAAGGGGCTTCCATCTGCTCTCGCCTCCTTCGGCTTTTGCCGGCACGCGCCTGTTTGGCGGATTTTCTGTTCTGCCGGTTAGAACATGCCTGATGCTACTTGATATTATGCTGTTTGGTTATAGTCCTCCAGCGGCGTAATGGGGCAAAGTGTTTTGCGTGATGCTGAACGTAGGGCTTAATCACTGCTTCACAAAACGCGAGCGGCCAAGCAGGCGCCCCTCTTTCCAAACCAATAGGCAGTACGCGCCGGCCGTCAAGCCACTGACTTCCACCCGGTTTTTGAGCAATGGTTTTAGGGGCTGCACAGGCCGGCCGAGCAAATCTACGATGCTTACGCTGAGGCCTGACCGGCTTGCCCCGGGCGGAAAGCTGATGAACAATGCCTCTCCGACGGGATTGGGGTACACGCTTATTGTTGCCCACTGCCCAGGCGAGTGGGTAGCTGAAGGCTTTTGCAATACAAACAGGGCGTCGTTGGTGAAGATGGGCTCGTTAAAATCAAAGTAAATGGCGGCTTGGTTGGAGATGCTTGCCCCATAATCTAGTTCAGCCAATGGCTTTATCCTGAATTTGAAGAAACCGTGGGAAGCCGGTTCGTTCGTACTGCTATCCGGCAGCATGATTTGGTCAAACACCAGCTCTAGGGTCCGCCCTTCTTTTAGGCTGTAAGTATAGTCGTGGCTCGCATTCAGCAGCTCCAATGTACTCAAATCGAGCTTGTCGGAAAGCACATCTTCTATCCGCACGGTAAAGGCCGTATCGGTCCCTGTATTTTGAAAGCGGACGTGGTAGTAGACATACGCCCCTTTATCCAAGGTTTCCACCTGCCGCCCGCTACTGTCAAACACGCGTTTGTCGTTTGGGTCAAATGCCCCAATATTGGGTTGGCACTCGCTTGCTGAAGTTGGAGACTGCCCGCATACATCCCCGCCGCTGACCGTGCTGGCCACGCAGTGTTCCTGCCCCAATTCCGCCTCGCAGGAAAGGGTGAAATAAATACGGAAAGTAACCGTCTCATTGATCCCCAATTCGCCAAGGTCAAATACCATTTCCCCCGACTCCATGCTGTAGGGTATGGTAGCATCTTCCAACAAGAAAAAGGAATCCAGTGACACCCTGACTTCCGTGTTTTGGCTGGATGCAGCCCCGGTATTCTGCACCCTGACAAGGTAGTAATTCTCAAAGCAGCGGCGCAAAAAAGGCGTGGAGCAGTCAATACTCAGAAACGCGCAGTCGGCAGAGGCTTGAGCGTAAAACTCCA
>CAYNIT010000318.1:0-4580 GCA_964397205.1 uncultured Phaeodactylibacter sp. | reverse complement strand
ATGCTCTTTTCATCATCGACGATTAGGATTTTAGCCATACTTGAAAACCGGTTTTTTTCTTGGGTTGCCCAATTGCTGTAGAGGGCAACACCCGGTAAAGTGAATGTACCCTTCTATTTACGCGGGCCACGCAAATAAGTTACGAAATAGCATTAAAAAAATAAAGATATTGACGAAATGGCTATGCGTAGGCTACCCGTATGTTCACCTAGGTTTCGGGCTCTGCCCTTGCCGCGCCGTATCCGGCAGCGCTTCTTCGCATCAGCGCCGGCTCCACTTGGAAATAAGGGCAGTATTTCCGGCATGGAGTCAACATAGCCGCCATCCCTCATTTCGGATAGGCCAGCGAGAAAGAAGCACTTTCGGTTTCTGAGCGCTTAACTACGGGGCGTTCGCCAACTTGTCACCCCTGGCCACCGAAGGATGCATAAACCCATCGGCGGAAGTGGTACCCCTTAAAATGACAAGCGGGCAGAAAAAATCCCTCCCCTGCCAACACTGAGCAAAGGAGGGATAACCTTTAAGAAAGGTTTAGGCCAGAAACTTACGGCATAACAACGGTGTCAATGACGTGTACTACACCATTGGATGCTTCTACATCCGTAGCGATCACGGTAGAAGTATTGCCCTGTGCATCGGTGAGGACAACATTCCCATCCTGTACGCTAGCCGTCAGCTCACCGCCGTTTACGGTAGTGATGGTGTATTCACCACCTTCAGCATTCTGAATGGCTTCCGTAAGGGTAGCGGCATCGACTTTGCCCGCTACGACGTGGTAAGTCAGAATTCCTTTGAGTTGGTCTTTGTTTTCTTCTTCCAGCAGCGTCTCCAAGGTACCTTCCGGCAATTGCTCGAATGCAGCATTATTGGGAGCAAAAACGGTGAATGGGCCTTCTCCCTGAAGCGTTTCGACCAATTCGGCGGCTTGTACTGCGCTGACTAGCGTGCTGAATTGATCGTCGCCGGAAGCTACGCCCACGATATCCGGAGCAGCCAGCAGAGCAGCAGGATCTATGCCCTCGGGCAGCAGGACAGCGTCAATCAGGTGAATTACGCCATTGGAAGCCTCTATATCTGTGGAGGTAACAGTGGCTGTTTTGCCCTGAGCATCTTTCAAGCTTACGCTTTCGCCCTCGGCCATAGCGGTGAGGGTTCCGCCGTGCAGGGTTTCAACAGTGTGGCTGCCTTCGCCTTCCTCTATGGCGGCGGTAATGTCCGCTGCCATTAGTTTGGCGGATGCAACGTGGTAGCGCAGGATGCCGCTGAGTACATCCTTGTTCTCCGGCTTCAGCAGCGCATCTAGCACACCATCGGGCAGTGCTTCAAAAGCGGCGTTGCTCGGTGCGAATACGGTAAAGGGCCCTTCGCCTTCCAGAGCACCGGTGAGTTCAGCAGCTTCCAGAGCGCTGACCAAAGTGCTGACATCATCCTTGTTGGAAGCAATCTCTACGATGTTTTCCTGTGGAGCGGGCGGCTCGCAGGCCGTAAAGGCCAATGCCAGGGCGAATAGTGGCAATAGGGCTTTGAAATTAAAACGGGTACTCATAATGTTTTGGATTGTATAGTGTGAAATAGTTTACTAATGACTGAAACGGCAAATTGTGCCAAATTTCACCGGCGAAACAGAGAGGGAGCATTTTTTGTTGCCGTTTTCCAATTCAAAAATCAGCTCGCAATTGGATAACGACCCGGCAGATACCGATGTTGCGAGCCGACAAAAGGTTTTGCAGAAAGCTGCCAACCGGCATGAAAGCCGGCACGTTCCCATACGTTTTCAGAGCTGTATGGTGAAGGAATAAATTGATAGTGCATCAATTGCGCTAAATTTATAGTCCATTGTGCCCTTTATCAAATACTAGACCAAAAATCTGACCAATTGTTTGTAAAGATAACTGTTTGACTCCTAATTTGGCAAAAAAAAGCAAATGGATAGGACCGTGCCACAGGCTGAAATGCTCCAACGGGTCCGCCCCTTATTGAGCAGCAATGGCCAGCGCTTTCGCAAAAAAACCAATGTTTTAGCTAAACGCGCCGAAGGAGGAGAAACCATCGAAACAATTACTAGCGATGGCAGGGAGACCACTCATCAGGCAAAACCCGGCGATTACCTGCTGTGCAACGCCACCCAAGCGCAGGAGATGTATGTAGTCAAAGCCGACTACTTTGAGGAGCGGTACCAATTTTTGCGCGAAGCGGAGGAAGGTTTTGCCCTGTACCGGGCAAGCGGAGAAATTGATGCCCTGCAGCTGTCCGATGCCAATTTGAATGCGCTGGGTTTGGAAGCCCCTTTCCAGTTCGTAGCGCCTTGGGGCGAAACGATGGTAGCTAAAACTGGCGACTACCTGGCAGTGCCCAAAGGCGCAGAGGAAGTATACCGGATTGCCCGTCGAGAATTCCAGGAGACCTACGCGCCTGTTCAGTAGCTCCACTTCAGCCTCAGGAATACTGCTTGCAGGGGGCTGCGGTACCCTTCAGCCTCCTCATTGAAGGTAATTTGCCCGATCAGGTCGATGTCCCAGTTGGTCTTGATGGAATAAGTCAGCGTGGGGTTGGCGAATAGGGCGTTGATACGAACCGGGCTGTAAATGAGGGCCAGGCTGCTGTTGAACAGGGGGGTGAAGGGATAGGATGCTTGCGCAAAAACGGCATGGCGGTACGGGTAGAGATTGCGAGCCGACAGCTCGAAATCGAACAGATTGGTGATGCTGGAGCTGCCGCTGCCCTCGCTGTTGTACAGGTAGCCGAGATTGGCGTACAGCGCATTGGAAAAGGAGTAATCCAGGCCGAGCGTAGCTGAGAACGCCTCGTCTGCCGCCTCCACCGTCGGGAGGAAGTAGGTCAACTCTCCCTTGAAGCCGGCGTTGCCTACATTGCCGGCCCAACCGCCACCCAGGGTAAGGTTCTGCCGCGCGTAGCCCGCCAGCAGCTGAAAGTCGTACGCCCACTTATTGAACTTCCAGAGGCCCGCGATGGTCGCCTCGTCAAAATCATCGAAGATGCCCACTGCCAGTTCCAGGCTAGAGGCAAAGCCGGTGTAGTAGCGCAGGCGCAGGGCATCGCTGCCGGGCCGCTCCTCGTAGTCGAAATCGGTGAAGGCAAAAGCGTTCCAAATGTCATTGGGGTTCCAGACGGTAGTGACCCCCCAGTTGATGCGCTGCCGGCCCAAGCGCACTTCCAATTTATCCTTAGTATACTGCAGGTAGAATCGGTCCAGCATAGTGTGCATCACCCAAGAATGGCCGTTAAAGAGCACGGCTGAAAGGTCAAAGTAGTCGTTGTTGACATCATCAATCTGCGCGCCGTAGTCCGGGCTTGCCTGCACCAACCCCCCGTAGAACACACGGGTCCGCACATCCGCCCGCAGCTTCCAGTGGCCCCCTGGGTACCAGCGGAAATTGAGGCGGTTGTGGATGAGGTTATCCTGTAAGAAAGTATCCACCAGCTGCCCCTGCTGTACATCCGGATAGGCATCATTGAAAAACAGCAGGGTTTGCATATTCTTCAAATAGCCATTGACAGACCAGTTCCGGGGCGCTTCTTGCTGGGCGCCAACCGCTAAGGGGAGCAAAAAGAGCAATGGCAACAGGCTCTTGGTCTTCATCTCGATGTTGGTATTTTGGTATTTTAATTACAGCGGCTTGTAGCCTTATCGTGCCCTTCTATGATCCTGGTCGATCACCCCGTCCACCAGCGTCACCACCCTTCGGGCGCGGTCAATGACGCGCTGATCGTGGGTGGAGAAGACGAAGGTGATGCGCTCCTCTTCGTTGAGGCGCGCCATGATGTCCAGCAAATTAGTGGTGGAGGCCGAGTCCAGGTTGGCCGTGGGCTCGTCCGCCAGGATGAAGGTAGGCTTGGGGGCCAGGGCACGGGCTACGGCCACCCGTTGCTGCTGCCCGCCGGAGAGTTCGGAGGGGCGTTTGTCTATTTTATCCTCCAGGCCTACAGCCTGCAGCAGCTCCTTCACCCGGGCATCGCGCTCTGCTTTGGGCCGCTGCTGTAGCAGCATCACGAACTCGACGTTCTCCTTAGCGGTCAGTACGGGAATCAGGTTGTAAGCCTGAAACACAAAGCCGATGTGCTCCTTGCGGAAATCAATCAGTTCGTTGTCGGACATCATGGAGATGTCTTCCCCTCCTACTTCCACGTACCCCTTGCTTGGCCGGTCGAGCCCCCCGATAATGTTGAGCAGGGTAGTCTTCCCAGAGCCGGAGGGCCCGACGATGGCAGTAAACTCCCCTTCGCTGACTTCAAGGTCGACGCCCTTCAGTGCTTTTACGGGTATTTGCTCAGGGTTGTAGGTTTTTTCGACCCCTTTGGTTTTGATGACAGCCATTGTTCTTGTTTTTTAGAAAGCCTTTGTTATACGTGTTGCAGTGCGTCTACCGGTTGGAGCCGAATGGCCTTGAAGGCTGGGTAAATAGCCGCCAGGACTGAGGTCAGGAAGACCCCCACCGCCATTTGCCAGTAGACTTGCGGTTCGATTTCAAAGTAAATGACCTGCGAAATGCCATAATCGGCCAACCCCCCGCTGTAGGCGGACAGGTCGATGCCGTACTCGCCCACGTACCAGATGGTCA
>CAYNIT010000317.1:3394-4630 GCA_964397205.1 uncultured Phaeodactylibacter sp. | reverse complement strand
CTAAGGCCAAAAGCCTTTGTCAGGCAATCGAATTGCGTATTTTTGCCGCGACCTACATTTTGTGTAACACATTAAATTACCACTCACTATGAAGAAAAGGTACTTCTGGGTGGCAGTTCTGGCAGCCGTGCTGTTGCCGCTTGCCGCCTCCGCACAGACCACCGAAGAGCTGCAGGCCGAAAAAGAAGCCAAGAGCGCTCAACTGGATTCTCTGGAAAAGGAACTCAAAGCTCTGGACAAACAGGTGAAAGGGCTGAAGGCCGATGTAGCCGGGCTGACGGACCAGCTCACCCCCTACCCCCACTGGGAAAAGGGCCTGCTGGGCAACCTGGGCGTCAACTTTGTCAACTTTGACAACTGGCTGCCCAAGGACCAGCCCAGCACCCAGGCCATCAATATCGGCATTACTTCCAGTGCCTTCCTCAATGCCGATTGGGAAAAATCCTTCTGGCGCAACAACCTCAACCTTACACTGGGCTGGCTGAAGTTCGACAACAAAAGTGTCGAAGGCGATCAGGAAAACGAGGACTTCCAGGTGTCGGCGGATGCCCTGAACATCTCGTCGCTCTATGGCTTCAAGCTTTCTAAAAAGATTGCCATCTCTACCCTGGCGGAGTACCGGACTTCGGTGCTGGACGGAAGGCTCAACAACCCGGGCTACCTCGATCTGGGGCTGGGAGCTACCTGGACACCCGTCCAAAACCTGGTCGTAGTGGTTCACCCGCTCAACTACAACTTCGTATTTGCGGAAGAGGAGTTCAACTTTGAGTCTTCCCTGGGCGCGAAGTTCGTCGCTGACTACACCCGCAATATCGTAGAGGGGCTGAACTGGAAATCCAACTTCTCCGGCTTTCTAAGCTACGAAGACAGCGATTTCTCCAACTGGACCTGGGTCAACACCTTCAGCACGGCTTACAAGGGCATCGGCATTGGACTGGATGTGAGCCTGCGCAACAACAAGCAGGAGGCGCTCAACGCTGGCCGTTCCGACAATCCGCTGCAGACCTACTGGATACTGGGCTTGTCCTACGCTATTAGCTCTAATTGATGGATTACCCCCATAGGCTGGCTTATTGCCGGTCTATGGGAGGTACCTGAGCGCGGGCGGGGAGTTCCATCCCTACACCCGGGCCCGGAAAATACTTCGAAGTGCTGCCGATGGTGCAGCAACAGCGGCAGCTACAACAGTTGGACAAGTCTTTGATCCCAGACGCTGACGGTCTGGACTGTAGGCCC
>CAYNIT010000317.1:0-3294 GCA_964397205.1 uncultured Phaeodactylibacter sp. | reverse complement strand
TGGAAGGTACGACGAGGCTTTCTCACGCAGTACAGGATGAAATTTGCCGCTCGTAGCCAATTGATGGGATTTTTAAACATACTTTTAGTCGGGTTGATGCTCTTGGCTCAAAACTAACGGCCTGAGCAGTTAGAATCAAATTGGAGGCTGAATGGACAAACCTTTCTCCAGAGCTGCCCGTGCTGCCTCCAGCCTCAAAGGTATAAGCCGCGCGGGATGGCTTGCCAGCCAACCAATTAGCCACCGCCGCGCCTCTCAGCCTCTGCCTAGGCCTGGGCACAATCCTGACAACCCAGTCCTCCTACCCTCTAGCCATTGCCCAAACCTAGCTTCCATTCCGCCCTTTCAGTTCCATTCACTACCCTAAAAAAATCCCGAATTTCGGCGCACGCCAAAATCCGGGATTTTTCTTTCTTTACTTGGATACCTGATAGCAGGCTTATTCTTCTTCATCGCCGGCGGCGGCAGCGGCAGCTCCACCCGCGGCGGCGGCAGTTGCCGCTGTAGCGGCAGTCTCAGCCCCTCCGCCTCCGGAGCCTCCCCGGCGGCGACGGCGGCGGCGCCCACCACCCTGACTTTTGCCAGCGGTGTACGTTTCGTTGTAGTCGACAAACTCGATCATGGCCATCTCTGCTCCATCGCTGCGGCGGAAGCCGGTTTTGATCACCCGGACGTATCCGCCGGCACGCTCGCCGACCTTAGCAGCGATAGGGCCGAACAGTTCCTTCACCGCTTCTTTGTTCTGCAGTGCCCGGAATACCACCCGGCGGGAGTGGGTGTTGTTGTTCTTCGCCTTGGTGACGAGCGGCTCGATGTACTGCCGCAGGGCTTTTGCCTTTGCAAGCGTCGTATTGATACGCTTGTGCTCAATCAGAGCAGCGGCGAGGTTGCGCAGCGTGGCTTTGCGGTGCCCGCTCTTGCGCTTGAGATGGTTAAATGTCTTACCGTGTCTCATTATCAATGAATTTGCTTCGCGGCACTAGGCAAACAGCAGATGGTATAGTCCCGGAGCACAGGCAGCTCCTCTCTGCAAACCCGTAACCGCAAGTTAAAGAATCGGCTCGCATGAGCCGCCTGTAGCGATTATGGTTCAGTTACTCTTCGTCGAGTTTGTACTTGGACAAGTCCATGCCGAAAGTCAGCCCTTTGTCCTGCAGCAGCTCTTCGATTTCCACCAGTGACTTCTTACCGAAGTTGCGGAACTTAAGCAACTCGTGGGTATCGTACCTGACCAGCTCCGCCAGCGTATTGATCTTAGCTGCTTTCAGGCAGTTGTAAGCCCGGACGGACAAGTCGAGGTCCTCGAGGGATGTCTTGAGCAGCTTCCGCATGTGCAGGATGTGCTCATCCACAATATCCTCTTTGCGGCCCGCCGGATCATCGATGGTGATGTTTTCATCGGTAATCAAGATGAGGTGCTTAATCAGGATGCGAGATGCTTCCTTGATGGCTTCCTCCGGGTGTATAGTGCCGTCGGTCTTCACCTCTATAGACAGCTTTTCGTAGTCGGTACGCTGTCCTACGCGCGTATTCTCCACGCGGTAGGCTACATTTTTGATAGGCGTGTAGATGGCATCCACGGGTATAACCCCAATGGGAGAATCTTTCGGAAGGTTTTCATCGGCCGGCACGTAGCCCCGCCCTTTAGTGATTGTCAATTCCACTTCGAGGTTGACAAAGGGTTCCATCTGACAGATGAGCAATTCGGGGTTCATAATTTTGAACACGTTGGTGTGTTCTTCGATGTCCCCAGCGCGGAACTCTTCTTTGCCGTTGACGGTCAGGTAAACTTTCTCGCTCGTTACGTCTTCGTCGCTAAGCAGTTGTTTGAGGCGTACCTGCTTGAGGTTGAGGATGATTTCCACCACGTCCTCTACGACACCGCGGATGGTGGCGAATTCGTGCTCTACGCCGGCGATACGGACCGCAGAGATGGCAAAGCCCTCTAAAGAAGAGAGCAGCACGCGCCGCAGGGAGTTGCCTACGGTCTGGCCAAAGCCCGGTTCAAGCGGTTTGAATTCAAAAAGCCCTTCAAAGTCATCGGCTTTTTGCATTACAATCTTTTCCGGCTTTTGGAAGTTTAGAATGCTCATATATCAGGAACGGTATGGTGTTGAAAAGGATGATTTAAACGGCTAAAAGTGCCCTCCTGGAAGAAGGGCACTTTTTGGCTTGCCGTTGTTATGTTGAAAGCTGCTGCTGTATGCACTGGCAGCGGCTCGTAGGTTACTTGGAATACAATTCAACGATTAGCTGTTCGTTGATCTTCTCTGGTATCTGATCCCGCTCTGGGTACTGCAGGAAAACACCCTGAAACTTATCTGGGTTGAATTCCAGCCAGGAGTACTTGCGCACGTCCGATTTGGACTCTACGGCATCCCGGACAACTTCAAGCCCCTGTGACTTTCCGCGTACGGCAACGATATCGCGGGGGCGCAGTTGACAGGATGGTGCGTTGGTGATCACACCGTTTACAGTTACGTGGCGGTGCGAAACCAACTGACGAGCCGCGCGGCGGGTAGGCGCAAGCCCGAGGCGGAAAACGGTATTATCCAGCCGTGCTTCAAGATACTGCAGCAGGATCTCACCGGTAACGCCGGATTTGCGGTTGGCTTTATCAAACAGATTGCGGAATTGACGTTCCAATACGCCGTAGGTGTACTTCGCTTTCTGCTTTTCCATCAACTGCAAAGCGTAGTCCGATTTCTGTTTGCGGCGGCGGCTATTGCCGTGCTGCCCCGGTGGATATTTTTTGCGCTCGAATGATTTGGCGCTCCCGAAGATGGGCTCGCCAAACGCTCTTGATTTCTTGGTCTTAGGACCAGTGTATCTTGCCATCTTTACATAATGATTTTCAAATGATTAAACCCTTCTACGCTTTGGTGGGCGGCAACCGTTGTGCGGCACCGGCGTAACGTCTTTGATGCGCGTCACTTTGATGCCCGCTACGTCAATGGCACGAATAGCCGCTTCGCGGCCCGAACCGGGCCCCTTAACGAAGACTTCCACTGTCCGCAAGCCGGCATCATAAGCTGCTTTAGAAGCTTCTGTAGCGGCTACCTGCGCTGCGTAGGGCGTATTTTTCTTAGAACCACGGAACCCGGCTTTGCCAGCAGAAGACCAGGCAATCACCTGCCCTTTCTTGTTGGTAAGGGATACAATGACGTTGTTGAAGGTAGCCTGTACGTAAGCCATGCCTTCTCCCTCTACCTTTAGATTCCGCTTTTTAGCCTTTTTGGCTGCTGCTTTTCCTTTCGCCTTTGCCATTATTTGAAATTAAGTTTAGCGTGGTTG
>CAYNIT010000316.1:0-4656 GCA_964397205.1 uncultured Phaeodactylibacter sp. | reverse complement strand
AACCAAGCATCCCCCAGGTCCCACATCTCCTCAACTCCTCCCCTGTCCGACGAAGCCATGAGCGAAGTCGGAAACCCCTCAACCCCTACCCCCTCCAAGCACCTCCCCAGCCACTCTCTTAACCTCCTGCTCCCGGCTCTTCGGCCAAATCAGCAGCACATCCCCCTCATCCACAATGATGTAATCCTCCAAGCCACCCACCACCAGCAGTTTATCCCCTGGCGCGCGCAGCAGCGAGCCCTTAGTATCCACCGTGTGAATACGATTGCCCTGCAGCACATTGCCCGCCTCATTCTTAGGGCTCTCCGCATATAGAGAAGCCCAAGTCCCCAGATCCGACCAGCCAAAATCGCTCGGGATGGTATAGACATTATCCGCCTTCTCCATAATCGCATAATCCACCGAAATAGAAGGCGTAGTAGGGTACACCCGGTCGATGAACGCCTGCTCCCCAGCCGTATTGTAATGATCCGCCCCCTCCCCCAAAATACGGTAGATCTCCCCCGCCTGACGCTCAAAAGCCCGCAGCAAGCTCTCTACCCGCCATACGAAAATCCCCGCATTCCAGTAGTAATTCCCCTGCGCCAGGTACTCCTCCGCCGTAGCGCGATCCGGCTTTTCGCGGAAAGCATCGACCTTCTGCGGGCCATCCCCAGAGGCCTCCTGCCCCACCTCGATGTAGCCGTAGCCCGTATCCGGCCGCGTAGGCTGTATGCCCAAGGTCAGCAGCGCATCTCGCTGCGCCGTAAAAGCCAGCCCCCTCTGCAAAGTATCGATAAAGGCCTCCTCCTTCAAGATGATGTGATCGCTCGGCGCCACCACCAGATTCGCCTGCGGGTCAAGCGCCTGCAGCTTGAAAGCCGTATAGGCAATACAAGGCGCCGTATTGTTGCGCGAAGGCTCCATCAGGATTTGATTGTCTCCCAGCTCTGGCAGGTGCTCCTTGACCAGCCCCGCGTACCGCTTATTGGTAACAATGAAGATATGCTCCACCGGGCAAAGCTTTAGAAAGCGCTCGAAAGTCAGCCGGATCAGCGACTTCCCTACCCCCAGTATATCCAGGAACTGCTTTGGTCGCTCCTCCCGGCTCGCCGGCCAGAAACGGCTGCCTACACCTCCCGCCATTATCGCAACGTACGTGTTTTCCTTTGACATGAATTTTATTTGTTTGTATTGCTTTATACCAGAATCAGACCAGCTTACCGCTTATAGGTACGTAGTCTGCACCGCCGAAGTTGCAAAAATTATCTCTCCAGCACGGGCTTATAGGCATGAAATTTTCAGGCTTTTGCCCAGCTCAAAGTGGAGGGCAGGGCGAAAGCTGACCTGTTGGCCGGCCAACGGAGAAAGCAGCAGCTCCCTGCCCCATCACCGCCGCTTATCCCCCACCTCCTCCGTCTCCGCTGACCAAGGCGGGCAGACGACGCACCAAAAGGTAAGCGTCGCTTGGCCAGTGTTTTCGATGTATTGCTCCTCACCCGGCGGGATGAAAACCACTTCCCCGGCTTGCAGGTCAATAGCTTGTCCGCCGATGTAGGCGCGGCCCTGGCCAGACCGCAAGATGTAGGTCTCAGAACGACCGTGCAGGATGTGCGGTTTGGAAGCCTCACCAGCTTCTAGGCTGGCAAGGGCAAGGCTGAAACCGAAATCCTGCCCGTCGTTTTTAGGGTGCAGGACTTCTCGGATTTGCGTGTCGTCGCCGGCTTTGAAGGAGGGGACGGCCGCCGCATTTTTATAAATTGTTTTCAAAGCAAGAAAATTTTAAATGAGTAAAAGACAAAAAAGAATGAGCCTCTGGTAAAGTGCCATTCGCCTTGCCCACACTGCCAATAAAAGGCCTAATTCTGCGCGAGCTCAAAGCTCGATTGGTGCTCAAAGTCCCGCAGATCGACAGCGCTGACGCCAGACACGCCTTGCTCTGCCATGAAAACGCCGTAGATGGTGTCTACAGCGGCCATTGTCAGCTTGTTGTGGGTAACGATGATGAACTGGGAGTCCTTGGAGAACTTCTTAATGATTTTGTTGAATTTTTCGATGTTGGCATCGTCGAGCGGAGCATCCACCTCGTCGAAGATGCAGAATGGAGCGGGCTTGAGGAGGTAAAGGGCAAAGAGTAAGGCCGTCGCGGTAAGCGTTTTCTCGCCGCCCGACAGCTGGCTGATGGTTTGAGGGCGCTTGCCTTTGGGTTTGGCGACAATTTCGATTTTGGACTCCAGGGGGTTCTCCGGATCAAGCAGTACGAGATCGCAGGTATCCTCTTCGGTGAAGAGGCTGCGAAAGACATCGATGAAGTAGAGGCGCGTTTTCTCAAAGGCTTCCAGGAATTGAATAGTCGCCGTTTCTTCTATTTCTTTGATGGTTACCTCGAGGTCTTCCTTGGCTTGCAGGATATCATCGCGTTGCTGGGTGATATTAGCGGCCCGTTCTTTCATTTCATCGAAGGCTTCTACTGCCATAGGGTTGATCTCCCCGTAGTTTTCTAGCCGGCCGCGCAGACGGTCAACTTTCACCTCCAGTTCTTCCACTGGCAAGCCCAGTTCCGGCTCTTTGTGCAGCAGTTCTTCCACCTCCAGGCTAAATTCGATGCGCATGCGCTGGCCTACCGAACTCACCTTATATTTAAGGTCATTGACCTTGTCTTTAAGCTGATTGACCAGGATCTGAGCATCCTGGCGCTGCTTGTTGAGTTTGCGCAGCTCATCTTCGAGTTTATTGATGCCCCCGCGGGCTTTGAAATACACCTGCTCGGCTTCGGTGAGCAGGTTTTCCCGCTCTTTGCGTTCGGCATAAGCCCGGAATAATAGGCGCTCCTGCTCATCAGCACCGTCTTGAAGTTGCTTGATTTCTGCCTCTGACTCCTGTAGTTTTTGCTGGTTGTTCTGCACAGTGCTGCGCGACTCCTCTATTTGCTTTTCCCGGAAGCTCAGCTCCCGCTGCAGGGAAGCGACTTTGTTCTGCTGGCGGATGAATTGAATGTTTTTGTCGTTGTAGGCGCTGGAGGCAGCGCTCAGTTGCTCAGCCACCTCCCGGTAGGTCACATCGGTATCGGCAATGCGCTCCTTCAGCAAGCTAATTTCCTGCTTTTTCAATTTCAGTTGTCCGTCTATTTCCTCGTTCTCGTACAGCAGGCGGTCTGAACGTTCAGCCTGTACGCGCCGCTTTTCCTCTGCTTCCTGTATGAAAGACTCGAAGTTTTCCAAACGGGTGGAAAAGGCCGTTTTCTCCTGCATAAGCTGATTGAGCCGGTTGCGCTGCTCCTGTATTCTGCCCTGGCTGCGCCGGCCCTTCAGTTGTTCGATCTTGTCTTTGATGCGGTAGAAATCCGTAGACAGCCGGTTGTCTTCCCGCTCCAGTTTCTGAATGGCTTTGTCCAGGATTTCCAGGTTCTTTTTGCGGCCGATTTTCTTGCCTTCAAACAGGCCGATTGAGCCGCCCGAGACACTGTATTGCCGCTGAATAAATCGCCCGCTTTTTGACAGGAGCACGTAATGCCCCTCCGACAACTGCCCCTGAATGTCTTCCCGATCGGTGACCAGCACGTTCTCCAGCAGATAGGAGACCAAATTGCGGTAAGCGGCATCTGTTTCTACCAAGTCCATGGCCTGTAGGGTATCCGGCAACAGCGCCATTGGCGGCGCGTAGTCGCGGAATGCATCGAGCAAAAAGAAATTGGCCTTGCCCTTTTGGGTTTTATTCAGCAATTGAATGGCGCGGTAGGCCTCCTCCAGGTTCTGCACCACGTAGTAGTTCAGGTAGGGCTCCAGGTAGTTTTCGATGGCTACCCGGTAGTCCTCCTTTACGTAGATGAGGTCGGAAAGCAAAGGCGTTTCCTGGTTCCATTCTGGCGACTTGGTATTGCTTAGGAATTTAATGGACTCGGGGAAGCCCTCCAGGTTTTCCACCATGCTTTTGGTCAGCTTATACTCGTTGCGCTTGGCATCGAGCGAGCGGCTGACTTTCGTGCGTTCTTTGTTGAGGGCATCCAACTGCGTTTCGGCTTCCTCCAGCTGTTTCTGACGTTGCTCCTCTTCATTCTCCAGCTGCTCCAAGGCCTGAGTTTGCTCCTTTTCCTTCGCCCCTAGCTCTTGCATTTTGCCCCGCAGCCCCCCAACTTCCTCCTGCCGGCTTTCGATTTCCTCGGCGGCACGCTTCAGTTCCCGTTGGCTGCCTTCGATCTGATTGGTGTTGACAGCTTTTTTCTTTTCCAGCTCGAAAGCCTCGCGCTCCAGGGCCTGCTGTTGCTGCACGATCTCATCCAGGCCTGACTTCAGCTGGCCGTGGTCCTGCTTGATAGACTCTAGTTTTGCCTCTGCCCTTTCGAGCTCTTCCTCCAGCTGTGCCTCGATGCGCTTTTCGCCGTTCAGTTCTGAGCGGTAGTGGCCTATGTCCTCTTCCAATTCCCGGATGCGAGCTTGAGCAGACTGTATCTCTTCGTTTAGCTTTTTCAAGTTGTCTTGAAGGAATTGCTGTTTCTGCTGCTGCATCCGCTTGTCGTTCTCCATACCGCGGATTTTGCCGACTAGGTTGTTCAGTTCCCGCTGCCGCTGCGACAGGGCTTGCTCTTTGTCGACATGTTCTTTGCGTTGGGCCTCCAGGTTGGCTTCATAGGTGTTGATATCCACCTCGTAGCGCCGGTACCGATCCTGTTCCTGCTCC
>CAYNIT010000315.1:0-4666 GCA_964397205.1 uncultured Phaeodactylibacter sp. | reverse complement strand
TTAGCTTTGAGCAAGCCCTGAAGGACTCTGCGCTGCTCCGCCTTCAGGGCAGGCATTTTGCCTTTGCCACTTCTAGCGCCCTCCCGCAGGCGAACCTGAACTGTATGCCCTTAAATCCTGCATTTTGCGGTTTTGCAGTTTCACCTTATCTCTCTTCTACCCCAGCTTCGCCAAGTTCACCGGGAAGGAGCTGATGCCGAGTTCGGCCTTGATGCGTTCGTTGAGCTGCCGGGCGCGCTCGTAGGCATCGAAGGAGCCCACTACGATCTTGTATAGCGTTTTGCCTTTCCATTCCGTTATTTTGACGATAACCGGCATCCGGAATTGTTTTTTCAGCTTTTCTACCTGAACCAGCACGTTGCCATAACTGCTGTAGGCGCCTACCTGTACGCCCCAGCCCTCGGGCGGTTGTTCGTCTACTTCAAAGCGGAACAAGCCGTCGCCGCTGTTGACCTTGCCCTCTACTGGCTCGGGAGTTTCCGGCGGCTGCACCGGTTTGTCGCGGCGGCGCAGGGCTTCGGCCACAGCGCGGTCGGCGTTTACCCTGCCGTAGCCGTACTTGAAGGAATGCCCGTTGCGATACTCTGAGCGGCTGCCTACCTTGTCGGCGGTGCTGCGCAGGATAGAGCGGACCTCACGGGCGGTGAGGTCTGGATTGGCGGAGAGCATAAGGGCACAAATGCCAGCGACCAGCGGGGTGGAGCTGGAAGTGCCGCCGAAATGCTTATAGTAAGGGCCACGGTCTCTGCCGTCGCGGTAGTATTTGTAAGCGCCAGTTTCCCAGGAAATGCCGGGGTCCCAGGAAGCTCGGGCTGCCAGTATGGGCCAGTCTCCGTTTGAGGGGGCGCAGATGTCCAGCTCTCGGCCGCGATTAGAGTAATTGGCGTGGCGGTCCTGACTGGTGGTAGCTCCCACCGCGATGACATCCGGGTGGGTGGCGTAGAAATTGAGGTAATCCAGGTCGTCATTGCCGGCAGCGAACAGGATGATACTGCCTTTGCCGTTGCGGCCGCGCCGGGCGGCGCGCTCGATGGCTTGCTCTTTGATGGAGCCGAGGCTGAAGCGGGGGTCGGTGGTGCCCCAGCTGCAGCTGATGATGTCCGCGCCGTTTTCCAGGCAGTAGTCGAACATTTGCTCTGTAGCCCGATTGCTGAAGGAGGTGCCGTGCAGGGGCATGAAGCGAGCCTCCGGCGCTGCGCCGACGATGCCCCTGCCGTTGGTGACGGCCAGCGCAACGCTGGCGCAGGGGGTGCCGTGGGTAAAACGCGGGTCGCCCATGCTGAGGTGGGAGGATTGATTCCAAAGGTCAAACGGGCGAAAAATCTTGGTGCGCAGATCGGGATGATTGACATCGAAGCCGTTGTCGATGATGGCGATGGTTATTCGGTCGGAGCCCATCCCGTCGAGCCGCTGCCAGGCGTCAAATACTTTGGCATCTGCTCCTTGATGCAGGCGGTAGTTGGTGCCGGGGATGCGGCCTAGGTTGCGCAGGTGCCACTGCTGGGAGACGAGATCGTCGGAAGGTTCGTTGTATTCGTACTCGTCCAGCAGGGTGTCGAGGTCAGGCTCGGCTACTTTGACCATTGAGATTTGCTGCAGCAAGTGAGCGACCTTCAGCGGGTTGGGGGAGTTGGCGGTGACCCGGGCGATGATCAGCTCCAGGGAGCGCCGTTCTACCAGTTCGAGATGGTACTCGTCTAGGACAATCTGCTGTTCCCCCTCGCTGACTCCTTCTGCGAAGGTGAGGTAAATTTCGCCGGTGGCAACCAAGGGCTTGTCGCTTCCTTCAGCGTAGTATACATGAGTGCCTACCTCTACTTCATCGCGTTGGCGCACCTCGTCCAGCTTGCGGTCGATGTCGGTGTCTTCCTGCTCCAGGCTGACGATTCTGAAACCGCCCAAGTTGTTGTGCATTTCAGCACGGACGTAATCCTGCTCTTCTGTGGCTGCCTCTGCTTTGGTGCGTAGGCCGACGAGCTTTTTGCTCTTTTTGAGGTTGAGTTCCCCTTTTCCGCTGCGTACTTTGAGTTGGCTCATATTGGCGTTGGCGTTTTGTTCTGTTGATGCCTTGCTGTGGAGCAAGATGGGTTTTTTACTCCGGTAATATAAAACATCTCAACGGAAAAAGGAGCGCTCAAGGTATAAGCAACCCCTTCAAATCAGACCAAAGCTGTCCAATCCACGCCATTTTTCACTTCCTGGGGCGAAGGCATGCGGTTTTCGTACATCAATTCCTGCACGGCGCAGAGCTCCTCGTCCCGGAATAAGGACACGGTGGCTTGTATGCTGCCGTCTTTGACGTAGTGCATCAGAAAGGAATCGCCATCGATTGCTCCCTCCAGGATGGTTTCGTCGAAGCCTTCTGTATGGCCCACGTAGCCCAGGATTTTGTCTTGCTGCGCTGACCAGAAGAAAGGCACGGCCCGGAAGGCTTGTTGGGCGCCCGCCATGTTCATGCCGGCCACCCGGCCTTGCTGGCAGGCTACTTTCCAGTGCTCAATGCGTTGGTAGTCGCTGCCGTCTGGGTAGCAGGCGATATCGCCGGCAGCGTAGATGTTGTGTTTGACCTGTAGGTATTGGTCGGTTTTCAGGCTGCCGTCGCTCTCGGTCAATTCAGCGGGCAGAAAGGAGGTAGCCGGGTGCACGCCTACCCCCATGATAACCAGATCTGTTGGGAGCCGGCTTTCGTCATCCAGGATCAGCTCTTCAGCGGCAGCCTGCCCATCGATCTGGTTGACGCTCTGCCCCAGGTGGAATTGTATTCCGGCTTCTTCGTGCCACTGTTGGATTTGTTTGCCCAGCCTTTTGCCGAATACCTTTTCAAAGGGGACGGATTCCGGAGCGATGACAGTTACTTCGCAATCGTGCTTTTGCAGGCTCATGGCCGCCTCCATCGCAATGAAGGACGCGCCGATGATGGTGACTCGCTTGGCGGTCTTGGCTTTGGCCATCAGCTCCCGGCTGTCGGCCAGGCTGCGCAGGGTAAAGACGTTGTCGAACTCTGCCCCCGCTATGGGCAGTCGGTTGGGAGCGCCGCCGGTGCAAATGAGCAGTTTATCGTACGATACAGATGCTCCTTCTTCGAAATGAATCTCTTTCTGCTGCGGGTCGACCTGTTTGGCACGATGCCCTTTCATAAGTACGATGCCGTGCTTTTTGTAAAAGGCTTCTTCTCGCAGGGGCATCCACTCCTCCGGGGCTTCACCCTGCAGGTAATCCTTGCTGCAGTTGGGGCGGTCGTAGGGCACTTCCTCTTCGTCCGTAAACAGCACAATACGGCCGGTGAAGCCTGCCTCTCGTATGCCCTCAGCCGCGTAAGCAGCTGCTGCTCCGCCGCCAACGATGGCGTAAGTCGTTTCGTTTTGCACCTCTGGCTTTGCCATGGGATTGGGCGTACGGTCGCTGAGTTCTTCGGGCAGGTCTACCCATATTTCATTGCCTTTTATCTCGACTTCGTACTGCGGCAGCCCATCAATGCCCGGCGCTTCCAGGTGTTGGCCGGTTTTGGCGTGGAAGCAAGCGTGGTGCCAGGGGCAAATGAGGCGATGGCCGTTCAGCACACCGTCGGCGAGGGGAGCGCCGTAGTGGGTGCATTTGGGATAAAGGGCGACGATTTCGCCTTCCACATTGGCTAAGAGCACAGATTGATCGCCGGCGCTGACTTCCTTCATTTCGCCGGGCTGCAGTTCATCGGTGCGGAGTACTTGGTGTTGCATCAGGGATGGTTTTTTGTTTGAAGGAAAAAGGGTAGTGGAATGTTTAGGGAAGCGGGATGCATGTACAATGAGAAATGGCCGCAGGCTTGTGTGGAAGTCTGCATAACCAGGCCTTTGGTTTAGAATGAAAACCCGGGGGCACCGCTGCGATGGTACGATACGCTTTCCGATTGTTTTTTAAAGTTTCCAGGACAGCCCCAGCAGTCCCCCCCCAGCTTTGGTACCGGAGTTTTACCCCGGCCACTGCACTGGCGTTGGAAAGGGTGCGCTGGTAGAAAATGCCTGCTTCCAGCTGGAGCGATGCCGACAATCGCCAGGCTGTGCCCGCCTGCAAGTTCAGCATGGAAAACTGCTTGGGTAGGGTGCTTTCCAGCTCAGGGTCTTCAAAGGGGGCATAACCTAGCGAAGGGGTAAGGGAGCGGCCTTCTGCCCAACGAAGCGGGTAATAGGCGTAGTGTACCTTTACAAAAGTAGGTACCTCCCGGAACAGCGTTGGCTGCCAGCGCAGGCCGGCGGAAAGGCCAAGCTGGTGGAACTGGTTGAACTGCTGCACGCGGCGCTCGGTGATGGTAGTTTGCTCTAATTCGCCGGGGTAGTACTCGGTCAGCCCATCCGGAAAGGTGAAGAAGCTAGCGGAGTCAGATGGCACCTCATCCACTTCCGTCTCAGTTTCCTGAAAACGATAGCGGGTTATTAGCTGAAGATAGGTTGTAAGGACTCTTCTTCGATGACACGCCCGCTGACGACCGTAGAATCAAGAGCGGTCGGGTCACCATTAATAATGGTGGTCTGTGTTTCATCGAAGTTGTCGCCACAGGAATAGAGGCCAAGAGATAAAACGAATAGCCAGAGCGCTGAAAAAGAAATAGGAATACGTTGCATGATAAAGCAGTTTCAGGGGTCGCGCAACAATAACTTACCGATTTAGACTCGTTTTTTTGCACGCTAAC
>CAYNIT010000314.1:0-4720 GCA_964397205.1 uncultured Phaeodactylibacter sp. | reverse complement strand
GGTAGAAGCCGCGGCCAGCGCCGGTACGATTTGCCTGGAAGATAGTGTAGCGCTTACAGCCACGATAGCACCGGATAGCTTGACACCGGATATTGAATGGACGCTGAACGGAAACAGCCTGGGCAGTGGGTCGCCCCTAGTGGTCACTCCTGGCGCATCGGGCACCTATGACTACGTAGTTACAGCGAGCAATGAGTGCTTTACAGACAGCGACACGGTACGCGTGACTGTTCTGGATAGCATTCTCCTTGATGCTCAGCCAGATACCACGGTCTTGTTATGCGCTCCAGTTGAAGAAGCATTCTGCTTCACGGCTACGGCGAGCGGTGGGTTGGCCTCTTCCATCGTTTGGCAAAACCTGGATGGCGAAACCGTTGGCACAGGAGGGGAACTCTGCATTACTCCTGCAGTTGGAGATACAGCGCTCGTAGCTACATTGCCCGGCTTTGCCTGTGCCGGGGCAGATACAGTACGTTTGCAGGTTGATACCCTGCCTCCACCTTCGCCCCCCATCGCGGTGGATACTGCGACGATTTGCCTGGGTGACACGGCTACGCTGGCATTGAAGGAAGATTATTTCTTCCCATACACTTGGCTTGATACAGCCGGTAATGTGCTGGCGATAAACGATTCTCTGGAGGTTGCGCCGGATGAAACCGGTACATTCTCTTACATCGCTGAGAGCGAAAACGGGTGCGGAAGCGCTAGAGACACATCGGTGGTAGTGGTAGTAGACAGTAGTGTCATCACAATCGACGGTGGGGGCCTGATTCTTTGTACCCCAGACACCGTAAGCCTGATGGCTGATTGGATGATGCCGGAGGCTACGATTTGGACCGACGGCAGCGGCATACCTATCGATACCGGCGCGGCGGTAACGGTAGTACCGGAAATCGGGATCAATGTTTACATCGCTCAAGCTCCGGGCTTGAACTGTGTGCAGCCGGATACGACGACCATTGAATACCTGACTGAGCCGGAAGTAGAGGTTCAGGCTTCCGCAGACTCGATTTGTCAGGGAGACAGTATCATGCTTACAGCAACAGTTACCCCTCCCAGCTCCACCAATTTTATAAGTTGGTACTTGGATGATAGCGGCCTTACCTTTATTGGAGATGGGCCCTCCATTACCGTAAGCCCGGTAGCTGGTGAGCATACCTACGTCGCCATTGCCGAGAACGCCTGCGGTATGGATACGGCGAGCGTCGACGTATTCGTAGAGGAGTTATCTGTAGAGCTGGAGGTCAGCAGCGATACCATCTGCCAGGGCGATACGGCAGCCCTGGAGGTGCTGGGCTGTTCCGACTGTACTTACAGCTGGAGCCCGGCGGAAGGGTTAAGTGACCCGGATGGGGCAGCGACTAATGCTTCGCCTACTGAGACGACCACCTATACAGTTACGGTTCAGGGAGCAGTTTGTGATACCGTGCTCAGCGCCACTATCAGCGTAGAACAGTGCCTGCTCTGCGAGGGGCAAGTATTCGTTGCCGATGCCTTTACGCCCAATGGCGACAATAACAACGATTCGGTCTGCTTACGCAGCGAGTACCTGGATGAATTCGAGGAAGTAGAGTTCATGATCTACAACCGCTGGGGCGAGGAGGTCTTCGCCACCAAAGATATCCGGAACCTCTGTTGGGATGGCAAGCACCGCGGCAAGGAACTCCCACCCGATGTATACGGTTATTACTTAAGGGTGCAATGCCCGAATGAAGAAGCCGTAGAAAAACAGGGCAACATCACCTTGCTGCGCTAAACGATTGACGCAAGCTTCTGCTGCAACTGGCCATTCCCTGCACGGGGGATGGCCAGTTGCTATCTAAGGGTGGTCCTAATCTCGACGGGGGCGTGAAGGGTGCGGTGCACTGGGCACTTATCGGCGATTTCCAACAGTTTTTTCCGCTGCTCTTCGTCTAGATCGCCTTCGATTTCGAGGACCCGTTCGAAGTGGTCAATTTTATTTCCTGGCTTTTCCATGTTTTCGCAATCGCTGGCGTGGTCTTTGTACTGTTCCAAGTGTACGGTGACGCTCTTCAGGGGCCATTTCTTGCGTTGGGCGTACATGCGCAGCGTCATAGCGGTGCAAGCGCCGAGCCCGGCGGACAAGAGCTCGTAGGGGGAAGGCCCAAAATCATTTCCCCCGATGGATGCCGGCTCATCCGCGGTAAGGCTGTGGTGGCGTACGGATACCTCCGAAGTGAAGGCGTCTTCCGAATGGAGCCGCACGGCTACTTCCTTTTCGGAGCGCAGCGGCTCTATCTGTTGGTATTCCAGATAACGTTTGGCCCAGGAGGCGATGACCTCGCCGGCGTAGCGGGAGTCCTCCTTGCGGGTCAGCAGGTGGTCGGCACCGTCAAGCGAAATGAAGCTTTTAGGGTGCCGGGCGGTGCGGTATATGTTGGCGGCATTCTCTATCTGCACCGTAAGGTCCTGCGGCGAGTGCAGCAGCAGCAAGGAGCGGTTCAGCTTAGCGATTTTCTCCTGCTGGTTCTGGGAGCGGATGTCTTCCAGGAATTGCTGTTTGATGGTAAAGGGCCGGCCGCCGATGTTGACGGTGGCTTTGCCTGCCTTTTTAATATCCGTTTCTTCTTCCTCCAGCAAGTGGTTGACGTGTTCAGGGGAGAAAGGGGCGCCTATGGTAGCCACTGCTTGTACAGCAGGCAGCTTGTGGGCGGCTCTTATCACGGCAGCACCTCCGAGGGAATGGCCGATGAGCAAAGCAGGTTTTTGGTGGTGTTGTTCCAAGTACCGGGCGGCGGCGATCAGATCTTCTACATTGGAAGAGAAGTTGGTGTCCGCAAAGTCGCCTTCGCTTTCGCCTAAGCCGGTGAAGTCAAAGCGCAGCACGGCAAATCCCTTCATGGTGAGCTCCCGGCTGATGTTGCGTACGGCGGTGAGGTTTTTGTTGCAAGTGAAGCAGTGGGCAAACAGGGCGAAGGTATGGGGGTGCTGGTGAGCAGGCATTTCCAGGCGGGCGGCTAGCTCCTCGCCTTCTGCATTTTCAAACCTAATTTTTTGTGATCGCATGTTGTCGGTTCTTTTTTACAAAGGTAGGGAATGGCGCAGGCGCAGAAAAACCAACAGCACCTGGTAAATTGTAGCGGCAGCGATAGATGTGATGGAATTACTGGGACGGGACAGAACAGAACGCTTGGCCAACCCAACGGGGCGCGGTAGCAAACAGGGAGAAATACAGACCATTTCTGCTGCCGTGTATGTGTTATGGTTTCGTTAGCGTAACAAAAGAGCGGCTTCATAAGCCGGTTTAATTGCTACCTTTATCCACCGTCCGAAACGCAGAATCCATGCAGCCAGCAAATGGGAGGAAGATAGGCTGGGCCAGCGCAGCCGCCATCGTTGTCGCCAATATGATCGGAACTGGCGTGTTCACCAGCCTGGGATTGCAGTTAGCAAAGATCCAGAATGTATGGATGGTGCTGCTCCTTTGGCTGCTGGGAGGAGTTATTGCCCTTCTGGGCGCATTCAGCTACGCGGAGCTGGGCACCCGGCTGCCCCGCTCGGGGGGAGAGTACTATTTCCTCTCCCGCATTTACCATCCCTTTGTGGGCTATCTGGCGGGTTGGGTTTCGCTCACGGTGGGCTTCGCGGCTGCAGTGGCTCTGGCAGCCCTTGCCATGGGGGATTACGCTGAGCACTTCCTTCCGGTGGGCAAAAAAACGCTGGCTGTCCTGGCTATCCTCCTGATTTCGCTGGCGCACTCTGTCAGCATCCGGCAGAGCAGTACTTTCCAAAATATCTTTACGCTGCTCAAACTGCTGTTGCTGCTCTTTTTTATCCTGGCTTGTTTCTACCAGCCAGCACCCGCCGAAACGGCCATTACTCAGACACCGCTCAGTTTGCGTATCGGAAGCCCATCCTTTATGATCGGATTGGTGTATGTTTCCTACGCCTATTCTGGCTGGAATGCGGCGGCTTACATCGTAGAAGAAATCCGCATGCCGCAGCGCAACCTCCCGAGGGCATTGATCGGCGGGACTCTGGTGGTCAGCTCTCTGTACTTTCTGCTGCAACTGGGTTTTCTCTATCAGGCTAAAGCCAGCGACTTGGAAGGCCGGGTAGATGTCGGGCAGGTAGTGGCAGAAATCCTGTTCGGCCCGGTGGGCGGGCAGTTGGTGTCGCTTTTCATTTCGCTCTTTCTGGTTTCCAGTATCAGCGCCAGCGTGTGGGTCGGCCCGAGGGTGGTGCGGGCTATGGCAGACGACTATTCGATCTGGCATTTTTTGGCAAAAGACAACAAAAGCGGCGTACCGGTGCGGGCGGTGTGGATGCAGGCAGCCATCAGCCTTTTCATGGTCATCACCAGCCACTTCGATCAGGTGTTCCTCTACAGCGGCTTCGTGCTGCAGCTGTTCACTACCCTAGCGGTAGCAGGTGTCATACTGCTGCGGCTAAGACGGGGGGCGGCCGCTTACCAGAGCCCTGGCTATCCGTGGGTGCAGTTGGTGTTTCTCGCGGTAAGCCTCTGGATGTTGGCGGTGCTGCTGTACGACCGGCCGCGGGAGAGCTGGATGGGGGTGCTGAACCTGGCGGTGGGAGCTGTTTCTTATTGGTGGAGCAAGCGGCATCATCGAGTCGAAAGTTAAAAGCGGCAGCTTGGTGGACTTTCCATTTATATAGGGAAATCAGGAGGAAAACTTCCCCTATTGTGCACAGCAAAGAGGTAGCTTGGGTTTCGTAAGGGCCGTATTGTTCTGCTTTA
>CAYNIT010000313.1:0-4773 GCA_964397205.1 uncultured Phaeodactylibacter sp. | reverse complement strand
TAATTCGGGCTACGGGCGACAGTGCCGCCTTGGTCAACAAGCCTGACTTTGTGCCAAAAGTGTACTAATGCTGAACAGCGTGAATTACCAGCTGTTCGGTCAGCGTTTTACTTCCTGATACCAAGTTTCATGGCTGCCCCCGGCGTCGGAAACCCAGCAAGAAGAAAAAAGCTACCAACCCACCCACGCTGGCCGGCACCAGCCAAATGGAAGACCACATATGCGTCTGATCGGGTAGGGTATACCAATCTACAACCTCTCCGGCCAGGTAGGCGCCGGTAAGCCCGCCGATACCCTGCGATAAAAAACTGATGAACCCCTGCGTGGTGCTGCGCAAGGAAGTTGGCACTGTTTGGTCCAAAAAAATCTGGGTAGCTAAAACGGTAAAATTGAAAGCCATACCGTGGAGAAGGATGCCGGTGTACAACATCCAGCTCTGATCACCAATATCGCCGAAGCTGAAAAAAGCGTAGCGGCTGCCCCAGGCCAGCAAGCCCATGAATATGATGTAGCGGATACGCAGCAGGCGAAAGAACAGAGGCATCGCTAGCATAAAAACGATTTCGGACACCTGGCCCAGCGCCATCTTGCCCGCTGCTCCCTCCATGCCGATTTCCGTAAGGAAAGAATTGGTGAAGCTGTAGTAAAAGCCCGAGGGGATAGCAATGAAGCCCAGCGCAGCGACCAGCACAGCAATATCCCGCCGCCGTAGTAGTGCCATGACTTCCGGGCCGAAGAAGTCGCGAATACTCCTGCTGCCTCCACTGGGCGGCGTATGGGGGAGGCTGAAAGCGTAGAGCCCCAGCAACATAGAGCTCACGGCTGCCGTGCGCAGCGGCAGAGCAGTAGCTTCCGCTCCCAGCCAACTGATCAGCACACCTGCCAATACCCAGCCCAGCGTTCCCCACACCCGAATGCGGGGGAACTCCCGGCGGGCATCGGTGATATGGTGAAAGCAGAATGCAGTAGATAAGGCCATCGTAGGGATGATGAGCAGCGCGTACAACAAAAACAGGGGGTAGAACCACCAGAAAAGTTCCAGTTGCGTCAGCCCCAGCATGACCAGCCCGCCGCTCAAATGCAGGCTGCCCAGCAGGCGCTCGGATGCGATGATACGGTCAGCTACTACGCCTACCAGAAAGGGCGATATCATAGCTGCCAGCGCTATGCCACTGTAGACCAGGCCCACTTGCCGTCCGCTGAATTCCAGGGCATCCAGCAGGTACGTGCCGGTAGTAACTACCCAGGAACCCAGTACAAAGTGCTCGAGGAATTGCAGTAAGGAGAGCCGGGCATATAAAGAATGCTGCATGGGTTGGCAGAGTTGAATTTTCTGTGCGAAGCATTTCGCAGATACCGGCAAAAACCGGCAATTATTCTATATTCGCTTGCGTAATAAAATGTTGACTTCGATGAGGATTTGTACCCTAAGATTATTTGTGCTGTTATTAGCGGTAAGCTATTGCTCTACCATCTCCATCAAAGCCCAGGTCGACGCTCGGCTGCTGCGCTACCCCGATGTTTCGCAAGACCAAATTACCTTCGTTTACGCCGGCGACATCTGGGTAGTGCCCAAAAGCGGCGGCACAGCGCTACGCCTAAGCTCTCCGGAGGGAGCAGAGTCCTTTCCTCGCTTCTCTCCGGACGGCCAGCAGATTGCCTTCAGCGGCAATTACGATGGCAATACGGACGTGTACCTGCTGCCTGTACAGGGTGGTATTCCTAAACGCCTGACCTACCACGGTGGTTCCGATCGGGTGATTGGCTGGCATCCGGAGGGCGAATCGGTGCTCTTTACGTCTTCCCGCAAGAGCGGCCGGCAACGCTACAATCAATTCTACTTGATTGATGCCGGGGGCGGGCAAGCCCAAAAGCTGACGGTGCCCTACGGCGAATTCGGGGCTTTCAGCCCGGACGGCCAGTCCTTCGCCTACACCCCTAAGTCTCGCGTATTCCGCAACTGGAAGCGTTACCGAGGCGGTACTGCCCCGGACATACAGCTCTTCGATCTAGATACTTACGCCTCCGAGAACATTTCCCGCAGCGATGCCAACGACGAGCTGCCCATGTGGTCGGGCAATACGCTCTACTTCCTGTCCGACCGGGGAGCGGAAAAACGCTACAACATCTGGGCGTACGATCGCGAAAGTAAGGAAATCCGCCAGATCACTCAGTTCAAAGACTATGATATTTCCTTTCCTTCCATCGGCCCTTCCGATATGGTATTCACCGCCGGCGGCCGGCTTTACCTGCTGGATTTGGACAGCGAGGGGTACGAAGAAGTAGACATTGATGTGGTCACGGACCGTACTGCGCTGAAACCGCGGCGGGAGAAAGTAAGTAAGCTGCTGCAGGGTGCGGCGATTTCCCCCGACGGCAAGCGGGTCGTGGTGCAAGCCCGGGGCGAGTTGTTTTCCCTGCCCGCCGAGCACGGCTACGTCAAAAACCTGACCAATACCTCTGGTGCGGCGGAGCGCTACCCCGCCTGGTCGCTCGACGGCCGCTACCTGGCCTACTGGAGCGATCAGAGCGGCGAGTACGAACTCATGCTGTGGGATTGGAAAGAAGCATCTGAGCCGCAGCAGCTGACCGAGCTTGGGCCGCGGTTCCGCTACCGCCCCGCCTGGTCGCCCGACAGCAAGAAAATCGCCTTTGTGGACAATGACATGCGCTTGCAAATCTACGATCTGGAGGCTGGTCAAACCCGCCTGATTGAGCAATTCCCTATTTGGATGAACCACGGTGCCCTGAGTGGCTTTTCCCCCAGTTGGTCGCCCGACAGCCGCTGGCTGGCTTACGGGCGAAGCATCAAGGAGACGGGCAACCAAGCTTTGTTTTTGTACGATTACGATGGGCAGGAGCTGCAGCAGCTGACTGCCGGCTACTACAGCGACAGCAGCCCCGTTTTCGGCGCATCAGGCGATCACCTGTTTTTCAAGACCAACCGCCACTTTAGCCCGGTTTACAGCGATATGGATAACTCCTTCGTTTACCCCAACGCCACGCGCTTAGCAGCCGCTACGCTGCGCAACGACCTGCCCCATCCCCTCGCAGCCCGCAACGACGAGGCGGCTATTTCCAAAGAAGAGGACGAGGCAGCTGAGGAAGAAGGGGACAAGGAGGAGCCGGAAGAAGAATCAGCGGAGGAGGAGGTAAGCATAGATACAGAGGGGTTTGAACAGCGGGTGGCGCTCTTGCCCCCGGAGCATGGCAACTTTGCGGGCATTGCTGCGGTAGAGGGTAAGCTGATATTTCATCGGCCACCGAACACCGGATCGGCCGAGAAGCAGAAGCCCATCCTGTATTACGATCTGGAGGAGCGCGAAGAAAAGACCATCCTCGAAGATGCTGATGGCTTCCAGCTCAGTGCTGATGGAAAGAAAATGCTGGTGTTCCAGAACGGCCAGCTTGCGGTCATCGATGTGGCGGAAAACCAGAAGGTGGAAAACCCGCTCCCAAAGGATGAAATGGAGATGATGCTTGACCCCCGTGCAGAATGGGAACAGATTTTTACGGATGCCTGGCGCTTTCAGCGAGACTTTTTCTATGACCCCAACCTGCACGGAGTAGACTGGGACGGCATCCGGGAACAGTACGGCCAGTTGCTGGAAGATGCTGCAACCCGTTCTGATGTCAACTTTCTGATTGGAGAGATGATTGCCGAATTGAATGCTTCGCACACCTACCGCGGCGGCGGCGATACAGAAGAGGCTGACCGCCGGCCAGTGGGTTACCTGGGCGTGGATTGGGCGGTATCCGCAGGCAACTACCAGATTGAGCGCATTATCCGGGGCGCTGACTGGGATGCCCAAACCCGCTCACCGCTGGACCATCCAAGCCTGGATGTTCGGGAAGGCGACCTCCTGCTTTCGGTCAATGGCCGGGCGCTTGATACGGAGCAGCCGCCCTACGCTGCCTTTGAAGGGCTGGCGGGCAAGACGGTGGAGCTGAAGCTGCGCCGCCCCGGCGAGGACAGCGTCCGTAGCCTGGTGGTAGAGACGATGCGCAGCGAGGCCCGCCTGCGCCACCTCGACTGGATAGAGCAGAACCGGCGCATGGTAGCGGAAGCCTCCGACGGCCGCATCGGCTACGTTTATGTACGCAGTACTGGAATAGATGGCCAGAGCGAGCTGGTCCGCCAATTTCAGGCGCAGTGGCGCAAGGAGGGGCTGATTATCGACGAGCGCTTCAACAGCGGCGGGCAGATTCCCGACCGCTTCATTGAATTGCTCAACCGGCCGCCGCTGGCCTACTGGGATGTCCGGGCGGGCGAAAGCTGGCCCTGGCCCCCCGTTGCTCATTTTGGCCCCAAAGCTATGCTCATCAATGGCTGGAGTGGTTCCGGGGGCGATGCCTTCCCCGACTACTTTCGCAAAGCAGAACTCGGCCCGCTCATCGGCACCCGCACCTGGGGCGGCCTGATCGGCATCAGCGGCGCGCCTGGGCTGGTCGACGGCGGCTACGTAACCGTACCGACCTTCCGCATGTACAATCCCGATGGCAGCTGGTTCAAGGAGGGCTATGGCGTACCGCCGGATATTGAAGTGCCGGAAAACCCCACCGCACTGGCCAATGGCAAGGACCCGCAGATAGCACGTGCGGTGCAGGAGGTCCTGCAGCAGTTAGAGGCAGAACCCGCGGCACCAGTCCCTGCTCCAGCGCCGGAGGCGCGGGATTAGCAAGAGAGGGGCCACGCTTATCCGGAGCGGCCCACTGTTGCGGGTAAGGGGTCGCGCAATAACAAGTTACCTAGAATAGGCGAAGTTATTTTGT
>CAYNIT010000312.1:0-4789 GCA_964397205.1 uncultured Phaeodactylibacter sp. | reverse complement strand
AAGCGGCAAGGGCAGCGAAACAATCGGGTAACACCTCTTTCTCACCGGAAATCAAGTTGATGATCACCTGCGTGTCGTTCATGTAGCCATCTGGAAAGAGCGGGCGTATAGCACGGTCAACCAAGCGGCAAATCAACACCTCGTAATCAGAAAGTTTAGCTTCTCGGCGGAAGAAGTTGCCGGGGATACGGCCAGCGGCCGCGAATTTCTCCTGGTAGTCTACGGAAAGCGGAAAAAACGGCTGCCCTTCTCGCGCCTCTTTGGCAGAAACGATAGAGCAGAACAGCATTGTTTCACCTACTTTGATGACAACTGAGCCGTCGGCTTGGGTGGCCAACTTGCCAGTCTCTATGGTGACCGTTCTGCCATCTGGTAAATCAAAGGACGTGGAAATTGGAATCTGTTGTCCCATTGCGGTTGAAATTAGTTTAGCTTCGTGATCAATACAATTAAGAACAGGAATCGAGCGGCCACCCGCATGAAGATCGGGTAAAGGCGGTTAGAAGTTGAGGAGGCGGGGAAATCTTTGGAAAGTTTGGATTGCTCGCCTCATGTCAAAGCTTTTTCGCTTCTGTCTTAATGTCTTTTCTCTCTCTTTTATATCAGTGGCGAAGATAAGTAAAAAATACAATTATACCAGCATCGGCAGTGCCCAGGGTAAAGGAGAGGGAGGCTATAGGACAAAGGAGCAACCGGCTTATGATCAGCCAGGTTGCTCCTCTGTTGCGGCACAGGCCGGTTTATTTCCTAATACCTACCTTCTTAATCAGCTCCCGGTAGCCTTCCAGATCTTTCTTAGCCAGGTAGTTCAGCAAACGCTTCCGCTTGCCTACGGTGGTCAGCAGGGCGCGGCGGGAAGCGTGATCCTTCGGGTTTTCCCGCAGGTGCTTCGACAGTTCCTGTATGCGGTACGTGAACAGCGCGACTTGCGCTTCCGTAGAGCCGGTATTTTTGACGGAGCCACCGTACTCCTTAAAGATTTCTTCCTTTTTCTCTTTGGTCAGATATTCAGCCATGTTAAATTTTTTACCGTTAGTGATTACTGAAATCAGTTACAGCGCGGCAAAATTAGGCTCCTTCAGCGGAAAAACCTAATTTTTCGACTTAAACTCTTCCACAGCTTTGCTCAGGCGCGGCACCACATCGAACAAATCGCCCACCACCCCGTAGTCTGCCGCCTTAAAAAAGGGCGCTTCGGGGTCTTTGTTGATCACCACGATTGTCTTCGAGCTGTTGACACCCGCCAGGTGCTGAATAGCGCCAGAAATGCCAACGGCAACGTACAAATTGGGCCGGATGGCTACTCCGGTCTGCCCCACGTGCTCGTGGTGCGGCCGCCATTCTGCATCGGCCACCGGGCGGGAACAAGCCGTAGTAGCATTCATTTTTTCCGCTAAGTCCTCGATGATGCTCCAGTTCTCTGGCCCCTTCATACCACGGCCAGCAGACACTACCAACTCAGCTTCCGGCAGCGGTGTGCGGCCTTCCATGCGCTTAACTTCTTTGACCTTAACCTGCGGTGCGGGCAAGTCCACCTCCAATGCCGTCACTTCGGCCTCACTGCCATCGGCTTCTGGCTGCAGCGAGTTGCCCATCAGGGACAACAGCTTAATGTCTGACTTTATCTCATAGGTGGCAAATGCTTTGCCGCTGAACACCGGCTTTTTAACTTTTAAGGTTTCGCCAAACTCCGGTACAGCGTTGACACCGGGTACAGAGCCGGCATTCAGGCGGACTGCCAAACGCCCCAGCAGGGATTTGCCGGTGGAAGTATGCCCCAGCACAATGACGGTGGCGCCTACTTGTTTGGCCGCTTCAGCTACCGCAGCGGTGTACATTTGGCTGTCAAATTCGTCCAAGGCGGTGTCGGCAACATGGTAGACTTTGGATGCCCCATACTGCCCCAGCTGCTCCGGGCCATTGGCGGTGCCCAACACCAGAGCGGCGCAGTCGCTGCCCATCGCTTCAGCTGTCTTTTTACCGTAAGTTACCAGCTCGTAGGCTGCTTTTTTGAATTCTCCTTTCTGGGTTTCTGCTAGTACTAAAACCATTATATCTTGACTTTGAAATCGTTTTTAAAATGGGTTGGCGGACTAAAAAATTAAATCACTTTTGCTTCCTCATGCAGCAAACGCACCAGCTCCTCCATATTTTCTGGATCTACCAGTTTTACGTCCCCTTTTTCAGGCGGCAGCTCGTAATGGACGGCTACCGAAAGGTCTTCTGCCTCTACCGCTTCTACTACTTCAAGCGGTTTGCGCTTCGCCATCATAATGCCGCGCATGTTCGGGATGCGCTGCTCCGCCAAACCTTTAGCAGCACTGATGACAAATGGAGCCTGCAGCTCGACTATTTCATTGCCGCCTTCAATATCCCGGGTGATGGTAGCCGTAGTTCCCTCCATCTCCATGTGAGAAGCGTAGGAAATAAAAGGCAATTCAAGGTACTCCGCCACCATAGCTCCGACCTCCGAGCCGTTGTAGTCGATGGTTTCCTTGCCCAAAAAGATGGCATCAAAGCTGTTGGCTTTAGCGTACTCGGCGATTTGCTTGGCCACGTATAGCGCGCTCTTGGGCTCCGCATCGACGCGAACAGCCTTGTCAGCGCCGATCGCCAGCCCCTTGCGGATTACCGTGTCGTTAGCAGCTGGCCCAACGTTGATGATGGTTACGCTGCTATCCCCTCCGACGGCTTCCTTGATTTCTAGCGCACGCACCAAGGCGTACCATTCGTCGTAGGGATTCATGATGTACGAAACGCCGGAACCATCAAATTCGGTATTGTCGTTGGTAAAGGCAATCTTTGCGGTAGTTTCCGGGGTTTTGCTTACACAAACCAGTAATTTCATTGGCGGTTGATTTTATTGCTTAAACGCTCTGACTGAACACAGATGCAGCCAGGGTTCGTTTTTAGACAGAATATTTACAGATTCGCAAATATACTTAATTTAGCGAAACGGCGAAACCCGCTCAGCGAAAATTCGCTATCATTTGACGAGGGGCTTACAATTGCTTCTTAAGTATTGTCTATTAGGTTTTTAAAGATAATTTTAAAAAATTATATCATAAAACATGCCAACCAACCGACTCGAACAACTGCTACAGCTCCTGGAAGAAAGCCCGCAGGACGATTTCCTGACCTTCGCCATTGCCAAAGAGCACGAAAAGCACGGCCGCGAACAAGAGGCCCTGCAGTGGTACCTCCGCCTGCGCGAGCAGTCGCCGGATTACGTCGGCACTTATTACCACTTAGGCAAATGGTACGAGCGGCAGGGACAAGCTCCGGAAGCTTTTGCCACCTACAAAGAAGGCATGGCCGTTGCTCAAAAGGCCGGAGATCAGCACGCGCTCAGCGAACTAGCAGGCGCCAAACTCGCGCTTGGAGAGGAAGAGGATTTCGAATAGCCCCCCTTCTCTCCTCCGAGCTGCTCAAGGCATTAGCAAAAACGACAGTTGGTTAAAACCTTACCGCATCAAACTCAGGCTCCCCCTGTACTCCACCACCCTGCCGTCCGCAAATTGCACCAAAGCAGTGTAAACGTAAACCCCTGCGGCAGCTTCTTCTCCTCTATGAGTACCATCCCAGCCGGCATCGGGCTTATTCGGCTCAAAACCGCGGCGCTCAAACACCAGGCCGCCCCAGCGGTCAAACACCCGCAGCCGCAAAATCGATTCGATCTTATCGGCTGGCCCAAAGGCGGTGAAGCCATCGTTGTTGCCGTCCTGATTGCCGGGTGAAAAAGCATTCGGGAAGTACACCTCCCGCTCTTTGTTGACCAGCAGCAATACCTCCGCTTCCGCACTGCAGCCCTCTTCTGTAATGACCGTAAGCCCATAGGCAACGCTCTGGTTCGGCTGCTGTACGACCGGCTGCAAACAGTCGCTGCAGGATAAATATTGGCTGGGCGACCACTGTACAGACTGAATGACAGAATCGGGGAAGGAAAGCAAGGGAGAAAGCGTAAGGCTGTCATTGAAGCTCAGCTCCAGTTGGCTGGGCAGGCTGGCTTCCAGCACCGCCGGCTCGGGCACGACCACCGTTTGCTGCCAGCGGCAGCCTAAAGCATCCTCTACCAGGAGCGTATGGGCGCCGCTTGACAAGCCCTCGAAGTTTTTCTGGCTGCTTAGAGACCCACCGTCGATAGCGAACAAATACGGAGGATTGCCGCCCTGTACGCCCAATACTCTAATTTGGCCAAATCCATCGAAGCAATAAGGAGGTACGACATCCAACTGCAGGCCCTCCGGCTCAGCCGTATTTTCTTCTACTAAAACGGTATCTCGACCGGTGCAGCCATTCTGTGTATTGGTGACATTCAGAACATAGCGCCCCGCCGCTACCGCACTGCTGTTGGGGGCGAGCGGGCTGTCGCCAAAGCTGCCGTCCACCGTACTCCAGGCTGCCTCCACAGCAGCGCCAATGGTGGAGCCTTCGCTGAGCAATCGCACCGTATCCCGCAGGCAGTCCAAAATACCCTGAGCCGAAGCAACCGCCACCGGCGCAATGGTATCCCAGGCTACTTCCACCTCCATGGAATCGGCACAGCCGTTTGCCTCGTTGAGGATGCGCAATTGGTACAGCCCACCTGCCTCTACCGTTGGATTTAGGCTGCTCAGCCCGGAGGCCAAATTGCCATCTACGGAGGTCCAAACCGGTTGAAAACCGGCGCCTGAGGAAGAAGCAGTAGCATCAATCGCCACGCTGCTCCGCTCGCAGTTAATGGGCGGAGGCGGCACCACTGAAACGGTGGGCAATTCCCGGTTTATTTGCACCTCAAGCTCGGCAGTGT
>CAYNIT010000311.1:3476-4801 GCA_964397205.1 uncultured Phaeodactylibacter sp. | reverse complement strand
TCGCCGGTGTAGGACCGGGGCGATACGAATACCGTGGCTAGCACCTCATCCAAAATCCGCCCCTCGTCGTTGCGGATGGTGCCCAAGTGTACGGTATGCGAGGCTTGCGCTTCCAGGTCTTTGCCGTGGAATACGCCATTCACAATCCGTATTGCGTCCGGCCCGCTCAGTCGCAGAACGCCAATGGCACCTACGCCGGAGGGGGTTGCGAGGGCAACGATGTTGTCTGTAAGGTGGTGGCTCATACCGTAGCGTTTCTTTTAAACAGAAAAACGCCTTTCCACTGAAATGGGTTATGCCCCGGGGCACAAACCTGCCGCAGATCAAATCTGCATCAAAAAAAGCCCGCCTCTCCATTGGCTGAAGAAGCGAGCCCGATCCTTTGCGATTAGCACAAAGGAGCAAATTAATCGACAGGTTTAAAATTATGCATCGGATGGCGAATGCTCAGATGAAGGAAACTGGCACCGAATTCCCTTCGCTACCCGACAAGTGGTTTATTCTTCTCCTTCTTCTACCGTTTTGGGGTCAAACAATTCAAACTCTACGCGGCGGTTGCGGCGCCGGCCGGAAATGGTCTCGTTGGTAGCCCGCGGCTTGGTATCGCCATAGCCTTTGTAAGAGAGCCGATCTTTTTCGATGCCCCTCGCTTTGTGCAAGTGATCGTAGCAAGCTTTTGCCCGGAGTTCGGACAGCTGCAAGTTCGCGCGGCTGTCGCCCCGGTTGTCGGTATGCCCTGTGATCCTCAGATGATAAGTGGGGTAGCGCCGCATCAGCTCTGCAATTCTATTCAGCCTCGGGCGGGAGGCGCTGAGCAGGTTGTACTTACCCGCAATGAAGCTGATGTTGTCTTCGGCATCTTGCAGGATGCGCTTGTCCGCCCGGCTTAGTTCGGGGCATCCTTGCCGCTCCTTCGGCCCTTTGAGGTCTGGGCAGTCGTCCACGTCATCGGTTAAGCCATCCCGGTCGGAATCTGGGCAACCGTCGGGCTTGCCGGCTTTTTCGGGGCAGGGGTCTGTGTTATCCGCCAGGCCATCCCCATCCGTATCGGGGCAGCCGTTGAGCTCGCCGGCGAGGTCGGGGCAATCGTCTGCTTCGTCCAGTACACCATCTCCATCCCGGTCGGGTATCGGGCAGCCGTCGTAGTCGGCCACTCCCTCGATGTTCGGGCACTGATCAAGATGGTCGGCGATGCCGTCTTTATCCGTATCGCGGCACCCATTCAGCGCTTCGGTTCCGGGCAGGTAAGGGCATTCGTCTTCGGTGTCGGCGATGCCGTCGCCGTCGCTGTCCTTGGGTCCAGCGGGGCAGCCGTTGTTCTCGGG
>CAYNIT010000311.1:0-3376 GCA_964397205.1 uncultured Phaeodactylibacter sp. | reverse complement strand
CCTTGGGTTCAGCGGGGCAGCCGTTGTTCTCGGGCACGCCTGCTTCGTCCGGGCACTCGTCGATGTAGTCCAGTACACCATCTTCGTCGCGGTCTGTGGGTGCCTCGGGATTACCGGGGCAGCCGTTGGTTTCCGGTACGCCGACTTCTTGGGGGCACTCATCCTGTGGATCTGGGATGCCGTCGCCATCGCTGTCTTTGGGCTTCTCCATTTCCTGCTGGGCAATGCCTTCGGTGGGGCACCCATCGGAAGCGACCGTCCCTTTTTTGTAAGGGCAGTGGTCATTGGGATCGGCCACGCCATCTTTATCGGTATCGCGGCAACCCATAGTCTCGGGATTGCCTGGAATGTAGGGGCATTCGTCGTTGCTATCGATAACGCCATCCCCGTCGCTGTCTTGGTTAGAATCCGCTGTAGCCGTACTTTCCGGGCAGCCGGCGTTTTCCGGCATGCCTTTTTCGTAGGGGCAGTTGTCTTCAAAGTCGGCCAAACCGTCTTCATCGGTATCCCGGCAGCCGTTGAGTTCCGGGCTGCCCTGCAGGCCTGGGCATTCGTCTTCTTCATCCACCACCCCATCGTTGTCCCGGTCGGGGCATCCTTTAGCGGCGACCGACCCGCGAACTTCGGGGCAAGCATCTTCGAGATCAGCCACGCCGTCTTTGTCTTTGTCCGGGCAGCCGTTGGCGTTGGGTATACCTGCCATGTCGGGGCAGCTGTCAAATTGGTCGGAAATGCCGTCTCCGTCGGTATCGGGGCATCCCATATACTCTTGCGGGCCAGCTTGGCTGGGGCAAGCGTCGTTCTTATCTGCGAAGCCGTCTTTGTCGCGGTCTTTGCTGCCAAAACGGTAAGCCAAAGCAATGCTGCCGATGCTGTACCAATCATTGCGGTTTTCGTTAGCTACGATGCTCACGCCGTCGAGGTAGTCGTTGAAGACTGGCCGCAGCCCCATCTGCACCGAAAGCAGCAGGTCCCGGCTGAGGTCCGCTTTTACGCCCAAGCCCATTGGGAAGGTAATGTGCAAGTCCCGCTGATTGCTGAGGTCGATGCGGGCTTCTTCCTGCTTTTCTTCGTCCCCATTCAAGTTGGAAAAGTCTACCTGCGTTTTGGTCAGGCCTGCGCCGAAGCCTGCAAAAACGAAGGGGGAAATCGTGCGGCGGAACCGCCCCCGGTCGTCGTAGCGGCGGTTCCCCAGAAAGTCCCATTCCCCAACTATCGAAATTTCGGTGAGGGGGGATTCAAAGGTGAGCCCGCGGTCGGCCAGGGCCTCGGAGTCCAGGTCCGAGCCTGATAGCTGACCCTGCCAGAAATTGGCACGCAGGCTGAAGTTGCGGTCGGCATTGTACCGTAGGTAGAGGCCGTACGATAGGTTGGTGTTGCTGAGTTTTAAGAATTTGGTATCCACCAAATCACCGTAGGTGTTGGCACCGCCTAGCATGATGCCGGCCTCGAAGGGGGGATAGTTGTGGATGACTCCAGAGGTGTCTGGCAACGGCGCCGTTTGGGATTTGACTCCTGCACACAGGAATAAAGTCAGGAGTACGGTTAAGCTCATGGGATTAATGACTCGCTTAATCATAGTGTTGTCAGCTGTTAGTGGAGAAGGGCAAAACGCTTCGGCAAGTTGAGCCTCAATTTAAGCTGACCGCCATTTTATATGGCTCAGCAGGACGGCCGGTTGCTTTGCTCCTTCGCTAGTTACTTTGTTCATCGAGCAGCGTTCTCCGCCGGAGGGGATTCAAAGGGCCGCCGGAAACAACTACACTTCCTAATTACGGGCTCCTGCGGCTGATGTTACATCGGGAGGAGTCAGATTTGTGAAAATACCATTTGACTGGGGTGGCGCTCAACGCCTTAGGCTTCTTCCTCAAAGTAGTGCAGCAGTACCTGCATGGCCGACTCAAGGGTTTCCCCAAAGGTGAAAATGCCCTCTCTGTGCCCTTCCATGACAAAAATCTGCAGTTGGGGCAGGTTGGTTGCTCTAATCAGCTGCCGGATGCTCTCTACCATGGCGGGCGAGCCATAGGGCGCTGCCGCGTCAGTAGTCGGTACTTGCTGCAGGAGCCGTTGCCACATGCCCAGGTGATGGACGTGTAGGACCGCCTTGACCCACGGGCACTCCTCGTAGATAACGGCGTGGCTCATGGACTCGGAAGAGGCAATGATTGGCCCGCGGCAGTGCAATCGGTTCTCCGCCGGCTGTACGTCGGTAACTAGAGCGTAGTGCCGGGCGCCGAGCTGCGGGAAATTGCCCGTCTTGGAACCGGAAATGAAAAACTGACTGCCCTGCCCGCGGCGGCAGCTGACGTTGCCATAACCAACACCATTGTCGTACGCCCCGATCAGCCCGAGCTCGTACAGGCGTTGGCGGCAGGCGTTGAGGGAAGCAATGGCCTCCCTGGGAAAGGGCGGAGCCTTCTCCCAGGCGGCGTTGAATTTTATGTAACCTTCATCAAGCATAAGATCGGCTCAGGAGAAATTAGGACTTGTGTATTTCGAAATAAAAGACCACTTTGCAGCGGCAAACCCCAAGCGACTGCCCTCATCGCTCAATAGGATTTGTAAATAAACAGATTTTTTACAATTTTCATCACCTGAATTGATCCAAAACCGTTGACCTTAAATCTCCCGCTTATGTCTAACAAAGTGGTACGGTACTCCGACGCAGACCTGGCAGAATTCAAAAGCTTGATTGACAGCAAACTCAACAAAGCCAGAGAGCAGCTGCAATCCTTGCAAGACCAAATCCTGGAAATCGCAGAAAATACCAGCGATGAACACGGTGGCGATTGGATGGACGACAGCAGCACCAACAATGATGTGGAAATGCTCAACAACATGGCCATCCGGCAGCGCCGCTTTATTCAGGATTTGGAAAATGCGCTCATCCGCATCCAAAACAAAGTGTACGGCGTGTGTACGGTCACTGGTGAACTGATTGATAAAAAACGCTTGCTGGCGGTCCCTACCACTACTAAGAGCCTCGCCGCCAAAACGCAGGCTCCACTCTCCCGCCGCCCTCTGAAACCAGAGGAGGGAAAGGAACCGGGCAACAAAAAGAAAGCAGGTAAGGCGCAGGAAAACAAAGTCATCTCCAGAGTGATTAAAAAATCAAGCAGCGCCGCTAAAACCAGCCGGTCCATAGATTTGGAAGAGGAGGAGGACGAAGACAATTACGATTTGGAAGAGCTGGAAGTCGATGAAGAAATGATCGGCCTGGATGAGCTCGGGGAAGACGAAGAGCCGCAGGACGAGGACAGCTTCCCGGATGAGGATAAGGAGGAATGACTGGCTGATTCTATCGAAAAAAATTCGTATATTTACCAAGCAAAATGGCCTAATCTCACATAAGTGCACACAGCTGGCACCCGCCGGA
>CAYNIT010000310.1:0-4804 GCA_964397205.1 uncultured Phaeodactylibacter sp. | reverse complement strand
GAAAGCTTCAACCTGGGGATATTTAAGGATTTCTCCGTCGCCCTCAACAGCTTGCAATTTAATGCCAACCTGACGTACGTACCCGCCATGCAGGACTTCCAGCCCGTCAACGACTTTCAGGGGCTGTATCAGCTGAGCGCTTTCCAGTTGGTGGATAAGGAGCAGGAGTGGCTCGCATCGCTGTGGTGCGGCATGTCCGCAGAGCAGTGGAGCGCCCGGCTCACCCTGCGCGGTGCAGCTTCCAGCACCCGCCTACAGGAGCAACTGGTCGATGACCGGATGCTGCAACTGCGCCCCAGCTTCAAATTTACCGGGATGTCCGGATGGTCCGTACACGCTGATGCCATCATCCGGTATACACAGCGGCGCAGCGGTGAGCGCCTCGTGGAGAACACCCTGCTGAACCCCCGTTTGTCACTGCGCTTTGAGCATCAGCTATTCCGCCATCAGCTGCGGTACCAGCTACAGCACAACCGCGCCCGGGACTTGATCAACAATTATCACCGCCTCGACTATGAGCTGAGCCGGAAGAAGTGGAAAAATAACTTTGAATACTTTATCAAAGGGATTGACCTGCTCAACCTCACAGGCTCTGTTATTGGTTCCACAGAGGTCAATCCTGCCTATTTCCAGACCACTGAATTGGATGCCTTCCCGGGCCAAATCTTGATCGGTATAAAGTGGTACATCGGAAGCTCGGGAAAATAGAAAATACTATCTTCACCCTGCCCTCTATGAACTTTCGCAGGCGCGGGGCGGCTCTTGCCCCATCGAAAGAAGAGTGTAGAAATGCGATTCCCAAAACTCTAAAGCCTTAGCATTCCAGGCACCTCAAAATTTTGCACTTTTGATTAGTTTCGCGCCAAGCACCCTGGAACCGTAACACAAGCCACTCCCTTAAACCTTAAACGCTAACAGCACATGTATAGCCACGAACACACCAAACGCGTACGCTACGGCGAAACTGACCAAATGGGCTACCTCTACTACGGCAATTACGCGCAATACTATGAGATCGGCCGGGTGGAGATGCTGCGCTCTTTGGGCCTGACCTACAAGGCAATGGAGGCTGAATACGGCATCCTGATGCCGGTGGTGAGCATGCAGCAGCGCTTCGTGCGGCCGGCGCTCTACGACGAACAAATTACCATAAGGACTATGTTGCGACAACTACCGGATAAGTTTATTGTTTTTCACATGGAGCTGTACAACGAAAACGGGAAATTGGTCAATGGGGGGACGGTGAAGCTCTGCTTTGTAGAAGAAAGCAGCGGCAAGACCATTTCAGCCCCAGAGCATTTATTAGCAGAACTGAGGCCTTACTTTGAAGAAACCTAAGTTTGACATAGAATCGATTAAGGCGTATGTGCTGAACCGCGGATTTGTAAAACGCAGCATTCAGTGGTCCAAGGAGCACTCGCTGCCTGGTTTTTTCCACGTACCGATTTACGACGTACTGGTGTTCATCTATATTGAACTAAAGCGGTACGACCTGTTCACGCGAGCTAATTCAACCGCCTTTAGCTTTTTTCTATCGCTCTTCCCCTCCCTAATTGCCTTCTTCACCCTTATCCCCATTTTCAAGTGGGCCTTCATTGACTATCTGCCGGAAGGCGAAAATTTCGATCAATATCTGCGCAGCGAAGTACTGCGCATCATGCCGGGCGTTGCCGGGGAGCGGGTTTTTGCCTTTATCGAAGATGTAACGAACAACCCGCGATTTGGCCTGCTCAGCTTTGGTTTCCTTCTGGCGATATTTTTCGCCTCCAACGGTATGATGGCACTGATGCAGGGCTTCGAAAAATCTTATGTCAAAACTTTTCGCAGCCGCAACGCTGTGAAGAACCGGCTCATTGCTATCGGCTTGACCTTTCAGATCGGCGTACTGCTGGTAGGCGCCGTAAGCCTGATTATTTTGGGCGAGTTTCTCATAAGCTATCTCAACAGCTACTTGCACTTAGATGCTATCACGAAGGTGGTGCTTCGCCTGCTGCGCTGGCTGGCTATACTGCTGATTTTCTACGTCGGCATTTCCATCATCTACCGCTACGGCGCAGCTACCAAGCGGCGGTTTCGGATGTTCTCCCCTGGCGCTACCCTGGCTACGCTGCTTTGCATACTGTCTTCTCTGGCTTTTTCGGCCTATGTCAACGAATTTAACACCTACAACGAACTCTACGGCTCCATCGGTGCCATCATAGTGCTGATGCTTTGGATACAGATCAACTCTCTTATCCTGTTGGTCGGATTCGAGCTGAACGCAAGCATTGCTGTAAACCGAGACCTGAAAGCTGAGGTGCCCCAAGAAGCTGAAAGTTTGTAAGCTTTTTGGCAAGAACCGCCTCCACAACTGGGCATATAGCCAGAAATCCGTATTTTCGGAGGCAAATTTGTAAGCTATGTACCGTTACCTCCTATTACTGTTGCTGCTGCCCTGCCAAATGCAGGCGCAGCCAATTTTCGTAGACCGCTCAACGCAGGCGGGCATCAACAATACCGGCAGCAACCGAGGCGTGGCCTTCGGAGACTACGACGGCGATGGATTGGAAGACATCTACGTATCGGTAGTCAACGCCCCCAACCGTTTGTACCGGGCGCTAGGGGATGGCAAATACACCGAAGTGGCACAAGCCGCTGGAGTAGCCTTTGCCGGCAGCACCACCACAAGCGCCTGGGGCGATATAGACAACGATGGCGACCTCGACCTCTACCTCGGCAATCGCAGCCACCCCAACAAATTGTACCGCAATGAGGGCAATGGCACCTTCAGCAACATCAGCGCCGAAGCAGGGGTAAACTCCGGGCACCATACCCGAGCGGTGATGTTTGCCGATGTAGATCAGGACAGCTACATCGATCTCTATGTGGCCAATATCAGCGCCACCAACTACCTGTACCACAACAATGGCGACGGCACCTTCACCAATATCGTCGAAGAAGCCAATGCCCAGGACTTCGGCATCGCGATGGGCTCGCTTTTCTTCGATTACGACAACGACGGCGACCCCGATCTGTACCTCACCCACGATGCTGATCAGCCGAACATTCTCTACCGCAACAAGGGCGACGGCACCTTTCAGGATGTCTCTTCCTTCTCCGGCGCCAATATCGCGGCCAACGGCATGGGCGTAGACTTTGCCGACATCAACGGCGACGGCCACTTCGACCTCTACATCACCAACCTGTATTCCAACGAGCTGCTGCTCAATCAGGGGGACGGCACCTTCTCCATCGTTACCGAATCTGCTGGCGTAGGCGACTTAGGCATGGGCTGGGGTACAGTCTTCCTCGACTGCGATAACGACGGCTGGGAGGACATTTATATGGTGAACGACACCTACTTTGCCCCTTTCAACAACATCCTCTACCGCAACCGGGGAGACAATACCTTTGAAAACATCAGTGACAGCACCCCGCTTGAAAGCCCCTACGGCGGCTACGGTACCGCAGCTGCCGATGTCAACGATGATGGCTGGCCTGACCTGTTCGTTGCCAACAGCGGAGACGATGGCAATCAGCTGTTCATCAACTTCATGAAGGACCTCGACAACGATTACGTCAAGGTAAAGCTGCAGGGCACACAGAGCAATACAGCTGCAATTGGTGCCCGCGTAACGGTGGAAGCCGGCGGCCGGCAGTTCATGGATGAAGTCTGCGCCGGCGCCAGTTATGCTTCTCACAACAGCTTTACGCTACACTTCGGCCTGGGGCAGGTGGACCTTATTGACCGGCTGGAAGTGCGCTGGCCGAACGGCCTGGTGGAAGTTTTCGAAAACATCTCCCCCAACACGACTTACTGTATTGTGGAGGGAGAAAGTATGGTATCATCTGCCCGTTCCGCTGAGCTCGAACCGCAAGCCATGCAACTCTTCCCCAATCCGGTTCAGGAACGGCTAATCGTACAGTTTCACCAAGCATTGGCCGCCGAGTCGGAATTGCGGCTGTACAGCGCCGCTGACCAACTGCAGCAGCGTGAGCGGGTACCAGCGGGCGCACAGGCCTGGGAAATGCGGTTAGCCGGGCAGCCGGCTGGCCTGTACGTACTGGAGCTGCGTACACCTGCCGGAAGGACGCTGGAGAAAGTGGTGAAAAAATAAAAGTTCAGTCCAGCAACGCGCGCTGCCGGTCCAGAAAGCCCTCTATGCTCACCGGCTCGAGGCCCAGGTGCCAGGTGCTGATCTCTAAAATGCCCTGGAAGGCCTCCGGTAGTGCTTGTCCTTCTTTTTCCATGCGGTGAGCCTCGAGCAGCAGTTGATTCAGCTCTTGAATGTGCTTTGCATCAGGTAGGCGCTCTGGCCCGCCTACAAAGGCTTCTTCTAAAACCCGGCCATCCGCATACTTGGGAGGAGCCAGGCCGTGGAGGTGGGCGATGGTAGGGGCCAGGTCGGTAATCTCGGCGTAATCGAACTGAACATCCTGCTTGACGCCCCTTCCCAGCAGCAGCAGCTCCGTTTTGCTGGAAGCCGGCACATGGGGCGGGTGCCCGCCGACGGTTGCCTGGCCGTGATCCCCCAGTATAAATAAAACAGTGTTTTCCATATACCCTTCCTCTTCCAGCCAGCCAATGAATTCAGCTAACAGCTCATCCGCCTGCTCCAATTGCCGGCGGTAGGGCGATTGGGGGTGCCAAATGTTCTGGTACCAAGGCTCCTCCGCGTTCTCAACCTCGTGGGAACGGTGCCCGGCGGAGCCTGGCCCCTGCAGATGCACCCGGAGAAAACTGGGGTTTTCCTTTTGCAGCACCTCCTTCGTTTGCTCAAAAACCAGGTGGTCCCGGAATAAATCCGCGAATTCTTTCCTTAGG
>CAYNIT010000309.1:0-4844 GCA_964397205.1 uncultured Phaeodactylibacter sp. | reverse complement strand
CAAGCAGGGCTGGGCATTCAGGTGCCGGAGCAGCTCCGCCCAGTAGCCCTCTACAGGGCGGTTCAGGCCAGAGCCGAAAATAGCATCCACGATGATGCCTCCTTCGGGCAGCACCGGCAAACCGTCTCCTTCCCTAATACCAATGACTTCTACCGTATCCCGCTTTGGCAAACGATTGAAGTTGGTATCGAAATCAGGAGAGGTCTTGTCGCTGATCCAGCAAGGGTATACGGTAAGTTCGTAGCCGAGGTAGGTGAGCAGCCGGGCGGCTACCAAGCCATCGCCTCCGTTATTGCCGATGCCGCAGAAGATGTGAACGGGGTGGCTCAGATCAGAAAAACGCTGGGCGAACCAATCTGTAAAAGTAGAAGCCGCCCGCTCCATCAGGTTCCGCGAAGAAATTGGCTCGTTATTTATGGTATATTGATCAAGTTGCCTTATTTGATCAGCGGTAAATATTTTCATGGTCTTACAATCAAGTTGCGTTTTGAAAACTACTACCTCCTTCTTTGAAGGTTTAAAAGTTCTAGAATTGGCCAGTGTACTGGCTGGCCCTGCCGTGGGCATGTTTTTCGCCGAACTCGGGGCAAAAGTTACAAAAATAGAAAATGCCCGCACTGGGGGAGACATTACCCGGGGCTGGAAACTGCCGGGCGAGCCAGCTGCCTCTGCTTATTCCGCCTATTATTGTAGCGTTAATTATCGGAAAAATGTTCGCCTGCTCGACCTATCCCTGCCGGAAGCTCTGGAAGAAGTACAGGAGCTGGCCAGGGAAGCCGATGTAGTAGTCAGCAACTTCAAAGAAGCTTCGGCCAAAAAACTTAACATTGATTACAAAAGCCTGCACGCCCTGAACCCTACGCTGATCTACGCCCAGCTCTATGCCTTCGGGCAGGGAGAAGACTTGCCGGCTTTTGATGTGGCCCTGCAAGCGGAAGCCGGTTTTTTGTACATGAGCGGTGAGCCCGGCCGGGGGCCTGCTAAGATGCCCGTTGCCCTTATTGACATCCTGGCTGCTCATCAACTCAAAGAGGGGATTCTGCTGGCGCTGCTGCACCGCGCCTTCACTGGGGAAGGCAGCTTCGTGTCTACTTCCCTGCTGGAGGCTGCCGTAGCTGCTTTGGCTAACCAGGCTACCAACTGGCTGATGCAGGGGCACATACCAGAGCCCATGGGCATGATGCATCCGAATATTGCGCCCTACGGCGATGTTTTCTACACCGCTGATGAGAAACCGCTGGTCATTGCTGCGGGCACAGAACAGCAATTTCAGCGCCTCTGCGCATCCTTGGGGGTGCCCCATCTGCCGAAAGAGAAGCGCTTCGCGGACAACGCCAGCCGGGTAGAGGAGCGGGATGCTTTACAGTTGGAATTGGCTCCGGCTTTCCGGCGGTTCAACCGAGCCGAACTGCTGCAGCGGCTGGGGGAGGCCGGCGTTCCGGTGGGCAGCATCCGCAATATGCAGGAAGTATTTGAGCGGCCCCAGGCAAAGCAGATGGTACGGGAAGAGCCGCTTCCCGACGGCCGGCTGAGCCGCCGGGTGGCAACGGTAGCTTTTCGTTGGCAGCCCGCCTGATGCGGTTCAGGTGGATAAACAGGCGACCCATTGCAGGCCCGAAGCCCTTATGGCTGCTGCGATTGCTATCGGAGCGGTGATCAGCCCCTTCATAACCATCGGGAGGGGGCATCATCCATTAACAGCCATTTTAGAATAAAAACTGTGCCGTTCGGCCGCAGCGCCCTATTTTAGCCCCCATTGACCAAACTGAGCTTCATGGACCAGCCCAATCCTTCTTCCCACAAGCAAACGGATGAGCCGCCTCCGCCTATTTTCCAATCCTGGAGGCAGATGTATGCTTTTGTATTGATTATGCACGCCATCATTATCGGTTTGTTTTATTGGTTCACCGTGTCTTATTCCTGATCGGGCTTCAAAAGCGCCCGGGATATCCCTAACTGCATTAACCGCCATTCTTCATGAGCACTCTTGACTGGATCATCATGCTAAGCACGCTTTTGGGCATCGTAGCCTACGGCGTTTGGCACACCCGAAAAGTGGATAACGTGCAAAGCTATTTGCTGGGCGACCGGGATTTGCCGTGGTGGACCATCGGCTTGTCGGTAATGGCTACCCAGGCCAGCGCGATTACCTTCTTGTCTACGCCTGGCCAAGCCTACGAGGATGGCATGCGATTCGCTCAGTTCTACTTCGGGTTGCCGGTAGCTATGGTCATCCTCTGCATTTTTGTACTGCCCATCTATTACCGTTTGAAAGTATACACGGCCTACGAGTATCTGGAGGGGCGGTTTGATCTGCGCACCCGCACGCTGACGGCGGTTTTATTCCTGATTCAACGGGGGCTGGCAGCGGGGCTCACTATATACGCACCCGCGATCATTTTGTCCAGTATATTGGAATGGCCGCTGCGGTGGACCATTCTGTTCATCGGGGCGTTGGTCATCTTCTACACCGTTATGGGAGGCACCAAAGCGGTTAGCGTTACGCAAAAGCAACAGATGATAGTCATCCTTTCGGGCATGTTCATTGCTGCGCTCATTCTGATTTTTCAACTGCCGGAAAATGTCAGCTTCGGGGATGCCGTGGGCCTAGCGGGCAAAATGGGGAAGCTGAATGTGGTAGATTTTGAATTTGACCTCAGCAACCGCTACAATTTTTGGTCGGGCATGCTGGGGGGAGTGTTCCTGTTCCTGTCCTACTTTGGTACCGATCAATCGCAGGTACAGCGCTACCTAAGCGGGAAATCGCTTACCGAAAGCCGTTTGGGGCTGCTGTTCAACGGCATTTTCAAGGTGCCCATGCAGTTTTTAGTGCTCTTTGTAGGGGTATTGGTGTTTGTGTTTTTTCAGTTTCAGCAGCCGCCTTTGCATTTCAATTCCGCCAATTTGGAAAAGCTGGAAGGCACTGCCTACGAATCAGAGTTGGAAAGCCTGCAATCTCAGCACAACACGCTGTTTCTTACGCAGCAGCAGGAGGTGCGGGCGCTGATCCGGGCACTGAACCAAGAGGATGAGGCGGCTGTCGCCGCTGTACAGGGCCGGCTGGAGGAACTGCGCTCTACCGATCAGGAGCTGCGCAAAGCCACCGACGGGCTGATCCTGAAGGCTGACCCGGCGGCGAAGATCAAGGACACCGACTACGTTTTCATCACTTTCGTAACGGAATACCTGCCCATCGGCCTGGTAGGTTTGCTGCTCGCTGTTATATTTTCGGCTGCTATGTCTTCCACCTCTTCCGAACTCAATGCGCTGGCGACCACTACTGTAATTGACTTGTATCGCCGCAGCTTAACAAAGGACCGCAGCGACCGCCATTACTTGAATGCTTCAAAGGCATTCACAGCCATCTGGGGCGGGGTGGCCTTGGTTTTTGCCGCTACTGCTAATCTGTTCGAAAACCTCATCCAAGCGGTCAATATCGTGGGCTCCCTGTTCTACGGTGCCATCCTGGGCATTTTTCTGGTAGCGTTCTTCCTGAAGAAAATCGGTGGCTGGGCCGTGTTCTACGGTGCTCTGATTGCGGAAGCCATCGTCCTGCTCATATTCACCCTCAACACCCAAGAGATCATAAATATCGCCTACCTGTGGCTTAATCTAATCGGTTGCAGCTTGGTTATGATTATCGCTTGGCTGCTGCAGATGTACCGCGACGAGCAGGATCTAAGCCTGTAGTTTTTTCTTCCAGTACCGCAGCAGGCCGGCGACGCTCATCCAGGATGGGTTGGCATTTTCGTACACTTCCAGAAGTTCGCCCTCTACGCCTGCCTCTTTAAGCTGCCGCTGTACATGCGCTTGAAATATAGGGGTGATTTCTTGCGGTGGATGGCCTTGTTCGTACTGCGGGCGCATCCACTCCGCCCAGCTGAGCAGGCGCTCTTCGAGGCGCTCGAGATGGGTGGGTATGTCCGGGGCTTCTATGGCGCCAAAGTGCGTCAGGTGTATGCGGCCCAGTTTCAGGCTGCGCAATAGGCGTATAGACTCTTGCCAGTGTTCCACATTGATGTCAGGAGGCGGGCAGGGCGGCACCACCGGCCCGCCGTCGATCTTCACACCCGCAACATCCCCGGCGATCAGCTGATCCTCGATTTGCCATGCGATGTGGTGCACGGCATGGCCGGGGGTATGCCATGCCCGTACCGCAGTGCCGCCCAGCGTGATGCTGTCGCCGTGTTGTACCGGCTGCAGCTGCTCCTCGGGAATCCCCTTCATGCTGCTCCACAGGCGTTCCATGTCGTCTCCGTAAATGCGCGAAGCCGATGCCACCAGCTTGGAAGGGTCGTGCATATGCCGCTGCCCAACGGGGTGAAGGTAGACCTTTGCACCCTGCTCCGCCAGCGCCCAGGCTGCCCCGGCGTGGTCGAGGTGCACGTGGGTGATAAAAACGTGCTTGATGTCCGATATCTGGTACCCCTGCTCCTCTACCGCCGATTGGAGATGGGGATAGGTGGAGTAAGGGCCCGTTTCAAATAATATGGGCCCCTGCGCCGTCTCAACGAGAAAGGCTGCGATGGTATTGGCTTTGCCCAGGAATTGCAGATCTAAGGTTTTAATCATTGGAAGTTTGCTTTTACTCATTTAAAATTTTCTGGCTGTTTTAATTTTCAAAAAATCAATAACCAGCGGCTTGCCCATCTTTACGGGATTCCGAAGCTCCGTAGTAAATGCCCTTCTCGGCATCGTAAAGAATAGCCTGGTAACCGCCGTAGATACCGCGGGCAAAACCTACTTGATGCCCTTTTCCCATCAGAGCGCGGATGGTGGAGTAGGGGAGCCTCGATTCCAGATGCACTTCGCCACGCCCTCTATCTTGGCCGGTAGGGGTAGAG
>CAYNIT010000308.1:0-4862 GCA_964397205.1 uncultured Phaeodactylibacter sp. | reverse complement strand
CAACCGATTTGTCAACGCCTTCTCCTTTGGCGACCGCACTCGCTCTTTCTTGAAGATACAGGACGGCTGCGACTACAAATGTACGTTTTGTACTATTCCATTGGCCCGGGGCCGCAGCCGTAGTGATACCGTAGAAAACGTGGTGGCTAACGCCCGGCGCATCGCTGAGATGGGTGTAAAGGAAATCGTGCTCACCGGCGTCAATATTGGCGACTTCGGCAACGGCACAGCGGTCATCGAGGGAAAACGGGTCAAAAAAGAAGCCCTATTCATCGACCTTATCCGGGCACTGGATGAAGTCGAAGGCATCGACCGTTTCCGTATCTCCTCCATCGAGCCTAATTTGTGTACCGATGAGGTCATCGAATTTGTAGCTAGCTCTAAACGCTTCGTCCCCCACTTCCACATGCCACTGCAATCCGGCAACAACAAGCAACTGCGAGAGATGCGCCGCCGCTACAAGCGAGAATTGTACGCCGAGCGGGTAGCGAAAATCAAGTCGCTTATGCCACACTGCTGCATCGGGGTAGACGTCATCGTCGGCTTTCCCGGCGAGACCGAAGAGGATTTTTTGGAGACCTACCGTTTTCTGAACGAGATGGATATTTCCTACCTGCACGTCTTCACCTACAGCGAGCGCCCCAACACGCCGGCCTATGAGCGCGATGACCATGTAGATATGGGGGAGCGCCGCCGCCGCAACAAGATGCTGAACATCCTGAGCGAGAAAAAGCGCCGTTTCTTCTACGAGCAGCACCTAGGCGGTCAACGGGAGGTGCTGTTCGAGCCAAGCAAGCTGCCCGGCAAAATGTCTGGTTTTACCGACAATTATATCCGTGTAGAGCTGCCCCTGCGGGAGGAGATGCTGAATACCTTGGCCACCGTGGAGCTGCAGTGCATCAACGAAGAAGGCTTAGTAGAATCAGGCTGGTTGGAGGAATCGCCGGAGCATAAGCTTGCCACTCCTGTCGGGCATTAATGCCGCACCACTCTTTCCCACTGCACCTTTTTTCCCACCACCGTACACACCCAATAGGTGCCCGGCGGCAGATCAGCCGAAATAGGAATCACCGCTTGGGCATTGCCGCGCTGCAACTGTATTGACCGTATCCTTCTGCCTCTTGCATCGTGCAAGCTAACCGTAGCTGTAGCCTTAAGCGGCGCCCCGAAGTCTATAGTCAGCTGCGCGCGGAAAGGGTTGGGGAAAAGTTTTACAAGGAAGCCTTCCGATGCTGCCTCGGAGGTTCCCGTTGGCATGCAGCCCCGGCGGAATCGATGGAAGAACCGCCATAGCTCCTCGCTCGCCTCAATGTCCTCATTGGTTTCGCCCAGCAAGGGTTCGATAGCCGGATTTTCAACCCCCGCCCAGGTATGGCCAGCGCCAATCAGCCGAAAGAAGCGCACCTCCACCCCGCAATCGCAATCCGTGAAGTCCAGTTGCTGGGCGGTGGAATTGTCCTCCACTACGATATTGGGCAAATCGGCGACTGGCTCCGCAGTTTGACAATCGTTGTGCCGCACCCAGAACTGCACCGCCGTATCTACCGGTACGATGGGTTCCACATTGATGTTCATGAATCCACCCTCGTAGGGCACGAAGGGGTCAGCGGTACCAGCTACGAATAGCATGGGCAATGGAGCCTCCGGAGCACAATCAGCGAACAGCTGCACATCCATCGAGCACCCCAGGCTGCCGATAGCGGCGAAGCGGCCGTCGAGCTCACAGGCCAGCCGCTGCGTCATGAATCCGCCGTTGGAAAAACCGCAGGCGTACAGCCTTGTACTGTCGATATTGTACTGCACCCTAAGGCTGTCGATAAGTTTGCTTATAAAGCCCACATCATCGATGCCTTGAGCATCGGCAGCGGTGCCGCGGCCGTCCGCCCAGACAAAGCCGGAGCTATTTTCGGTAAAGCCCTGCGGATATACCGCCAGGAAGCCTTCCGCATCAGCCACAGGGTTCATTTGCGTGAAATTTTGGGTGACCTGGGCGCTCCCGCCTCCGCCGTGCAGCACGAACACCACCGGCAGGGTGGACGCTCCGTCGTAGCCCGCCGGCAGGTGTACGATGTACTGCCGTTCTCGGTTCTGGTGGAGTAAGGATTGTACTTGAGCATTGAGCTGGCTAGCCAGAGCAAAGAGCAAAAGGGCAAGGTGAAGGGCCGTTCGCATCATGTAGGAAAGGGTTTAGGGCTTAGATGCTTACACCTGGCGAAAGTTTAAAAAAAGTGGCCCGTCTATTCTTCGAGCAGCTCTTCCAGATAGTGCCTTTCCAGGCCGAAGTCCTCCTTTATGCGGGCAACCTGCTGCGGTGCGGCTGTGTTTTGCTTGCCTCTCACCCCTACAATCATCAGGTTCTTGGGCGTGTGCTCGGTGGAGACGAACTCGAATACTTTGGTCTCGTAGCCGTACGCCTCCATCAGCAGCGCGCGTATGCCATCCGTGACGATTTCGGCCTGCCGCTCTTCGAGTATGCCGTGGCGCAGCATGGGGTTCATCGCAGCGGTGGGCCGCATGGATTGGCGCACCTGTTTGTGGCAGCAGGGCGCAACGATAATGATTTCCGCCTTGGCCCTAATGCCTTTGGCGATGGCGATGTCAGTGGCGGTATCACAGGCGTGGAGGGCGATGAGCATGTCAATACGCTCTGCCTGGTAGTCCAAGATGTTCTGGCTCCGGAACTGCAGCCCAGTAAAGCCGGCCTTAGGGGCGAGCTCGTTACAGAAGTCGACCAGGGGTTGCCGCAGCTCTATGCCCAGCACACTGGGCTGCAACCGGCGGTTGTTGACCAGATGGTCGTACAGCGCGAAGGTCAGATACCCCTTCCCAGAACCCATATCCACAATATGCGGCTGTTGCGGGAAGCGCCCGTGTTGTTGCAGCAAGTGATCGACGATTTCGATGTACTTGTTGATCTGCCGGAATTTCCGTTGGCTGTCTGCCCGCACTTTGCCCGCGGCAGTTGTGATGCCCATAGCGTGCAGGTAAGCATTGCCCCCAGCCTGAATGAGGTATTGCTTCGGCTGGTTGTGTTGGGTGGAGGGCTGCTCCACACAGCTGGGCTTGCGAGTGTGCAGGCGCGGCTTGCGTTTGCGGTTGTACTGCAGGCTCACGTCTTCCCGCAGGGTAAACAAGTCGGCATTCAGGAAATCCTCGCCCATCCATAAGCCGACCATGGCTATGGCTTCTTCAAAGGAGTGGTTTTTGGTAGTGTCCTGCTGCCGGGAGCGCAAGGTAAAAGACAGCGCCGGCGCTCCCTTCAGCTCGATGCGGCGGGCGTACACATTTTTCAGGCTTTTGTCCTTGCCTGTAGCCTTGCTCAGCGTCAGTTTGACGAAAGTCGCTTCCGTAAGGCTTTGCCGCAGTTTTTGCAAGAAAGCTGCTTTCGGTTCCATACAGGTAAAAAGGCTTTGCGCCCCTTATTGGTTGAAGCTCCGCCGCATTTCTCAATCGAAGCGCCAGTAGGGGGCCATCTTGCGGTGCAGCTCGGCCGGCAGCGCCCTGACTTTCGCTACCTCCGCCTGTGTAGCAAAACGGCCGTGCTGATTGCGGTAAGCTACCAGGGCATTGGCTTGTTTCCAACTCAGGTAAGGATGTGCCTGGAGCCCCGCTGCATTAGCAGTATTGATGTTGATCTGCCGAAAAACAGGAGACAGGCGTAGTTGGGGCCGCAGGCGCTGGAAAGTGCTGTCGGGCAAGCCGTAGGTTTCTGCCACCTGTTCGATCTGGGCAAACCCGCCCAGCTTGTCCCGGAAGTTGCAGATGCGGCGAGCGTAAGCCGGGCCGATGCCGTGCAGCTGCTGCCATTGCTCTGGGCTTGCCTGGTTGATGTCGATGGAGGTGGGCTCAGGGGGCGGAGCTGTAGCATGGGCAGCCACTGGTTCTGCTCGGGTTGGAGCTTCGGCTTTTTCAGTGGGCGCCTCTATTTGTATGAATGGCTCTAGGCGTTCGTACGTTTTTGGGCGTAAGCCGTACACTTTCTTCAGGTCTTCTTTTTGGTAAAACCGCCCGCCCTTTTCCCGGTAGTTGAGCAAGGTGCGCACCGTTCTGCCCCGCATGCCCAGCAACTGCAGGCTGTCGCCGGCAAGCGTATTGGGGTCAAATGGGAAAAGCTGGGCTTTAGGCATCGGCTCCGGCTCGCTTTTTTCTGAGCTGGAGGGCGGTGCTTTTCGTATGCGGATGTAGGGTGCCAAACGGTTGTAATCGCCTTCGCTCAGTGTATAGATATCGAGCAGGTCCTCCGGCTGGCGGAAGGGGCGCACTTTGTTGCGGAATTTCACAATGGTTTGAGCGGTGCGGCGCGGCAGCCCGAGCAGGACGAGGCTGTCTTGGGGCAGCGTATTGGGGTCAAAGTAGAAAAGCTGGGCCTCCGGCTCGGCAGCTGCTTCCGCTGCCTCCTCCGGGATCCGCTCCAGGTAGTGCCGAACGGAGTCTGCGTACTCCTGATGCGCCGCCTCTCGATCCTGGCGTAGCCAGGGGTAGACCTGCGGCAACAAAAACAACAGCACACAAAGCAAGGCCAACACGAACGCCCCGCGGCGTTCTGATTTGGTGTGGTAGAAATACTCGCGCAGAAAATCCTTCATAGCTTATGGGCTTTGTGCATGATCAGATTGCCAGGCGCCAGACTGCCCGGTGTAGTGGAAGCGCACGCCCGCCGCGGCTGCTTCGGCAGCCCAGCGCTCCGCCAGCCAAGGCGGGTTGGAGCCGTCGGCAATGACCAAAGAGCTGGGCACCTCCTCAACCAACTCGCCCACGGAAATGCGGGGCGCATGGCTCAGCAGCACGGCATCCTGCCGGGGAGCTACTCCGCTACCTAATTGCTCAGCATCTTGCAGCGCGAACAGGCGTACGCCTTGGGC
>CAYNIT010000307.1:0-4866 GCA_964397205.1 uncultured Phaeodactylibacter sp. | reverse complement strand
CACTAATAACAAATCATAATCTCATGAAAATAATAAGACGACCTAAGTCTTATGCCTTTATAAACGCGGCCGGCTAGCGTAAAGTATCCGGCCTTAGTTCTTTTTAACCAATCATTAACGAATAATCAATAAGCCTGATGCGATCAAGCTGCCTGCCGAGCGCACCTTGTAGAGGTAACTGCCAGCTGGCAGCTGTGAGCGCTCGAAGGTATACTGATGTGCGTTGGTGCGGGTGTAACGCACGGTTTGCCCTTGCATATTCACCAGGGAAAAGTCCAGCGTATGGTTCTTTTGCAGGCCATTGACCTGTACGGTGATGTGCTCGCTTGCCGGGTTGGGGAAAGCATCGACGGTGACTCCCGTCGGCGCTTCCGGGCTGTCGGTGTCGACGGGAATCACATTCACCAGCAGCTCTTCCAAGCTAGGGCTCTCAATAACGTGCCGCTCCATATTGGTCATCAGCGGCGGATTGTTTTCTATATACACCAGTGCGTCGTTGTCAATCACGGTGCCCGGCGGGTTGCCCGGCTGTTGCTGAATCCGGAACTCGAAGAAGCCAAAGTCCTCGGTATTTGTGCTTCCATCGGCGTTTAAGGGCAGTGCTATGTCCTCAAAAGTGACTTTAAGCACGCCGTTGCTGAATACCTCCACCTTAGCAGGGTGGCTGCTGGCGCCAGTCTCGATGGTGCTGATGTCAAGCTCCTCCGGCAAGGTGTCGCGGATGATGACCGTGGTGATGCTGTCTTGCCCAGTATTGCGGAAGAAGTAGCGGTAGGTCAGTTCGGTCTCGGCCGTAATGATTGAATCCTGCCATCCTTTGGGGTGCCCCTGCAGGAAGACAGCGGGCTGGTCGGCATACATTTCATCGACGTGGATGGATTTGAAAGGGTCGGCATCATCCTCCTGCCACTGGGTCACAAAGCCGGTGCTGAATTCGCCCTGTGCATTGGTGCCGCAGCCCTCGATGGCGAGGGTAGGCATGGATTTGCCGGGGTGATCCGGGGCTTGCTCTGCGAGTATCCGGTAGGTTTTGCCCTCTGGGTTAGGTATGGTAACCGTTTGGCTCTCGCCTTCTTCCAACTCAAAGGGCTCCTGCAAGAAGACGACCAAATCCTCTTCCACCACGAAATAGGTGCGCTCCGACATCATACTGCCATCCCCTTCGTTCGAAACCAGGAATTGGATTTCCTGATCGTTCTCACAGCTGCCCTCCAGGCCTACACTTGCGCCGCTCCAGTTTTGGGAAAGCGGCGCGCATGAGGTATCCGGGAATATCTTAGCGGATACTACTCCGGCTTGCCCTTCCAAGATGCCGCTGCAGGGCGTTTGCGTTTGGATCGTAAATTGCCCGGCCGCATTGTAGTCTACCTCCCCGATGTCGAAGGTGTACACATCACCGCTCACCGTAAAGGGCAGGCTGGCATCCGTCAGTTCGAAAGCTTCGCCCAATTCCACCTCTACCCGCACATCTTCAGCCAGAGCGGTCCCGTTGTTGGCGTATTTCAACTTGTAATTGACTTCGCTGCAGGGCGCTAGGAAAGGCGTGCTGACATCGAGTTCCATGAGCGGGCAATCGGGCAGTGCAGCCTTCATTGGCCCATTGAGGTTGATGGAGTCGTATATTTCTGTGAAAGTGATATTGATGCCGTTGGGCTGGCAGGATTCCCAGTTTTCGTTGATGGGCAAGGGCTGTACCACGTAGGAGCCCGTATCAACTAGTATTTCGTATACCCCATTCTCATCCGTAGTGCCGTAGAACGTCCCTTCTTCGCCCTGCGCACGCACGAGCCAGCCTTTCAGGGGCAGCTCGCCGGGGTCGAAATCGCAGGCGTTGTCGAGGTCCTGAAATACAGTGCCGCGGATGTAGTTGCTATAAATTTCTCCGGTAGGGTTTGTAGTGGTCAGTACTACATCGTTGACAAAACTCAAAAACAACCCGCTCGCCCCTACGGTAGCGTAGCCGCCGTTTTCTCTAAGCGCCACGCCTTGTGCTTCATCTGAGTCGGTAACATCTCCGTTGTGGTTGAACCACTGCAGCTCCAGGCCTTGATCAAAACTGGCGATCAATTGATCGACATTTACGGTATTGACCTCTGTCAAACCGGCGACGACGTAGTCGTCATCCTGGCCTAAAATGATGGCGAAGGCTTGGTCGCCAAAGCCGAAGAAATCTTGTTTTTGCTCGTCCAGCAGGTTGCCATCTGAATCGTATTTCCAAAGGCCGAGGTCGTTGCCGTTGATGCCGGCGATGACGATGTCATTGGAAGCATCTACCACTATATCCTCCCCGGCTTCATCTTCCGCGCTGGCAATAGAGCGGGTCCAGATCGTGTCGCCCTGTGTGTCGATGCGGTAGGCCACCATATCTCTGCCCAGCCCGTCTTCCTCCGCAACGGTGCCAGTAAGGACGAAACCATCGTCGATTGGGTAGCCTGCATTGCCCTGTTCGCCCAGTTCGGGCTTGCCGTAGACCTGGCTCCACTGTTGCTGGCCGTCGGCATCTACTTTAATCAGCAAAAGGTTGTCCTCGGTCGTGTCAGCGTACTCGGCGTAACCGACCATCAGGTAGCCGCCGTCATTAGCCTCTACCAAATCGTTGATGCGGACGTTTTCAACCCCCTCGATGGTGTAGGTCTGTTCCCATTCCAGCTCTCCGTTGCGGTCGATGCGCAGCAACAAGCCTTCAAACGGCCCGTTTGTAGCAGCAAAGGAGACCTCCCCGGCGATCAGGAAGCCGCCGTCCGCTGTTTCCTGCAGAGAGCGCCCGAACTCTACCAGGCCAGGGTCATAAGTCCGTTCCCAGACCGGCGTGCCATCTACATCGGTTTTGATTACATAGACATCGAAGTCCTGATCCGATCCGTTGGCAAAAGACTCGCTGTACCCGACCAGCAGGTAGCCCTGGTCCGAAGTTTGCACAATAGCGTGGCCGTAGTCTTCTTTGTTACCGCCGAATTTGAAATCCCAGCCCTGAGCTGACAACTGTAGCGGGTGGAGGAACAGCAAAAGCAGGGCTGCTGATAGCGGGCGGGCTATCCAGCGGTAAGCAAGCGGAGGGAAGAACTTAGACATCGTCATTAGCAATTATTTTAGGCCGTTACCTTCTTTACTAGTACAAAAATGTTATTCAGCAAGCATAAACACAAAGACAAAAATGGCAATTTGTTGATGAAAATTGCCTATTTTAGCGAGTGGAAATGACCTTTTGTTTTTATATTTATTTGCTAGTCAATAGCCTAATGCATTAGGCTATATCTGTTATATGTTTATCTTATTAATCTGAGCTACGTATGGAAAGCAGCCATTTAATACTGGTACTCCGAACCCTTTCCAAAAAGGAAGAAAGGGATTTGCGCAAATGGCTCTGCTCTCCGGTGCACAATCAGCGGGAGGATGTTGCGCAGCTATTCGAATACCTAATGGCGGGCAGGCATCTATGGGAAGAAAAATTCCTGCGCAAAGAACGGGTTTTTTCCCGCCTCTTCCCAGATGAGCCCTACGATGATGCCAAGTTACGGCAATCGATGCACTTTCTGCTCAAAGCGGTGGAGGAATTCCTCATCTACCAGGAGCAACGCGGGGACGAAGTCCGCGCCCGCATGGCCCTTTCTAGCGTCTACCGCAAGCGCAAGCTCGACCGGGCCTTCCGCAAAGCCATCAAAGGAGTAGAAACCCTGCAGGAAAAAGCCCCCTACCGCAATGAGCAATTTTTGCGCAATGAATACTTGCTGCAGATTGAAAAGTACCAATTCCAGGAGGGCAAAAAACGGACCACCGAGATGAACCTACAGGAAGTTTCAGACGCGCTCGATACCACCTTTATCGCGGATAAACTCCGGCAAACTTGCCTGATGCTGGCGCATCAAGCAGTGTATAAAGCAGAGTACCGAATCGGCCTGTTGGACGAGGTGCTGGATTACGTCGGCCAAAACCAACTGGAAAATGTGCCCGCCATTGCGGCTTACTATTTCGTGTACCGTTCCATTACCGACCGGGAACATTCGGGCGCCTATTTCGAAAAGTTGAAGGAGCTGATCAAGTACAAGGGAGACTTGTTCCCCCACCACGAGCTGCGCGACATCTACCTCATGGCCATCAACTACTGTGTGTCCAGGATCAACGCCGGCGACAGCGGTATGCGGGTGGAGCTGTTCGAACTGTACCGGAATGGCATCGAAGATGAGACCCTGATCGAGAACAATGCCCTGTCTCACTTCACCTTCCGCAATATTGTCAACCTGGGTACAGCCCTGAAAGAATTCGACTGGGTGAACCGCTTCATCAGCGGCTATCAGCAATACCTGTCTGATAAGTACCGGGAAACTTTCGTGCAGTTTTCCAAAGCCAAGCTGCACTTCACCAAACGCGAGTACGATCAGGCTATGCAGCTGCTGGCGCAGTCCGACTTCGACGATATTCTGACCAACCTCTACGGCAAGTCGATGCTCATCATCATGTACTACGAGCAAGATGAGCTGGACGCGCTGGAGTCTCTGCTCGACAGCATGCGCACCTACATGCGCCGCAAGCAGGTCATGGGCTCTTACAAAGCCATTTATACCAACCTCATCAAATACTCCCGCAAGCTCATCCGCATCAACCCCTTCGACCACGAGCAGGTCAGCAAACTGCATCAGGAAATCCAATCTGCCAACCCGCTGCCGGAAAAGCAGTGGTTCGTCGAGCAGCTGGAGAAGTTGTAGCAGCCACTGATTATTAGCCATGCTGCAGCCAGTACACTCCCAACCTGAGGTCGGGCTTCGAGGCACAGCTGGGGCGCTGCCGGTGGGCCTGTCGAAGCCCAGTAGTATACGGCTTAGGGGTCGCGCAATAACAAGTTACCTAGAATAGGCGAAGTTATTTTGT
>CAYNIT010000306.1:0-4928 GCA_964397205.1 uncultured Phaeodactylibacter sp. | reverse complement strand
AGTAAAGTAACAACCGTGACTTCATACTCCTGCTGCAAGTCCAGCTCCTCCAGATTTCTCCCCGCCATGCCCTCCGGAATTTCCACTTCCAGGATCCCAAATTTATTGTCCAGCGTCAGCGACTTCAGCGCCCCATCCACAAGAAGGCGGTTTGCCAGCTGATCGGCGTACTCCGCCTCGGGGTGTATGACTTCATCCACATCCATAGCCTCCAGTATGGTATGGTGCACGTCAGATATAGCTCGGGCGATAATTTTAGTCCCCCCGCTGTTCTGCTTCACCAGAGCCGTTGCTGTCACCGAAGCGCCGATGTCCTCCCCTATCGTCACCAGGATCATATCCGCTTCCTGCAGCGGCAGCCGTTGTACGCTGACTTCGTCGGCAGTGTCCAGGGCGATGGTGTGGGTGAGCCGTTCCTTAAGCAGATTTACCAGATCAGGTTTTTTATCCACCCCGATGACTTCGTGCCCGTCTTCTACCAGCCTCAGCCCCAGCGAGGCGCCAAAATTGCCCAGTCCCAGTACAATGAAATTCATGCAGATAAGCATTTAGTTGATGAAAATATCCTCCTCCGGGTAGTGCGCTGGATCGTGGCGCAGCCGCACCGTCTGCCGCACCATGCCGCTCAGCAGCGTCAGAAAGCTGACCCGCCCGACAAACATGGTAGCAGTCAACGCCCACTTGCTCCCCTCGCTCAGCTCAGCAGTGATCCCCATGCTCAAGCCTGCCGTACAGTAGGCGGAAATACATTCGAAGGCGATCGGCAGCAGCTCCTTATCGGGCTCCGCCCCTATAAGCACAAAAACAGGAGCCCCGATGCCGGCCAGCGATAAACTAATGATGGCCAGCGCCCGGTGGAGGGCAGCCTCGGGAATCCGCCTCCAGCCAAGCCGGATGTGAGCGTTCCCGACCACTTGTTGCCAAATGTTGAGTAGCACCACCCCGAAGGTAGTCGTCTTGATGCCGCCTCCGGTAGAGCCCGGAGAAGCGCCAATCCACATCAGCAGGCTCGTTACCAAAAGCGTGGGCAATGCCAGGCCGGCCGTGTCTACCGTGCTGAAACCGGCTGTGCGCGGCGTCACCGCTCCGAAGAACGCCCCCACCCACTTGCCCCAGCCGCTGCGCCCCTGCAGGCTGTTGTCGTATTCCAGCCAGTAAAAAACCAGCGTGCCCAGCAGCAGCAGCAAAGCCGTAGTGCGCAACACCAGTTTGGTATTAGCAGAAGCCACCGGCAATACAGCCGGCACCGCCCGTTCTTCCCGCCGCCAAATCCGGTAAAAGTAGTAGCGGGCAGCTTGCCGGATGAAACTGAAATAACCAATCACTGTGTTGAAACCGATGCCGCCCAAAATAATCAGTACGGCTACAACCAAATGCCAGCCGTAGTTGTGCCGCAGGGCAGCATCGTGCAGAGAAGCTGGCAGCGTGGAAAAACCGGCATTGCAAAAAGCAGAAACGGCGTGGAAGAGCGCAAAGAAAAACCGCCCCTGTTCTGGTTCGTAACCGGGCTCTAGCAACAGCAGCAACAACAGCAAGCCAATGCCTTCGGCCAGAAAAGTAAAAGCCAGAATACGGTAAATCATCCGGCGAGTGCCGCCCATCGTCCGGCTGTTGAGTATGTCCTTCAGCAGCAAGCGGTTGCGGAAAGAACTGAACCCCCGGAAGAACAAAGCAAATACATTAGTAAAGGTGAGCATACCTAGGCCGCCAAGCTGCAACAACAATAGGATAAGCCCCTGGCCAAGCAGCGTGAAGTCCTCCCCGGTCGTCAACACCGTCAGCCCAGTGACACAAACAGCGCTCGTCGCGGTGAAGAGCGCATCGGTCACGCTAATATTCCCGACAGTAGCCCGGGGCATCAGCAACAGCAGGGTGCCGATCAGGATCAGCACCAGAAAGCTCAGCACAAAGGCCAAAGCCGGGTGCACCTCCCGCTGGGGAAGCCGCAGCAAGGAACCGCCCAGCACCAACAGCACCAACACCAAAACGAGCAAACTAAGGAGGCTTTCCATCACCTTCGGAAAAGCCGTAAGAGCAGCAGCCGCGCCCAGCAGGGCTACAATCGCGCCCAAGCTCATCATCCGGCGGGCACTGCGCCGGGATTGCAACCCCTTGGCACCTGCCCCTTCGGCTTTCTGGTAGTAGCGCCACGCACTAAAGGCACCCAGCAAAGGGTAGGGCAACTGATCGAACGGCAACTGCAACCCGAAGCCATAACGGGCCAGTATCACTGCCAGAGACCACAGCGCCAAGGCGGGCGGGGCGTACTTGAGGATTTGGTGCCGGTATTGTTTCATGCGTGCTTATCTATAAAGGCAAAGCACACAGCAGATGTTTGTTTCCGTCTACATAACCGGCCGGCGAAATTGAAGACGGCCCGCCAAACAATCCCCGAGCGGAAGCATTAAACCATTACCGCTGACGGATAAACACTGCATTTCATTTTGATCAACCAACCTGCTTACAGCACAAACAGCCGAAAATATGATACACGAGCGCTACCACCACATCGCCCTGCTGCTGCTGCGCCTTACCTTTGGCCTCAGCATGGCATTCGCCCACGGATGGCCAAAGCTGCAACAGCTGCTGGCCGGCGGCGACATCAAGTTCTACGATTTCATGGGTATCGGCCCAGCTGCTTCCTTAAGCTTAGCTGTGTTCGCAGAGCTGATCTGCGGCCTGCTGCTCGCTGTCGGTTGGTTCAGCCGGCTCGCAACGCTGCCCCTGATTTTCACCATGCTGGTCGCCATACTTGGCGTGCATCTGGGCGACCCCTACGGCAAAATCGAGAAAGCTATTTTGTACATCATTCCTTACCTTTGCCTGCTCCTGACTGGGCCAGGCTGGTATTCCATTGACGCTCAAGTGCGTAACCGAGCCTGATTCATCAACTGAAAAAAACTACATGATACGCTTACGCTTATATCTTCCCGCCACAGCAGTCTCTGCCCGAAGTGGATTGCTGTTGCTCTTGTTGCTCTTATCCGCCTGCAGCGCCGAAAGCGGCCAGAAATCCGAAAACCCGGATTACAAAGTAATAGAAGGCGAAACCATGGGCACCTACTACCGGGTTACCTTCAAAGACCTGCAAGACGGGGAGCTGAAAGCAGTTTTCGACTCCACCCTGCGCGCGCTGAACATGGAAGTTTCCACCTACATCCCGGAAGCGACCATTTCCCGCTTCAACCAGGCCGACAGCGTCTACAACCTCAGCACCGACCCCTACAGCGGAAAGGCAAGCGGTTACCAGAACGAACACTTCCTGGCCAATTACCGCAAGAGCGTGGAGGTGGCCGCCAAAACCGACGGCTTTTTCGACCCTACTGTAATGCCGCTGGTCAACTACTGGGGATTCGGCTACACCGAAAAAAAGCCCGTGGAGACTGTTGACTCCGCTACGGTGGACTCGCTCGCCCGGCTGGTTGGCATGGATAAAGTAGAACTTAAAGTGCTGGAGGATAGCAAGCTGCTGGCCAAGGCGTCGCCGGGAGTGAAGTTAGACTTCAGCGCCATCGCCAAGGGCTACGGCGTAGACTTGCTAGGACGGGTGCTGGATGAGCGCGGGATCAAACACTACCTGGTAGATATTGGGGGCGAAACCCTCGCCAAAGGGAAAAGCCCGCGCGGCGATGCCTGGCAACTGGGCATAAGCCTGCCCAAAGAAACCGCTGCCCTCAGCGAAATACAAACTGCTGTGCCCCTGCGCGACCAGGCGCTGGCTACATCCGGCAACTACCGCAACTTTTATGAAGTCAATGGCGTCAAGTACAGCCATACTATCAACCCCAAAACTGGCTATCCGGAACGCAATACCTTGCTCAGTGCCTCCGTTTTTGCACCGGACTGCACCACGGCAGATGCCTATGCTACTGCTTTTATGACCATGGGGACAGAACGAGCCTACAGCCTGGCTCTCGATATGCCCAATCTGGAAGCTTATTTTCTATTCAGCCGGGAGGACGGCAGCATGGATGTGCGCTTCACGCCGGGGCTGAACGACCTCTTCAATCAAGAACAGTAAATTCTATCTATGGATTTTAAACTCGACCGCGACCTCGTTTTTTTTGACATCGAAGCTACTGGCCTGAACGTGGTGCGGGACCGCATCATGCAGATCGCTATGATCAAATACTTTGCAGACGGGCGCGAGCCTGCAGAACGCAGCATGCTGATCAACCCCAGCTTTCCCATCACCGAAGAAGCCATGCAGGTGCACGGCATCACTCCCAAAGATGTCGCCAACAAACCCACCTTCCCACAGGTGGCTCAGGAAATCCTCGACTTTATCGGCGATGCCGACCTGGCCGGCTACAACTCCAACCGCTTCGACATCCCCATGCTGATGGAAGAATTCGACCGCGCCGGCATCGAGTTCAGCGTCGACAACCGCCGCACCATAGACGTGCAGCGCATCTTTTATAAAATGGAACCCCGTACCCTGCGCGCCGCCCTCAAATTCTACTGCGATCAGGAAATGGAAGACGCCCACGATGCACTGGTAGACGTACGCGCCACAGTGGATGTGCTCAAAGGGCAGCTGCAGAAATACCGCGGCGTGGATCACGTAGACAATGACGGCAATGTAACCCCTACCCCGGTCGTTAACGATATGCAAACCATCCACGAATTCACCAATGACCTGCGCTACGTAGATGCCACACAGAAAATGAAGTACGATGTAAACGGAGAGATCATCTTCAGCTTCGGCAAATACAATGGCAAGCCAGTAGCCGCTACCCTGGCTAAGGACAAACAATACTACAACTGGATCCTCAACAAGGAATTCAGCTCGCAAGTCAAGCAAATCGTCAAAAAGCTGGTCAAAGACTATGAGCGCCAAAATGATCAATAACCTCCGCCCCCTCTTCCTGCTGGCCAGCCTGTCTGCCCTCTCCCTCCTGCCCGCCTGCTACGAACCGCAAATGGGC
>CAYNIT010000305.1:0-5000 GCA_964397205.1 uncultured Phaeodactylibacter sp. | reverse complement strand
GGCTGAAAGAGTACCAAATGATCCTTACCTTTGGTGTTCAGAATAAACACAGGCATGACTTTACCCGAAGTATATTTTCACGTTGGGCTTGGCAAAGTAGCTTCTACCTATTTGCAGCACCGTTTCTTCCCGAAGCTGGAGCTCATCCACAATATTCCGACGCGGCGGTACCGGCAGGCTCCTAAGATCATAGAACAGGGGGAGTACGGGCGCTATTTCCTTTCCCGGGAGTTTGACCAGCAGTTGGAGCAGGAAGTGAAGTGGTTCTCAGGCTATTGCCCGCAGGCCAGGCCGATCATCCTGCTGCGGCGCCACGACGGCTGGATCGCTTCTCAGTACCGGCGTTATGTAAAAAATGGAGGGTATTTGCCATTCAGCGCCTTCATTGACGTGAAAGAGGACCAAGGCCTTTGGAAATGCAAAGACCTTACTTTCTACCACTACATCGAGCATCTGGAACACTACTTCGAACACCGCCCATTGGTGTTGTTCTACCACGAGCTGCGGGAGGACCCCTGGGCTTTTTTCGACAAGATTGCCGATTTTACAAAAACCACTTATGACCCCAGGCGCATCTCCTTGAAGCGCGTACACACTTCCTACAGCGAGAAGCAATTAAAGGTCATGCGGCGCTGGGGCCGGCAGTTGTTTGGGCAGGAGCGCAAGCGCCCCGACACCCGCACCCTGAGCGGCTGGCTGCAGCGGCGCGGGCAGATGCTCAAGAGCTACGCCCTGCTTTACCCGGCAAAACTGATTCCTGCTTCCCTGGTCAGTGACGAGCCATTGATACCAGAGGAAGAATTGCTGGAAATCCGGGAGCGTTTTGAGGAGGATTGGCAAAGGGTCAAAGCCTACGCCGCGCTTGGGAAAGAAGCAAAGGATGAGGCTTGATTTCAATATACTCGTTATGCTTTGGCTGCTGCCTGCCGTGCTGCAGGCACAGAGCTTGTGCGAAGGCTTGGCGGGGGCATCGGCAGTGCAGGAAGACTTTGGGCGCGGCCCCAACTTCGGCGATCCCTTGCCGCCCGGCATTACCACCTACAACTATACAACCAACCCCACCGGCGGCAGTTACCTGGTGACCAATACCTCTGGCCTGAACGGAGCGCTCTGGCACAGTGGCGAGGACCATACGGAGGGCGATGTGGACGGATACATGCTGCTGTTTGACGCAACGGATGAGCCGGGCATTTTCTACGAGAGGCAAATCAGTGGGCTGTGCCCGGGCACCCGCTACGAATTCCGCGCCTGGGTAGCGAATGTGGTTGCTCCAATGGCCTGCTCCGGCGGCAGTATTGAGCCCGATTTGCGCTTTGAGCTGCGAGACCCAGTCAGTGGAAACCTTCTGGGCAGTGTGGATACCGGGGCTATCCCCACTAGCGAGTTCTTGCTATGGCAAGCCTATGGGTTGAGCTTTGTACTGCCGGACGGCATATACGCCATCCGCCTCCTCCTGATCAACAACGCGCAAGGAGGCTGTGGCAACGACCTGGCGATTGACGATATCTCTTTGCGTATTTGCAATCCGGTGCGGGAGCAATCGATGCAGCTATGCGAGGGAGACAGCGTAGAGGTAAATGGAAAATGGTACAAAGAGCCTGGCATCTACCTGGATACACTACCCGGGGCTTCTGCCTGCAACGACAGCATCTTGATTACCAAGCTGGAGGGAGGCTCCGCTGTTATCCAGCGGATAGATACTACGCTCTGCGAAGGGGACAGTTTTGAATTCGGGGGGCAGCAGCTTACAGAGGAAGGGGAGTACCGGGACACCCTGCTCACCAGCCTCGGCTGTGATAGCATAGTAGACCTAAAGCTTTCCTTTGCCTCTTTTTTCGCTGCGCTCTACGTTTTGGAAGATACCATCGCAATGGGCGCTTCTACCCAGTTTGCAGCTTCAGCAAGCGGCATCGGCAATATACTTTGGCAGTGGTCGCCTTCGGAGGCGCTTAGTTGCACCGATTGCCCGGAACCCTTCGCCAGCCCTATTCAGACGACGACCTACGGCCTTGAGGTATTGGATGAAAGCACGGGTTGTTCCGCCACTTTTTCCTCCACAATAACGGTGCTGCCCTGCCGCCGGTACTACTTCCCCAACGCCTTTTCTCCGAATGGCGATGGGCAGAATGATGTCTTTCGGCTGTTCGCCGGCGGGTGTATTGAAGAAGTGCTCTTTTTGGAGGTGTACGACCGCTGGGGCGGCCTGGTTTTCGCTGGAGAGGGCCTATCAGCTGCCTGGGATGGCAACTTTAAAGGCAAGCCCTGTCCACAGGGGCTGTACGTTTTCCAGGCGGCTTTGCGGGCGCTGGACGGCAGTACGGTAAACGCTGTGGGAGAGGTGCATTTAGTACGATAAACGGCTATTTGAACCGCTGCGGCCGCTGGCTGTTAAGGGGGTGTTTGAAACCGGGAGTATAGTAGCGTGGAAGGGGCGAAGTAAAGGATTGTTTTAGTTGCTTCCCCAGCCCAGCGCCAGTTTTGGCTCGACTACTGGCGCAGGGACCGCACGGGCTCCGAAAACTGCTTACATGAAGCAATCACCGCTGGCTGTTTTATTCCTTACCATTTTTATCGACCTGATTGGTTTTGGGATTATCATTCCTATTTTGCCGATTTACGCCAATGAGCTGGGGGCATCCGGTGCGGAGATCGGTTTGGTGGCAGCAAGCTTTTCCTTTATGCAGTTTTTGATGGCCCCTTTTTGGGGAAACCTGAGCGACCGCTACGGCCGGAAACCTATATTACTGGTCAGTATCGGTATTACTGGCTTGGGGTATGTGCTATTTGCGCAGGCGGATACGCTTTTCCTGCTTTTTGCCGCCCGGATTTTAGCAGGAATCGGCTCGGCGAACATCTCAACCGCCCAGGCTTACATCAGCGACATTACTCCTGCGGATAAGCGGGCGAAAGCATTTGGCATCATCGGCGCCGCCTTCGGGCTGGGGTTTATCTTCGGGCCGTCCCTGGGGGGATTTCTAAAGACCAATTACGGAGTGGAAGCGGTGGGATACACAGCGGCGGGCTTATCCGCTTTCAATCTGCTGGTAGCTTATTTCCTTTTAGGCGAAAGCCTGAAGCATCCAAAGCCCAAAAAAGGGCCGCTGTTTGAGAACCCGGTGTCTGATTATCGTTATGGCCTGGGCAAGGCAGTGGTGGGGGAGTTGTTGGTCATCAATTTTATATTCATCACCGCTTTTTCCCTGATGACCGTTTCGGTAACCCTGCTGTGGGAGGAGCATTACCACCTCAACGAAGAGCAGATCGGCTACACCTTTGCGTTTCTGGGGGTTGTGACGGCTATCGTTCAAGGCGGGCTGGTGGGCTGGGCTTCGCGCACTTTCGGCGACCGGCGGCTGTTGATTGCCGGATACGTCCTCATGTTTTTTGGCCTGACTTCATTGCCCTTTGTGCCAGTGAAGTATTTCGTTCCGCTCGAGCTGCTCGCCATAGTGGTGATTGCGCTCGGCAACGGGGCGCTGACTCCCACGATTGCTTCGCTGCTTTCTAAGCATTCGAGTGAGCAAGAGCAAGGGCGTATACTAGGGCTTGGCCAATCTGTCGCCTCCCTGGGGCGCGTAGTTGGCCCTTTCTTGGGGGGCTGGCTGTACGGCATGTACTACGAGTTTCCCTACCTAGGCAGTGGCTTCCTGATGTTGGTTTGTCTATTTTTGGCAGTACGTTTGGTACGCCGGATGTAGGGTAGGAAAGCTTGGCGAAAGCTTCGAATTATTCTGCCTTCGCCAAGCTAAAGAGCATCAGCTGTTTTCGCTGCCATTGCTTTGTTGGCTGTTCTCCAGGTTTTTGCGCTTCATGTCCTCGCCCATCTGCTGAGCGGTGGCAAAGGAAGCCGTCATCTGAGAAAGCATGTCGGCACCAGCGCTAGGCGCGTTGGGCAGCATGATCAGGTTGCTGTTGGAGTTCTCGCCCATAGCTTGCAAGGTATCGTAGTGTTGCGTGACTACGATCAGGGCAGAAGCTTCCTGGGAGTTGATGCCCACTTTGTTCAGCACCTCTACGGATTCCTCCAGGCCCCGGGCGATTTCCCGGCGCTGATCAGCGATGCCCTGGCCCTGCAGGCGCTTGCTTTCTGCCTCGGCGCGGGCTTTGGCTACGATGCGGATGCGCTCCGCTTCTCCCTCGTATTCGGCTGCCAGCTTTATTCTTTCAGCGGCATTGATCCGGTTCATAGCGTTCTTAACCTCCATGTCGGGGTCGATATCGGTCACCAGCGCTTTGACAATACCGTAGCCATACTCGTTCATTGATTCTTCGAGCTCCCGGCGGATGGCGAGGGCAATGTCATCCTTGCGCTCGAATACATCGTCGAGTTTCATCTTGGGGACTTCTGCGCGGACCGTGTCAAAAACGTAGGCGGTAATTTGTTCGTGGGAATTTTCCAGGCGGTAAAAGGCATCGTAGATCTTGTCAGGCAAGATAAAGTACTGCACAGACACCCGAAGCTTGACGAACACGTTGTCGCGCGTCTTGGTTTCCACGTTCACATCCAGCTGTTGTACCTTCAGGCTTACCCGGCCGGCGATGCGGTCAATGATGGGGATTTTAAATTGGAGGCCGGAGCGGCGTATGCTGTAAAAACGGCCGAGCCGTTCTACCAGCGCAGCGGATTGCTGCCGGACCGTAAATATGCCCGTGAAGACGATAATCAGCCCGACGAACACAATGAGAATGATAATTGGAGAATAACCCATAGTCCTTATTATTTGAGCAGCGGGATACGCCGCTGCAGGTGGCATAATGATTAGATCAATAAAATAAGCATAATTCCGGGGAGATGCCACTAAATTGCGATGAATTTAGGGTAAAACTCGAAGAACGCTTACATAGAATAGTTGGTGCGCAGCACCCAGCGTTGGCTTTGGTGTCTTTCCGGGGCAGACCGGCTGAGGCGGGCCTCCAGCCCAAACTCTAATCGGCTGCCATTCCCCAAAAGGGCCCCCGCTCCGGTGTAGAGCCGATTTTCCCGCCTGGGGAAAACAGCG
>CAYNIT010000304.1:0-5004 GCA_964397205.1 uncultured Phaeodactylibacter sp. | reverse complement strand
TGCCTGTGTTTATTCTGAACACCAAAGGTAAGGATCATTTGGTACTCTTTCAGCCGACCGCCCTCCATTGTACTTCTTGAAAGCCCGAATCAATCTTCAACCACCCGGATAAGCTCAAAATCACCATCCTGAAAAGGTATGCGGAGCATGGCTTCGTACTGCGGGTAGCAGTCTGCACGCGCTATCATATAAGCCCCTGGTTTAAATGCATCACTAAACTGCAGCGGCCTGCCCCGCAGCCGGTTGAGTTTGTAAACTACAGTGTAAGAAATGCGCCCGCCCGTTTCCATATACAGCGGCTCCTCCCCTACTATCTCATGAATCTGCTCCGCCAGATCTGTATTGAACTGCCCGGCGCTGTCGTGCGCCCGCTGCGGCAGTATGGTCAGGGCAAATACGACTCTGCCAGCCACCAAGCCCAACAACAACCACTGCAAGCTCAGAGCCGGCCGGCGGTACTGCAGGGCAAACAATACGCTAAAAACCAGAAAGCCCCCCCCGGCAATCGCCCAGCGGCCCGGCAGAAAGTCAAATGCTGGGATAAAATTCAAAGCCAAGCTCCCCAGCGCTAGCCCGCCCAGCAGCACCTGCACCAAAACCTGAAACACACGCTCCCGCCAGGCGGCCAGAGCTGCCCGGTCCTGCCAGGCATACAAGGCTACTGCCAGCAACAACGGATACAGCATGTAGATGTAGCGCTGCTTCGCCCCAGGAGAGAGCCAGTACAGCGTAAAATTAGCCAAAAACACCACTGCCGAAAAGGCAACCAGCTTATTGCGCCGCACCAGGGCCGGCAAATCCCGCCGCCAGGCAAAGAGCAACAGCAAACTGCTCGGCAGCGTGTCCTTAATCGTATCCAAAGGGAAAGTAGCCAGGTGGGAAAGCGTACGCCCCAGGCTGTTGCCCGCCGCAGTACGCCCTACCGATTCGGAGAAGAGCTCCGCCAGGTAATTATCCAGGCTATTGTACTGATGGTAAATCAAAAGATATCCGCCGGCAAGCAAGCCGAAACAAAGTATGCCCGCCAGATGAGGCAGGCTGAACAGCAACCGCCAGCGGCGCTCGTAAAGCAGCCAGGCCAGCACACTAAGCCCCAGAAAAGGAATGGAGGGCAAACCTTTGGTAAGCAAACCAATAGCTGCTAAACTGTAGCTGAGCCCGAACATCAGGTAGTAACTCCCCCGCTGGTAGTAATGAAAAAAGGACAGGAAACTGCCCAGGCAAACCAAACTGTAGAACAGATCAATCTCCCCCAGCATCGAGAAGTAGTAGTAGATGGCTCCGCAGCCAATGTAAAGCAGCGGCCAGAGCCTTCCGAAAGCAGCGTTTACATGCCGCTTGCCAACGGCAAACAGCAATATGCCGGACAGTATTACCGAAAGCACCGTCGGCAGCCGTAGCGCCCAGCGCGTGTAATCCCCGAACAGCTGCGCACTGCCATAAACCAACCAGTTGAAAACCGGTGGCTTGCGGTAGTAGTACTCCCCCAGTTGCCGGGGCACCCAGAAATTGCCGCGCTCCGCCATTTCCATAGCAATGATGGCACGGCGGGGCTCCTCCAGGTAAACGGGCTGCAGCCCGATATTCAGGAACAAGCTTAACAGCATCAGAACAGCCGCCAGCCAGGTCAAAGGGCGAGCATCGAATGAGTCGGGCATATGGTTTTGTTTGCGGCAGCAAAGATAGCCGTTTGTCCTCAAAACCGCCTACTCCTGCCCTACTTCTACGCGGAGCAGTTCGCCCATGCGCAAAAACTGCTGCCGCCATTCTTCGGGCTCTTCTGGCCAGCAGCCCTGACGGTAATCCTGCAGCATAGAGTAATATAGGTTTTGGCTTTGCCAGAAGTCCAGGGTGATGTCCAGCTGCTCCATCGTAGACAGCACATCGATCAGGGTTTTGATCTCCTCCGGGTCTACATGCTCAGCCGCCATACGCTGCAGCTCGCGGAACACCCGCTCCTCCACCACCAGCTCAAGGGCTTGTTCGTTGGACAAGTTGACCTCCCAGCGGCGGAATTCCGCGTACAGGCGGCGCAGCTCCCGGCGGTTGAGGCTGCCGTTTTCAAACACACGAAGCAAGTCCCGGTTAAGCACAAACTGTACTGCTCCGCGGTAGTAATCCGGTACCGGTATATCGCTCATCGCCATTCCCGTCATCAGCTGATAATTGTCTTCGTATATATCGCGCAGGGCTTTTTCTACTTGCTCTTGACTGCTCTCTGTAATCTGCTGCAGGATCTTCCGCTTCTCGTCCTGGAACAATTGCCAAATGGTAAACCGCTCGTGCCCGAAGTATTCCTGCATCAGGCCGATCACCTCCCCTAGGTTGGTAGAGCGAAAAGCCTCCCTAAGGCCCTGAACAGCCTCATCGAAGCGCTCTTGGTTGACGTTCAGCGATATGTTGCCTATGATATTTTGCTGGCCTAAGTACAAAACAGCAAAACTGAAATGCTTCTTTGAACGCGTGGCTTTGGATTGCACCACCGTGCGCCCGATTGCCAACCTTTGCTTGCCAGCCGACAAGCGGTAAAAATTTTCGCTAAAAGCAAGGTAATTGAAGAAATCCAGCCGCTCCGGGTATTCCTCGAAGATAGAGGAAGCTGCGTAGTGCATGCCCACCCGCACCAAGTCGACCCGGGCGGGTACCACGAATTTTCGATAGCTTTCGGCTGCATTTTCAAAGACATTGCTGGGCGCCTTAGCCAGCCGCTCGATGAAGGAGTCGTGCAAATTCTTACCGTTGACTTGCTGTGCATAATGGATCGCTCGATTGGCATACTGCAAAATTTGGTTGGTCTCAATACCGGAAACCTCATCAAAGAACCACCCGCAACTGGTGTACATCAGCATAGCGTGCCGCTGCATTTCCATGAGCCGCAGCAGTTTTGTTTGCTCTTCTTGTTCCAATTGCCGACGGGCGTGCTTCTCCAGAAAAGCATCAATGGACTCCTCCGTGCGATCCAGAAGTACCCGTATGTAGTCATCTCTGGCCAGCCAGATGTCCTTTAAGAATGGGCTTGCTTCTTGCTCGTACAGCGGTATCAGCTCATCCCGCAACCAGTCCAGCGCCTCCCGCAGCGGAGCGCGCCAGGCCTGCGTCCAGCCTGGCTTCCCACCGGTATGGCAACCACAATCTGAACGCCAGCGCTCCACGCCGTGCACGCAGCTCCAGGAGCTGTTCTCGTGTATTTGCACTTCGTAAGCTGGCGGAAAAAGCTCCAGGTACTGCCCGTAGTTCGTTACTGTAGCCCATCCGGTCTCTTCCAGATGATTCAGGCAGGCAGCCAGCGCCATCTCGCCGTGGCGGTGATGGTGCCCGTAGCTTTCTCCATCAGTTGCGATATGCACCAGCTGCGGCTCCTCCCGCTCGTCAAAGGCTTGCGCAAAACGCTCGGCAAAGGCGCTACCGTTATTGAGCAGCCCCTCAAAAGCAACCCCTTGGGCGATGCCGCCGTGGTAAAAAAACAGGGCAATCTCTCGGCCCGAAGGCAAGCGGCAAAGGTACGGCCGGCGGGTGTCCACCGCCGCATGCTCCAACTGCTGCCAGTCTTCATCCCCAATTTTCCGAAAAGCTTTGGCCTGCCGGGGAGCCAGCAGGGTAAACCGAATGCCCTGTGCCGCCAGCACTTCTAAAGTAGCCGTATCCGCAGCCGTTTCCGCCAGCCACATCCCTTCCGGATACCGGCCAAAGCGGTGCTGAAAATCCTGGATCCCCCAGGCTACCTGCGTTTCCTTATCCCGATCATTGCTGAGCGGCAGAACCAGATGGCTGTGCACCTGCGCCAGGGCAGAGCCGTGGCCGCCAAAGCGCTTTAGGCTCTGACGGTCGGCTTCCAGAATCCGGCCGTAGGTTTCGGGATCTGCCTTTTCCAGCCAGGAAAGCAGCGTAGGGCCGAAGTTGAAACTGATGCGGGTATAGTTGTTGACAATATCGACAATACGCTGTTCCGCATTGAGAATACGAGCCGCTGCATTCGGAGCGTAGCACTCAAAGTTGATACGCTCGTTCCAATCGTGGAAAGGGGCCGCAGAGTCCTGCAGTTCTACCGTTTCCAGCCATGGGTTCTCCCGGGGCGGCTGGTAGAAATGCCCGTGTATGCAAACGTAACGCTTAGAAGTTGGCATATTGCTTGTAGCCGGTTGATGTGTGATGGCTAAATTAAGTAAGTCCACACAATTTGCCGCAGTTTCCAAATCGTTTTCCCATTCTTCGACTAAGCAAGCAGTTTGTTTATCTTTGGTCACACATTTCGAACCCGCCCCCAGTGGGCCACAAACCAAGCTTATGCGATACCATTTTTACCTTTGCGCCCTGCTGTTTGGCCTCGCTGCCTGTGGTGGCGTCCAAGACCAGCAGAAAGAAGCCATTCAGGAGCTATCCAAAAAATGGGACCAGGCTACCTTGGAGGTCACCGAAGCCGTCAATCGAGTCGCGGAAGCTCAGGAGGCCGCCAACGAAATGGCACAGCAGCTGGCGGAGGCCAAAAACCTTTCCTCCCAGGCCAGAGAACAGTTCAACACGCTGGAGCAAAACCTGCGAACTCAAAGCGAGACGCTGGCCGAGCTGTCTCAGGAGGCATTCGAATTTGTCAACCGCTGGCAGGAAGGTGCCGACCGCCTGAACCTGCTTAAAGAAGGCGTGAAAGAAGGGGAGCTGCCCTCTAATACCCAAAGCACGATTGAAGACTTACAGGCTATGATCGAGACAGGGCAAGCCAGAGCTAAGGAGTGGACCCGAGCGGCTATGGAAGCCGAAATGGTAGTTGTAGATGCTCAAGATGCCTACGATTCCTTCTCCACTTCCCAATAACCGCCGTATTACCAGCAATCTATTTTGTCAGCCAAAAACGCAAGTACAACATGGCATACCGCAATATGGGGCTCAGCATTCTACTGTTGGTTTTGTTATCCGCCCTTACTTCCCACGCCCAGGCGCCCCCTAACTGGAGCTCTACCGATATCTACCAAGCCATCCAGAGGCTCAACTTCCTGGGCTCTGCCCTTT
>CAYNIT010000303.1:0-5031 GCA_964397205.1 uncultured Phaeodactylibacter sp. | reverse complement strand
GTAGCCTTGAGTGTAAGGGTAGCGGACTTGGCAGGAAAATTGACATCCACTTGGAGGGGCATACCATTCCTACCACCCATATTGAGCATAGTGCTGCCTATATCTTCTTGATGATGGGACGGAAGCTGCATATCAGGTGCCTTGAAAGCATCTGTCGCCCAGATAACCAGCTTTAACTCCCGGTCTTCCTGCCCCATAGTAAACAGATACTTTTGGCAAGTGTACCCCAGGATATTTTTAGTTTCCCCCTTTACTTTCTCGGCTTCGGGCTGTTTATCGGCAGCTTGCCCTCTGAGGGCTTCCACATCCTCATAGTCGATAAAATAAACGGTTTGGTCGCTGTCTTTGACAAAATAAGCTTTGTCATCATTTATGAAAACACGGCTCATCATCATATCAGCCATTGTGCCGCCTTTAATCTCCGTTGCCACTTTGTTGTCGCTGTACATGACCACCATGCCATCCGGTATAAAGCCACTTACCTGTTCAGCATCTTCCCCTTCCACTTCGTAGGTATACGTCACGGACCCCTGAAAGGCTTTTTGGGCTTGAAGCGCCACCATAGCGGATAGGCAGAGCAGCAGTGTAATATTGATCTTTTTCATTGTATCGGGTTTTTGGACACCGCCCGAGGCGGTGTTGGATTATAAAAAGTGCTATAGGCTGAATATACGAATTTGAGGCGTAATTTGACAACTCAGCTCAATACCGCTTCCAGTTTTTCCAGCAGCCAATGCCGCTCAGTCAGGGGTTCCGTAGCCAGCAAATCAGCACGCAAGCGCTTCTGTGCCGCTTTGTCCATGGGGGGTAGGGCAATCAAACGTTGCGTCATCTGCACAATATTGCGGTAATTCTGCTGGTGGTAGCTCATTTTGCGCTTGCGCCGCAGGAAGGTGCGCATATTGCGCAGGTGGGTTTCCAGCAAATCGTATTCGCCTAGCTCGTAGTAAACTTTGAGCTGCAGGGTCTTGGCCACCATATTGTTTATGAAATCGCGGTAGTCGGCCGATTGCAGATGCCCCAGGGTTTCGCGGAAGCGCCCCCTCACGAAAGCCAGGCGCGCTGCGTTGAGGCTGAAGGCAGCTTCCCGCTGCTCGAGCTTGAGGTAGGGGCGGTACTGCTGTAAGAATGCTTCTGCCCAGTCTAATGCCCGCAGACGGAGGGCGATGCCCACGATATTATTGAAAGTGAAACGCGAGATCTTGCCCTCCTCCAGCAACAATTCGGTTTCCAGCCCCTTTTTGTACAACTCCAGTGCTTCCTGCAGGTACTGCTCTGCCGTTTGATTGATGCGCCGGATGCAAAAATTGATCGCCAGCAGATATAAATCTCGCAGTTCCCGCTTTGGGAAATGGGGCGTGGCCGCAAACAGCTGCTCCCGAAAAGCGGTGAAGTGGCGGTCTTCCTCCGGCTCTTTCAGCATGAGGTAACAATACAAATATACAGCCACACCCGGCTGATCGCAGTAAGGGGCCTGATGGGCCAAAGCCAGCCAGGCGTCCTCCATCGGGATTTCGTAGCTCGCTTTGTATACCGATTGGTGCGCCAGCAGGTAGCAGCCCAGGCGCAGTTGATGCCCCAGAAAAGCCAAGGCCAATTGGTCTTGCTGCTCCTGCAGGTTCAGAGCTTGGGTGCGCCCCGCCTTCGACTGCTGCCGGTAAATTTCCCGCTCCACCCAAAAGCTTTGCAGGAAAGCTTCGGGGGATTGCAGTGCCGACCCGGCCCGTAGCTTTTTTAGTTTCTTCTGCGCTTTCGCAAAATGCCGGTCCAGCCCCCGCTTGCGGTAAGCCGCCAATAGCAAATGCTTGTATTGCTCCGGTTGGGCTTCCAATTCCCGCTGCTGCAAAAAAGCTTCCAGGCTACGGTTGAGGTAACTCATGACCAGCCGCATTTTCTGGTCGTCGTAAGCTTGCCCCGGGAATACCGCTGCCCAGCAATCCGCCCGGCTAGGCTGCTCCCCCTTGTCGAGAGCTTCCGCCAAATAAGCAAACAACAACCGGCAATCCGCCCGCTGCTGATGGTAGGGGGAGGCTAGCCAATCGGCGGCTGCCCGCCGCTCGCTTGCCGTCAGTGTGGCGACGAGCTCGTAGAGGTAGGGTGGTTTGTGGTTTGCGTTTGCGGGCATGCGTTTACTTTTTGCTTAAAGTTGATAAGCGCTGAGACTTGACAAGGACCTCTGTATCGCTTGGGAAACTTGTCAAGCCTGTCCCCTCGCACAATTGACACTTGGCCACTTGAAAACTTGACCACTTGAAAACCAATCTTAATCATTTTATTCTACAAATAACCCCTTTTTTATGTATTTAAAGCGTTTCCTAGCTCTACCTCACCTTTTTTTATTCTACAAACTACAAAAAATGTGTTTGTCCTCCCCGATTATTTCCCCAATTTTTGTAGCGTACAAGATTATCCCATGAGGGTGAACGCCCAGTTAAATCCATAACTCATGATGCGTATTGCTGCTTTTTTGCTGGTTCTCGGGACAATGATCAACGCCCCATATCTTACGTACGCCCAGTGTGAAGACTTCGAGTCTCACATAAGGCCCATCTTACCCTCTTGCCCCAACTCTACCAATGGTGCGCTCACCATAGCTTTGGAGGGTGGCACACCTCCTTACACCTACGCATGGGATACCGGCGAGGATACCAACACTATAGAAAACCTTTCCCCCGGTATCTACTGCTATACCATCACTGATGCCAATGATTGCCATATACTAGGCATTTATCAGCTGAAGCCTATGCTATCCGCCGACATACTCCCAGATACAACCCTATTTTGCGATGCCAACACCCAGCTTGGCCAAAGATATACAGACCCGAGGCGACTTACTTTCGTTGACCCGCCAGGAAGTACCACCACTTTTTCAGATGGCGTACAAGATCTGCTGTTTGAAGGCTTAGGAGGCTTTGTTAGCAGCCGCCCACAGAGCAGCGACGCCCCCACACAGCCCAACGCCCTTCAACTGACAATCGAGTCAGCAGTTGCTTTAGCTGGCGAGCAAGTCTGTATGCCTGTAACCGCCAAGAACTTTGAGGGTATAGATAGCTTCAGTTTCGGGGTCCAATTCAACAGCCGATTTTTGTCCTTAGACTCTATCGCCAGCCCTAATACTAACTTAGAAGGATTCTCTCTGAGCGATCATTTTATACTACCAAGTGTAGGGCCAAACTCAGGCGGAGTACTTACCGTTAATTGGGCTGATACATCGGGTATGAATCCGGCTACCTTATCAGAAGGGGATACGCTTTTTCAGATTTGCTTCACTGTAAGAAGTGATCTTGGCAATTTGCTTTATACTTGGGGCGGTCCCGATGGGTTTTCTTCGGACATGCTCCCAACACCTGCTGTCAGCACAGAAGGAATGTACAGCGTCACCATTTCTAATGATAGCCCTGCTGCCTGTGGCTACGAAGCCAGTACACAGCTGCTAAAAACGGACACGCTCGATCTCAGCCTGGGCGACAGCATTTACGTCTGTGAAAACGGGTTGACGATCAGCCCAGAGTTGAATGATGGATTTGTAGCCCCTACCTACGCGTGGAATACTGGCGAACAGACCCCGAACATACAAGTTGACATAAGCTCCCCCACCACCTACGCAGTAACGGTTAGCTCAGGGGGCTGTATGGGGGCAGATTCCGCATTATTGCTACCAGCCAGCTCGCCAATAGCCGCCCCCATAGACGACATCACCCTCTGCGACCCCTCTGGCCTCGCCACCGTCAGCGCCACCGTCAACGGCGGCACGCCCCCCTACACCTACGCCTGGAACGGCACCGTCGCGGGGCAGACCGCCCAGATCAGCCCGCTGGGGGATTTCGTTTTCCCCTCTAATTTGATTGTGATCGATAGCCTGGGGTGCTCGGATACGACCGCTTTTACGATTTTTGCGGATAGCTTTGAGGTGTTCTTCCCGATCAACACTGCTTCCTTATGCGCAGGCACTGCTCAGCTTGCCCCGGTAGTAACAAATACCACGGGTACCCCTTCCTACCTATGGAGCACAGGCGCTACCAGCAATACCATCACGGTCGACTCCACCGGCCTCTATTATGTCACCGTGCAAAATGGTAATGGCTGCGCATTGACCGATAGCATATCGGTGGCCGATAACGAACTGACCGTTGACGTTGTCATCGATGACAATACTTGCTTTGGGGGGGCAGATGGGTGCATTATTGTACAGGTAGGCGGTGGGAACTCGCCCTACGATTATCAGTGGAGCGATGGGCAGGTAGGCAACCTGATTTGCAATTTGCCGGCTGGCATTTATACCGTCACCGTCACCGATGCCAATGGTTGCCAAGCCAGTATCACGGCTGAGATTTCCGAGCCACCGCCCTTAGACGTTATCGTTATAGAGGATCAAGCCCCCACTTGCCCTAACTCCATGGACGGTGAGCTTTCCCTACAAGTCACCGGCGGCACTCCTCCTTACTTTAATACTTGGAGCAACGGCCAAAACGGCACAAACATCGGTGGCCTGACCGCGGGCACTTATACGGTCACCGTCACTGATATCAATGGCTGTTCAGTCATCAGTCAATATTTGCTGGAGGCTTCCTCAGATAACGAAGTCGTGGCTGAAGCTGGGCCTGACCAAACCATCACCTGTTCATCGCCCACCGTCGTATTGGATGGCAATGGAAGCTCTCTTGGACCGGAGTACACTTACGAATGGATAGGCCCGTTTGGAGAGGTGTATACCGACCTTAGTATAGTAACTAGTGTTCCCGGTCAGTATATCTTGAATGTAACCAACACCAACAATCCTGGCTGTACCGCTACAGATATGGTGATCGTAACGGAAGACACTGAAACCCCTGTGGTCAACTTGGAGTACAACTTGATCAACTGTGATTCGGCGCGTATTACCTACACCAGCAGCCTTCCACTAGCCAACTTGACTTGGAATTTGCCAGACGGGGGCAACAATACAACAGATACGGTCATCACCGCCTCGCCGGGCACTTTTGAATTGGCCGGCCAAGGGGTAAACGGCTGTGACTTTTTAAGCACCATTGA
>CAYNIT010000302.1:0-5117 GCA_964397205.1 uncultured Phaeodactylibacter sp. | reverse complement strand
GGGGGAGGAAAACAGCAGTAGCCGGGTGCGGGGGGTAATGGCTGCCCTCAGCTGCTTGGGGCCGACCTTGTAGTCCTGCTCTATACCGGCGCTGACCTCCACCGGCACGCCTCCAGCCAGCCGCACGATTGCCGAGTAGGAAACCCAGTAAGGCGTAAGGATAACGACTTCATCGCCTTCGTTGAGCAGGGCCATGCAAATATTAGCGATGGATTGTTTGGCGCCGTTGGACACGACGATCTGATCGAGGCTGAATTCCAGCCCGTTGTCCCGTTGGAATTTGGTTTGGATGGCTCTGCGGAGTTCCGGCAGCCCTGGTACAGGCGTATACTTGGTGTAGCCCTGCTCGAGGGCTTGTTTGGCCGCTGTCTTAATGTGTTCTGGGGTGTCGAAATCTGGTTCCCCCAGGCTGAGGCTTATGACATCATGCCCTTTTGCGGCGAGGTCACGTGCCATCTGCGCCATTTTGATGGTAGCGGACTCCTCCATCTGCAGGATGCGCTGAGAAAGGTGCTCGTTGGTTGCTTTGGCCATTTTTCAGGAGCTTTTTTGTAAGTGCTGCAAAAGTAGGCTTTTAATCGATTATCCGTATTGCAAATTGCAAAAAGTCCTGCGGCTGTGTGGTTTGGAGCCCTTAACCAAAGTTCTGGCAAGCTACTTTTCCCGTATAATTTTTATCTTGGCGGCTTAAAATAAGCAGAGGCCGCAGCCTGGGTCAGCACAAACCAAGTCTTAATGGATAAAACGTACGAAAAAAAGTATCACTCTCTTGAAAATTACCACTGGTGGTTCGCTTCGCGCCGCCGAAAAGTCATCGAGATGGCAGAGGTGGCGCCTGGCAAGACTTACCTTGATGTTGGCTGCTCTACCGGGGTGCTCCTGGAAAAGTTGATCGAGGCGGGAGCTGCTCCTGAGGATGTATACGGGGTGGACATCAGCAAGGAGGCCATCGAGCGCTGCCATGAGAAAGGCTTGAACAATACCTACCTGGGGGATGGGGCAAAAGTGGAAGGCTTTGAGCCCAACAGCTTTGACTGCATCGTTGCTTCTGATTGCCTGGAGCATATCGAGGATGATGCCGCTGCGCTGCGGCGCTGGTACGAACTGCTGAAGCCGGGCGGGCGGCTCATCGTTTTCGTACCGGCTTTTATGTCGCTCTGGAGCCCGCATGATGTGGTCAACCACCATTTCCGCCGCTACACGCTGCCGGAGCTAGAGCGTAAGATGAAGGCGCATCGGTTCCGGCTCCTGAGCAAGGGGTACTGGAACTTTACCCTCTTCTTGCCCATCCTTCTTTTCCGAACCGCTAAAAACCTGAAGGCAAAAATCGCTGGAGAAAAGATGCCCCGGGAGGACTTGAATGCTCCCAATCCGGCGGTAAATAAATTGCTATTTGGCTTGCTGAACACCGAAAACCGCCTGATGGACTGGGTACAGTATCCTTTCGGGGTGAGTACCTTCTGTATCGGCACCAAACAGCAGGACCGCTAAACAACGCTTCCCATATGAGCCAAAAGAAAAAAAAGACCACCCGCAAAAAGCGGCGCGTAGATCAAAAGCCAAAGAAAAAGATGGCTTGGGGAAAAGCGCTGTACGGGCCGCGCCCCAATCTGCAGGAGGGCAACCAAGCCAGGCTACGGCAGTGGTTTTGGGGCTTGAGCGCCATCGTGCTGCTGTCGATGTTGCTGCTCTCCACCCAGAATGGCATCAATGGAGACGATAAATTCCAAAACCTTTACTCTGAGCACCTGACCGATTACTACCTTTCCTTTGGTGCTGATGATAAAGTGTTGTACAACGAAGAGGAAGGGTATCAGAAATTCGTGCGCTACTACGGCGGCCTGTTTGACCTGACCACTGGCCTGGTCAACCGGGCGCTGGGCAACGAGCCTCTGGACCCGGCTTACCATCAGGTGCGGCATATTTTCATTGCCCTGTTCGGGTTCCTGGGCTTTTTGTTCGGAGCGCTATTTGTGCGGGAGCTGGCCGGCTGGCGGGGGGCGCTGATTGCCATGGCTGTTTTTGCCCTTTGCCCCCGGGTGCTGGGGCACGCTCTGATGAATTCAAAGGATATCCCCTTTGCGGCCGGCTATATGGTTTCCTTGTATTATCTGTTCCGCATCCTGCGGGATTTGCCCGGCTACCACTGGCGCAATTTGCTTGGATTTGTACTGGGAGCGACCCTGGCGATTGGCACCCGGGTGGGCGGTGTCCTGATTTTCTTCTACGCTGGCTTGTTCATGGGCGTTGACTTTCTGGTAAAGGTGCTGCTGCCTAAGGAGCCGTTCAAACTGGTGCTGCGCTACGCGGCCCTACTCATTGGTACGAGCCTCGGCAGCTTTTTGCTGGCCTTGCTTTTTTGGCCCTACGGCTTGCAGTCCCCCCTGGAGCACACGCAGGAAGCTTTCAACATTTTCTCCGAGTTTTCTATTCAGATCCGTCTGCTGTTCCAGGGCGATAACATACTATCGGACGAAGCGCCGGGGTATTATCCGCTGCTTTGGATGGGCATGACGCTCTCGCTGCCTGTTTTGTTGGGGCTGGCGCTGGCGCTGGTACAAGTCAGGGGCCTGTTCAAGGACTTCGCTGGCATGGGCGTGGGGGTATTGCTGTTTGCTGGTGTTTTTCCGATTGCCTACGTCATTTTGAAGGACAGCAACTTGTACGATGGATGGCGGCACTTGTTGTTCGCGGGTTTCCCGCTCCTGGTGCTATCGGCGCTAGCTTGGGAACACTTGATTGCTGCGCTAGAGCAAAGGCAGTCGCGCAACCGCTACGTTGCCCTCGGGCTGCTGGGGGCGCTGGCGCTGCCTGCTTTGCTGTTCATTCTGCGCAATCCCTTTTACCCATACGTTTATTTCAATCCGCTGGCGGGCGGCCTGCAGGGCGCCTATGGCTACTACGAAACCGACTACTGGGGCATCAGCGTGAAGCAAGCCCTCTCCTGGATGGAAGAAGAAGGTATTCTGCACGATGACATGGAGGAGAAGCTGCAGATCGGCACTTCTTTTTACTACAATACCCGCTACCAATTGAAAGAGGCCTACCGCGATAAGGTGGAGGTGAACTATGTGCGCTTCAACAGCCGCTACGATGAGCCCTGGGACTACGGCATCTTTCCTTCCCGTTTTATACGGGGCGCCCATCTGCGGTCGGGCAACTGGCCCAACAGCCGCACCGTAGAGCGCATCGAGGCCAATGGCGTACCCCTGGTCGCCATTGAGAAGAACGAGCAGAACTTGGCCCACCGGGGCATGAAAGCCATCAAGTCGCGGGACTGGGCAGCCGCCGCTGAAGCGCTATCCCAGGAGACGGCGCTGCACCCGGACAACGAACTGGCCTGGATCAACCTAGCCAATGCCTACCTCAACCTCAAGCAATTCCAAAAAGCTGTGGAGGCGGCGGAGCAGGCGCAGGAGGTAGCGCCGGAGGTAGAAGGCGGCTTGTTTTACGAAGGGCTGGCCTACCTCAACACCGGGCGGGCGCAACGCGCTTCGGACGCTTTCAAGCGGCTGCTGCGTGTCAACAGCGATTACTATGTGGCCCACTACTACCTGGGGCTGATCTACGAAAACCAAAAGCAATACCGCGAGGCGTTTGAACAGGCGAAGCAGGCGGTAGAGGACAATCCGCGCTTCAAGGCAGGTTATGAGATGGCGGCCCGAATTCTCAGGACACTCGGCGACGAGAAGGCAGCCGCGCAGTACCAGCAAATGGCGAACCGGCTGTAGGCTGGCCACTGGTTTCAAAGACAAAACGATTTATGAACTATAAACTCCTGTTTCCAAGCTATCGCAACCGATACCTGTTTATTCGCAATAGCCTCCGGCAGCTGTCGCAGGAGCGGCAGTTTAGCCTGGCCCTTAATTTGGGGACCGGCGAGGGCGATTACGATCAGATGCTTGCTCGCTACTGTGGCAAATTGACGGCCTGCGATATCAATGAGGGGGATATCGCTTACGCTAAAGCCTTGAACCAAAACGTTCCCAACTTGGAGTACCGGGTGGAAAACGCTCTGGACTTGAGTTTTGCCGACAATACCTTTGACCTCATCGTCTCGGTGGATGTCATTGAGCACGTCGGGCAGCCGGAACGGATGATCGAGGAGGTGCAGCGGGTGCTGAAGCCCGATGGCATTGCCCTTATCACTTTTCCCTGCCAGGAGTACCCCATTACTTACGATCCCATCAACCGCTTGCTGAGCTGGTTGGGCAAGTATAAAATCCCGCAGGGTGCTTACGCTTTTGGCCACGAATACTTAATTTCCAAGGTGGAATTCAGGGATTGGTCCGAGCGGCACCGGTTTTCCGTGCTTCGGGAACGCAACCTCAGCGGCTACATTGTCGCGTTGCTGGAAATGTACTGGACGGGGATGTTGCAACGGCTTTTGAAAGCCAATTCGACCAACCTCTCCGAAGCCAAAGAGAAGAAGCTGGCCCTGCGCCCGACTACCCGGGAGCCATTGTTGGCCAGATTTACAGATGCAATCATCGCAGTGGACCACTTTCTGTTTGGCAAAGCTGCGCATTCTATAGGAAAAGGCTTTATCATACAAAAGAAACACTGACCTTATGAAAGACCGACTACTAGAACTCAAGAATAGGCTGGCTGAAGCCGAACTGAGCGGCGGCCAGAAACGCATCGACAAGCAGCACGAAAAAGGGAAGCTGACCGCCCGGGAACGGATTCATTTCCTGCTCGATGAAGGCTCCTTTGAGGAAATTGGCGCGTTTGTCAAGCACCGTTGTACAGACTTTGGCATGGACAAGCAGCGCATACCCGGCGACGGCGTCGTCACCGGCTATGGTACTGTGGATGGCCGCCTGGTCTATGTCTTTGCCCAGGATTTCACTGTTTTTGGCGGCTCTCTTTCGGAGACGCACGCCGAGAAGATTTGCAAAATCATGGACATGTCCATGAAGAATGGCGCGCCGCTTATCGGCCTGAACGATTCCGGCGGAGCCCGGATTCAGGAGGGGGTGCGCTCCCTAGGCGGCTACGCGGATATTTTTTACCGCAACGTGATGTCCTCCGGTGTCGTGCCGCAGATTTCCGCCATTATGGGCCCCTGCGCAGGCGGGGCGGTGTATTCACCCGCTATGACTGACTTCACCATT
>CAYNIT010000301.1:0-5157 GCA_964397205.1 uncultured Phaeodactylibacter sp. | reverse complement strand
TAAAAAACGGCTGGTGGATAGCGTAGCCTCGATGCCGAGGTCTTGGAGTTTATCATGAGTGATGCCGCCCCGTATTCTGGCTTCGTTGCCGTACTTGTCGCGGACCGTATTGCCAGAGGCATCAAAGAGGTAGTCATTGGCGATAATCTCCCCCTCTTCAAAAAAGTACCGGGTTTGCAGAAAGTCTACCGTGGTCGCCCCATCCCGTACGTAAATCATGCCATCGACATGGGGATCGCCGGGCTGCCCGTAGATGTCCAAACGGGTATCGAAACGCCCCACAGTATTGGAAACGCTGCTGCCGATCCAGTACTCCGCAATGCGCATTGGGAAGCTCGTAACGTCCAGGTCAAAATCAAAGTACTGCGCCTGCAGCTCCTCTTTGCCGCGCCAGGCTCCGCGCTGTTCCTGTGGGTTGTAGTACCCCTCTGCGATGAGCTGTGCCGTGTCTTTGGTAATAGACAGATAGGCTTCGTAGGGCTTTCGCAGGTTCTGCGCGCTGGTCTCCAAAGACAGCGCGCCCCAGTCCTCTTCATTCACCAGGAAAGTATCTGCGGTCAGATTGGCCCCCAGGCCGTCCATCTCGAATATATTGTCCACCTTTACCTGCAGATCAAAACTGCCGCTGAAATCCAGCTCGTCGTAATCCCAAACATCGTCTATGAAGCTGAAATCAAAATTGTAAAGGTCTAGCTGCAAGCCCTTTTCTTCGTAGCTTTGCAGTTTGACCTCACGGTCTCGGTTGGTAAGCAGGAAGTTATCCGTATCTACGTAGCCTTTCCGGAAGGTGATGGAATTGTCTTCGTCAATCAGCCAGGGCACCTCCATGATAACTAGGTTGGAGCGTTTGAACTTCAGCTGGTAATTGAGGCTGTCCCGCAGAAAAAGCTGAGCATTGAGATTGAGCTTGTCCAGCATGCTCAACCCATCCGATTGGTAGGCCATTGCCAGGTCCAGGGTATCCTTCTCGATATTGGCCAGCAACTGAATAGGCGACAGCTGGTTGTGCTCATTGAGCACCGGCTCTTCCACCAGCAAATCCAGCGAACCCAGAGAATCTTCCATGCGCAACTGCAGCGCCAGCTCATCCAAGGCTACATTGCCGTATTGAAAATGAGGGAAATACCCCAACAAATAAATGGAGTCCCGGGTGCTGTCGAAGTAGCCATCCAGCTCTGCCCCCTCTATGCGGTCGAGCTTGGGAGCAAAAACAGAGAGCAAGCCCTTGGTGTCCAGAATTTTTACGCTGTATTGAAACCGGTTGTCGCGAATGGCAAGCTTGGGCGGCTTGAGGCCCAGCCGCTGAAAGTACTCTGGATAGTTGCGGCGCAGGTACTCCATGAAAGCGGCGGGTACTTGTTCGACATCAAAATTGCCCAGTAATTCCGCCTCCAGGAGGTCCGATTGTATGCGGAAGCGCTTTTGGCCATCGGCTTGGAAAGCAGAGGTGAAAAACACCGAATCTACGCCTATTTTTACGCTAGTGTCTTGCCGGCTGTGCCGCAGTACAAAATCCTTGACCAGGCCATCGCCCTCTACCGTAGAAAGCGACTTGTTCTTGAGGTCCAGGTCAATTTTACCGGAAAGCAGGATATCCTTCTCCGAAAGGTTGAGGGCTTGCATGACCAGCCGGTTGACCGAAGCAGCGAAGTTGAAGCGCGGTATGGAATCTGCCATGTCTACGGTACCGTGGAATTCAAAATCGATGTTTTCGTCCTGAATAGCGAAATCTCCGCGGAATAGGTTGCGCCTCAATTCTCCGGTCAGCTTAGCATTTTCGTACTTGTAGCCTTTGAACAGAAAGGACTTGACTTCCGCCTCCAGGTCAGCGCGGGCGGCAGCAGCAGTCAGGCCCTCGCCGTTTCTGACTTGTGAGGTAAAGTTGACCAGGCCCAAGTTGGGGTTTTGCGTAAAGCCCCCCAGGTCGAAGTCGATGAGCGACAAATCCCCCCGGTAAGTGGCTTGTTCTCTGCCTGCGTTTAGATTGCTCACCTGCATATCTAGTCTCGCCCGGCCCAGGGCAGAATTGAGCTCTCCGTAGGCGATGTAATCGGAGAAGACCAAATCGAAATTGCCCTGGAAGTTCAGCCACCCCAGTCGCCCAAAGCTTTCCGGCGGCTGAAAACCGGGGAACAGCTGCCGGAGGGTACGCACATTGGTGCGCAGCAGATCCAGGTTGAGGTTGATGATCCTGCCGCTTTGCTGCACTAAGTTGGTGGTGCGCAGGTTGCCCTCCACCACCAGGCTGCGGTCTTCCAATGCGATGTACATATTCCGGGCATCCAGATTGTTGACCTCCCCTTTGAAGAGGCCGTCTACGTAGAGCTTGCGATTGCGGTTGTCCTGAAAAAATTGGTTTTCTTTCAACTTCGGCGCAAAGGTCATGATATCCCGCAGCGTGACGGTGGAAGCATTGAGCTGCCCTTCCATATCGACCGCCGTAGGGAAATCTTTAAAATCTTCGTAAGTGCCGTACCGGAAAGCGAGGGTATCCCCAATTTCGCTGTAGGGGGTTTTCAGCTTCATGTCGTAAAGCTCGAGCCCTTTGCTCCAGACCCTGCCGTCCTGCACGCTTAAATTTTCCAAGACGAACCCGCTGGAATCCTTCAGGGCGAATTGCTTTACCTGCCCCTCAAAGTCTAGGCTGTCCGAGCAAAACGAAAAGTAGTCGATGCCGATGTTGATGTCGTAGACTTCCATGTGCTGGTAGTCGAGTTCATCCTCCGGGCTAGTTTTTACTGGGGCATTGCGCCAGTTGTGCAGCGAGAAGCGCCCTCCCTCGAGGCGTAGCTTGCCAATGGTGCCATAGAAAGGCGGCTGTTGAATAGCAACCGGCGAGGCGGGCGGTTCTGCCCAGGGGTCCAGGGTGTCTCCCTCTGCGGTGACGATGGGTTTTTCCGGGTAATTATGGATGTTGACAACAGGCTTTTCCAGGATGACGGTTTCGGCATGTACCGTTTGCTGGGGCAAGTCGAAATCGTGAAACGTAGCCTGCCCGGCCTCCAAAAAGATGTCCATGACCTGGCCTCGCACTTGGTTTTCTTTCAGAAACCTCACCCGGCTCAATTTTAGCTGCTCTACATCAAAACGAAAGGGGCGCTTGTCTTCTTCCAACTGGGACGAATCGGGTTCCAGCAAGCGGCCGAGCAAAATTTGTATGTTGGTTTGCTGAGAACCCTCCGGAGTGCGCAGGTTGAAAGTAGCGCTGTCGAGTTCTACTTCTTCAATAACCAGGCCTCGGCGCAGGTAACCGAGCGGGCTGAGGCTGATGTCAGCGTACAGGCGGCGGCTGTACAGAGCGGTATCTTCGGGATTGACATCCTGAACGTAGAAGCCTTCCAGCACCAGGCGGTCGAGAAAGGCGATATGCAGGCGGTCAACCGAGACGGTGGTTTCCATGCTCTCGCTCAGGCTTCGGGTAACTTTTTCGGCAATCCAATTTTGGACAGCAGGCAGCTGCAAGACTCCCAATAACAGCAATAGCAAAACGGCTGCCCAGGTAAGTAGCCGTTTAAACCAGTGCCAAACCTGGTTGAAGACCAGTTGCAGGCGCCCCGCCTGCTCTTCTTCGGGTGGTATGATCGGCTCTTGTTCCTGCATCAACTTTTTAACAGTCTGTGCCCCATTCTGTATCGGCACCAGCCATTGTTTAACGCGGCTTTAGCATGAGAGGTTGCTGCGGCAGCGCATATTTGGCCAAAAACTCGTACGCCCGCTCTTCTGTCCAGTAATACCCTTTGGGGTGCCGGGTGAAAAAGCCGACATGGCCGCCCCACTTAGGCACTTCCAAGAAAAATTTTTCGTGGCCTTCCGCCTGCTCGTAGGGATAGCAGCTTTCGCTCAAAAATGAGTCATCCGATGCACTAATCAGAAGCGCCGGTTTGCGAATTCGCCCTATGAAGTTGAGAGCGCTGTTGCTATTCCAATAGTGCTCCGCGTTTTCGAACCCATGGATGGGTGCTGTGAATTGGCTGTCGAAGCCCCGGAAGTCATTCGGCATTTTTTCTGGCAGCTGCAGCAGTTCCGGGAAGCGCTGGGCTTTCTCCAGCATTTTTTGGTTCAAATCCTCAAGGAAGCGCTGCCGGTAGTGCCAGTTGTGCCAGCGGTCGATTTCCCGGTTGGCAGACTTGATATCGCAGGGCACCGAGAAGGAGACCCCGCCAATTACTTCTCTAGGGACCTGCCGCGGTGCTTCTCCCAGGTACTTCAACAAAACACTGCCTCCTAGGCTGTAGCCCACTAAGCCAATGTACCGGTATCCATGTTCTTGCAGCGCATAGGCGATCACCTGCCGCAGGTCGCCGGTCTCGCCGATGTGGTAAGAACGCAGCAACCGGTTGGGCTCGCCGCTGCAACCCCGAAAGTTCAAACCCATCGCATCCCAGCCCCGGTGGTTGAAATAACGCACCATACCCCGTATATAAGGCCGGCCAGCGCTGCCCTCCAGGCCATGTAGGGCAATAAGCAGGCGGTCGCTGCCGGTAAAGGACCAATCCAGGTCAAGGAAATCCCCATCGGGCATCTCTAGGCGCTCCCTGTCGTAGTGCACCTCCGGCACCTTTCGGAAAAGAGCCGGATAAATGGTGTTGGCGTGGGCATTGCGGAATACGACGGGCGTGCGGTATGTCGATTTGGATACAATGGGCATGCCAGTGTTTTTTGCTTTGACAAAAGTAAAATATTCCGGCAGTAGTGGCATGATTTAGATTTGACAATTGGGTTGCTCCTACAAAAACCCGAAGTGCTCCTACGAGTAGCACCACGGGTTCTTCCTAGCTAGCTGATAGTAGCCGTCGACGGTCCGTCCATCATCGAATCACGGCCAACCGCTTGACGACCGGCTTACATCCAGGCTCAAGCAGAACAACCCAAACCAACCGACTTTGGGTATTCCATTGCTGAGGCGCTAGGTTGTATTGCTGAGCGGTGCCTAGCTGATACCGTGTGATGTCTTGGCCAAGGCTATTTTTCACCAACACTTCACTGCCTGCCTTGGGGGTACGGCTGAACGAAATGGAGGCTTCGTTCTTGGCAGGGTTTGGCCAGATGGAAAAGTCCATTGGTTTCGTAACTACTACCCTATTTTGCTCGGGATATGCGTTAGACGTCTGGGGGCTTTCCTGAAGGTTTAAAGTTTCGGCTACCCGTCTAAGGCTG
>CAYNIT010000300.1:0-5247 GCA_964397205.1 uncultured Phaeodactylibacter sp. | reverse complement strand
TTAGCAATTTTGTATTACCGATTATCAATCCGGCTGCTATTTTTCAAGATAATCATACGCAATAAACCTACTGACAGGCGTAAGTCTTCATAATGGCAAAATAAAAGCCAGCCATTTTAAGCGCCAAAAAAAGTTGGGATAGCTACATGTACGATAAGTATGACCTTCTGGTTATGCTTCCCCCCAATATTCGATCCAACTTGACCAAAGTAAAATAGATGGTTTTTGTTTATAATATTCTTGATGTCTTATATCCCCGCTGCACGAAGAATGCAGTACCAAGCCAACGCACCCGCACAAAAGAGCAACGCTGCAAGTGGTCTGAGGCCACGCGCAGTTATCCTGTGCAGCAAAGAAGAAAGAGCCTTGCCAGGTCGGCGGGGCTTTTTTCATCGGAGCACCTGCTGCAGCTTGGTCTTTTGTAGGAAAGCGTCCATGAGTGCGAAGAGGTGGCCCTTGTCGGTATCGCCGAGCTTCTGAATGTCTTTCATGCGCTGCAGTAGCTCTTTGTCGAGCACCATGGTGTCGGCCCCCGGCGCGCCGCCTTCATGGAGGCCTACCAGCAAACGTGGCTGGAGGAGCTAAAAATGGAAGTAAGCCGCAAACACCCACTGCAATGAGAACGGATTAATCAATAAAACCGTTATCTTTATGATTACAAAATTAATGCTTATTAGTGCTTTAGAAATCAAAGCCGAAATCCAGTCCTACCTGGAGCAAGTGAAAGATGAGAGCTTTTTGAAAGTGGTTCATTCTAGGTTGGATACATATGTCAAAGAGCAGGAAGACCCAATTATTGGTTACGAAATAGATGGCACTCCAGTAAGGGCAAGCGTAGCCCGGGAAGAACTGCTGGCAGACGTAGAAGCCGCAAAAAAAGGAGAATATATCACTCTGGAAGACTTCCGAAAAGAAGTAGACACATGGTAAAGAAGTATAAGGTCCGGATCATAAGAGCTAACCCCCTAAATTCCCTCCCGCAAATAAAGCGCTTTGCCGCCCGGCACCTGTGTGCTTCAGCACAATAAATTGCAATATTTCAGGCTCAGGTTACAATATTCTATTTCATTCCGCTTAACTTTACAGCATAAAGTATAAAGGAATTAGTAAATATGAAACTCTCTTTTCTAACAATAGGGCTTTTCCTTAGCCTTTCTCTGTTTGGGCAGCATAGAATTGCCATCTTCAATGTACAAACAACGGGCGGAGCCATAGCAGGCCTGGATCAAGTCAGTAATCAGATCGTTGCCCACTATGCGAGCAATGACCGGTTCATCGTTATCGACAAAGCCAATATACAGCTCATTGAGGATGAGCAAGACCGCCAAAAGTCGGAAGAATTCATTGACGGCTATATCGTCAAGCAGGGGAAACGGGAAGGCTTTGAATACTGCTACTACCCCATATACGACAAAAAGGAGAAGCTACTTTCGGTCAAAGTGTATGACATTGAAAAAGGGACCGTCATTTCCAATCAGGAAGTAGAGCTGGGGCATACCATCTTGGGCACGCCAAAAAACCTGCAGTCTGCGATCAACAAAGTCATTGAAAAGGTGAATGCAGATTGCTTCGAATTGAGGTATGAGATACTGAGGTGCACGGACAAAAAAATGAAGTCAAAAGCCAAAAACCTACTCTTTGCGATTGGTTATAATCAAAGAGCTAAGAAAAAGGACACCTACGAAATATACAAGCTCGTCCTGGAGTCCGTTGGTGATAAGGAATACGAACGAAAACAAGTGATCGCTCTGGGAAAGATCGTTGAAGTGCAGGATGCCAACTTCTCTACCCTGAAAGTCACCAAAAATGGCGAAGCAGTGATGAATGCGCTGAAGGCTGATGAACAACTGTATGGGGCATTAGTCAGATGATCTTTTTACAAAGCAAAAGTTACAACCAATTATGAAGAGCCGACTAACCAGCCTATTGGTACTGGTAAGCATTTGTGCTTTCTCTCAAGACTTTGGCACCGCTGTACTCATAGATGCAGCCCCCAGTAAAGGGGAATTCCAAAAGATATTTGTTCAGGCCATCGTAGAAAAGTACAACAATCAAAGCCCGCCCTACACGGAGTTTTATGCCTGGGATGAAAACCCCAAATCCGATCCAGACCCCATCGAAGCTTATAAGGGAGAAGATTTTGGGGCTACCCCCATCACACAAGCGCTTTATCTTGATACGCAGTTTAGTTTCAAAAAAACATTGAAGACCAATTACCAGGTGGATACCTTGGGCAACGTCTTGCGGATGTTTGTCTATTATCCGCATAAGGTGGCCCCCCGGCTTAAGATGGTCCATCTGCCCACCTCGGAAGTCATCGCGGTGCATAGCGTTGATACCGAAGATTGGGGAATAAGAGAACAATATCAGGTCGTAAATTTCAAGAAATATTTTGGAGATAACCCGAAGCGACTGGAACGCAATAAAAGCCTCTTCGACCAAAAAATGAGCGCTTTTAAAAAGGCGGAGTTAAAGCGTATCAATCAGTTCTATACCAAAAAAGTACAATCGTATGGCGAAAACATAGACCTGGCAAGGATAATCAAGGCCTCCAGCGATCAGAGACTGTTCAAAGTTGATGCATTCACGCTGAATGATAAAGATAAATGGGGCGAGCTCTATATCGATGCCAAATCCACGGATAATTTCGCAAATGGAGATGCCCTGAAAATGTATCAGCTCTCTAAGTATGGTGATTTTGAAATATATAACCAAGTCTCCAACTTTGCTATTGTCGAAGTAGCTAAAGCCGGGCCTGACCGGACTAAGGTCGTGCCGTCTGTATTTGCCAAGAAAAAGATGACCGAAGCACTTCAAAGCGGAAACGAAATTGTATTCGCAAGAAGCAAGGCTTTGATCAAGGAGGCTAATCGCAGAGACGAGCCTATAAAACGGGTACAAGTTAAAGGGGGGTGCTTTATGTGCGAGCTGTATCTGGAAAGCATTCTGCTGGATGTACCGACTGCCAAGCTCATAGAGCGCAACTTTGAACAGCAGCGAAGCTATTTCACGGATCAGTACACCGACGAAAAGTTTATTGACTTCAAAATGGAGGCTGTACAGGATAAACAAGAGGGCGTAGAAGTCATTTTTGAAAAAACCTCAACCGGCATAAAGGCAACCGATGTCCAAACCGGAAGGATTGTGGGCTTGGAGCAGAAAGAGCCTGGTGGAGTAAGCGGGCTGCTCAAGCTGCCGCCCAATAGAAACGTACAGATCGTCAACCTCTGTATGAACATCATGGATCAAGACCTTGAAATCATCAAGATCACCAAAGAGAAAAGAGGCAAGATCAAGAAGTTTATAGGTTACAGTGCTTTTGGGTTTGAGAACATCTCGTCCTTTTATATAATGAAAATAACCGAAGAAACAGTCGGAGGAAGAACGGTTGAAAGAGAAGAAGAAATAAAGCAGGTCTGGATAAGAAGGAAAAAGACGAACACCATTGCAGAAGTTAAGGTCATAAAGGGTAATAAGGAACTGAAGCAGGCACTAGACAATGGCGACAAAATTAGATTTAAAGTCAAAAATTAAAACCTATGAAATATCAATACGGCTTTTTCGCGCTTGCCCTGATCTTATTGGGTTGCAGCAAAACCATCATCCCCTACGAGCGGACTGGAAAAGTCAACGCCATCAGCCATGAGAACGCCATCGTCGTACTCAACAGTCAAGGGAAAGCTGAGCAACCGGACAAAGCAGTCTACCATGCAGAACGAAATGCCTTCGAAAATTTACTTTTCAAAGGCATACCCAATACCAATCAGGAGTCACCGATGATCCCCAACGAATACCAAGCCCTTGAGGCTAACGGCACCGTACTGGAAAGGCTGCTGGTGAATCAGGGGTATAAAGAATTTGTTATGGATTCCTATACGAGCCAATCTTCTGCTTCTCGTGGGGTTACCTTTGTGGATCAGGTCATTAAAATTGACCTTCGAGGTTTAAGAAACTTCTTACAGGAAGAAGGCATCACGAAAAAATTTGGACTTTAATTTTATGAAACAGCTACTGACAATCTTATTCATAGGCTTCATGGCTGGCACCCTGGCCGCACAGGAACCGCCGACGATACAGCCCACCATCATGGTCATTCCCTTCGCTAAAAAAGGCAATAGTACCAGGAAAGCCTATGAGTACAGCGAACTCAACAGAATAGCCATCACAAAAGTGAAAGAAGCATTTGATCAAAGAGGCGTGAATACCATAGACTTCAGGGCAAAACTAAAACAACTGCAAAATTCGGAAGCCTTGACAGAAGATCAGGAAATGACCCTCAAGGATGAGGTCATTAAAATGTCGGGTGCTGATATCTACGTAGAAGTAGAGGCCAATAAAGACCTTACCAGTACCGGCAACAGCGTTACCTGTATCCTTACTGCTTACGATGCCTTTTCCGGGGAGTCATTGGCGAACAAGGTGTCAACCAGCCCGAAATTCAATACAGAAAACTTCGAAAAGCTTACGCAAAAAGCCATCGAAGCCGAAGTGGACAATCTGCTCAACACCATACAGGACAAATTCAATGACATGGTCAAAAATGGCCGTACCATTACCATGGAAATAGGCATTGAAATCGGTGCTGAGCTCGACCTGGACACCGAAGTAGATGACAGCGGCTACTACCTCTCCGAATTAATCGAAGAATGGGTTGCCGAAAACGCCCACAACCATTACTTCCACATACAGGGGCAAAGCGATACTAAAATGATTTTCGACATCATCAAAGTACCGCTCAAGGACGAAATGGGGAGGAACTATAGGGTTTCAAAATTTGCTACAGCCTTCAGGCGGCACTTCCGGAAAAAGGGCATCAGAGCAGACCGCACCATCACCGGCAACGCCATAACCGTCACACTTTCAAACCTCTGATTATGAGAATAGCGCTATCCGTAATTTTGACGCTGCTCATGGGCAGCCCTTTCGCTTTCGCACAGGAAGCTAAACCGAGCCTCACTGTAGGCAAGGTAGAAGTGGAGAACAACGCCTATGCAGCGCGGGGCGTAAAGCAGAAACTGGAAAGCAGGCTGAAGAAAAACTACGATGTGATTTCCTCCGGGTACATCTCGCTCGAGGTAGCAGGCGGCTTTGGGAAGATGCATACCATCAACGGTATGGATACCTATACGGTGGCTGAGGCGGACCTGACCTACACCCTGTCCGCTGAGGGGCTGCCGAACAGCAGCAAAACGCTTACCATCAAATGCAAAGGCACGAATGAGAAAGACCTGGTAGCCAAATTAGGCA
>CAYNIT010000299.1:0-5328 GCA_964397205.1 uncultured Phaeodactylibacter sp. | reverse complement strand
TGATAAACTCCAAGACCTCGGCATCGAGGCTACGCTATCCACCAGCCGTTTTTTAGCCCTAGACACGGACAAGGACGACAACGAATTGTTCTACGGCCACGCCATCGGAAAAGGGGATGTCATTTTCGACGGGCCATTTAGCGCGGTGGATATTTACGTCAACGCCACGGTTGGTAATGAGACCCGTTTGGTCATACCAGTCGGCGCCGGCAGTGATGCTTCGGAATTGCAGTTCATCAATTTCCAGGAGCGGAAAAAACCGGCAGATTTAGAAGAGCGCGCCGCTTCGGTCAAGGAGAGCCTGACCGGAGTCAACCTGGAAATGGACCTGATCATCACCGAAGAAGCCCGGGGGGAAATCATCTTTGACGAGCAGGCCGGCGACATCATAAAGGGCAAAGGCCGGGGGAACATCCGGATCCTGGTGCCCCGCAGCGGCGAATTTCAGATGTTTGGCGATTATGTGATCGAGGAGGGCGACTACCTTTTCACGCTCTACAACGTAGTCAATAAAGACTTCGAAATCAAACAAGGCGGCATCATCACCTGGTCCGGGGACCCCTTCGAAGCCCAAATCAATTTAGAGGCGGAGTACACTGGCCTGTCTACGCCGGTCGCCAACTTCGTGCAAGAATATTTGGTCAATGCGCCCGATCAGCTGCAACAAGATGCCAGTCAGGCCACGGATGTCGACCTGACCATGCTGCTGCGCGGCGATTTGCTGAAGCCAGTGATCAATTTCGACATCCAGTTCCCGGAACTGACGGGAGGTTTGAAAACTTTGACGGACAGCAAGTTGCGTATCCTGCAGCAGGACCCCAATGAATTGAACCGGCAGGTGTTTGGCCTGATCGTAGTCGGGCAGTTTTTGCCCTCCGACCTCGCCATTCAGGGCACCGATATTTTTTACAACACCGTCAGCGAGTTCGTCTCCAATCAGTTGTCCCTTTTGCTGACAGAGCTGTTTTCTGAGTTTTTCTCCGAAGGCAATACGCTATCGGGCATCGATTTTGACATCGCCTACAACCAGTATCAAGCCACGCTGGGGGAGAGCCAGGATTTCCGCCGGGGCGACGAGTTCCAGGTACAACTGCGGCAGAACTTCTTCGACGATCGTTTATCCATACTGGTGGGGGGGAATGTAGACATCGGCAACAGCGCCCGCGTACCTGATGCCAGCGGTACTTTCCTAGGCAATGACGTGGTGATCGAGTACTACCTCAACAACGACCGCAGCCTCAAGTTGCGGGTGTATCAGCGCCGCGAGCCGGATGTAGGAGGCGGCAGCCGCCTGGAAATAGGTACTGGCTTGAGTTACCGCAAGGAGTTCGACACCTTCGGTGCCTTTCTGCGGAGTTTCCGCAAAGATGCCGAACGGGTAAAGGATTGAATGAGGCACAGGGCAGCTTGCTCTTCTGAAGCATCATTTTTCAGCCAAAAACCGCTCTGGTTCGGGGGCTTCCTTCTGTTGGGCAGCTTTGGGTTTTTCTTCCAGCTTTCTGCGTTCGTACTGCCGTATGAGATAGGCGTACCAAGCCACTCCCACGATATACATTCCCACGGTGATCAGAAAAATGCTTACGTAGCGGAATTCCATTTCCCGCAGCCATCCGAAGAGTTTCATAGAGATGAACCAGCTGCCCGACCATATAGAGGCGTTCAGCGCGCTCATGATTTCCTGATTGCGCTTGCCGACGTAGTACATCGTCAGCTCTGAGGTCATAGGTGCTGCGGCGCTCATCAGCGGCTGCCGGATGACGTAGGCGGCTACGGCGATGCCGAGGGCAAACGGCAGGCTGGCGTAGTACTCGGTAGTAGCCAGCACCAACAAGGCCAGTACGGAGGCGGATTGAAAGAAGGTAATGGCTACCCGGTACCCAAAGCTCCGCTTGATGTAGGGCATGAAGATCACCACGGCTGCAACGAGCATAAAAGTCACGGAACCGACCAGCGAAAAGCTGTCGGAAGGCAGGTCGTGCACATTCAAAAAGAATAGGTTAATGACGGGGATGGTGAAGCCTGCGCCAATGGCGATGATGAGGGTAGGCGTGAGGGCTTTGAAAATAGTACCCCAATCGTAACCGCGGATGACCCGGCGCAGCGGCACCTTTTCGGACAGCTGCTCCGGCACCTTGATGCGGCTGATGAAGTAGACGCCCGCTAAGCTGATGGTAGCGATGAGCTGCAGTACGCGCTTTTCGGTAAAGAAAGCCGGATCGATCAGGTTCAGCCCATAGTTCAGCAAGCCAACCAGGCAAATGGTGCCGGAAAAGGATAGGAACGACATGGAAATAGCCTCCGAGTGCCGTTCGGGCCGGGCATTCAGCAAAATAAAAGGCAGTACGGTAATCTGCATACAAGTGTAGGCGATCCCCCAGAGCATGGTGGAGGTATTGAGCAGCAAGCTGTAGTGATGCTCGATGGCAAACAGCATGAGGTGTGACATCACCGGCGTAGCGATGGTGGCTGCGTAGAAGAATGGCTTCAGCCGCCGCCCTTTGATGAACAAGCCAATCGGAAAGGCCAAGGCAAATACCGCCAGAAAACGGAAAGAAAGCACCTCGGCTACCTCAAAATCGGCGAACCCTTCTTCGTGCATGTAGTAGTTGAGCAACAAAAAGAAAGAAGTATTGATGCCCTGCACAAAGAACTGAGCGATAATCAGGTAAACGACATGCTTCGGCACGCCGCGGTAGCCATTGAATATGTTTCGGATGGGACTCATTGACGTTTTTTAAAAAAAAGAAAACCGATGAAGCCCGTGCGCTGCAAAGCATGGGCTTCACCGGTTCGGAAAGTGCCCATCGGGATCATCCCCGGGGCCTTCTGAAAAAGGAGGAACAGCTTGGCTAACAGCCAGCGGCAATTCCTCGCTCAGTATATGAGATTGCAAGTTTTTCCGGTCCTCTGAGGAGCATCGCCCCGCCAACACTCCCATAACGCCTCGGCTGTTCAATGGTTTTACTGGCTGCCATTATTTGTAGCTGGCTCCGGGCAGTGCCGGTACAGCCTGGCGGCGTGCAGCTTTGCCCTGGCTTCCTCCCAGGCTTGTTCTGCCCAATCGGGCAGTTGTTCGGCCGCCGTTTCCTGCCAGTAGCATTCGGGTGGGGGGGCTTGAGCGGCTGCCCAGTAGGCCGAGCTGCCTTCCTTCTCCTCCGCCAACAAGCTGAGCTGATGGGCTATGATCCAGTCCAAATCATGGTCAGTCGGCCATTGTTCGCAGAAACTAAAACTCCCTCTTTTATGAAGGTACCGCTGCGCCAGGGCTAGCGTACGCTCACGCTCTAGTAAGCGCAATTCCTGCCAGTGCCCCTGCTCCGCTTTGCTTTGCGCTAAAGCCAAGCCCCTTGCCCGGCATTGCTCGATGTAGCGCAGCACGAGGCGCCACTCCTGCGGGCGGAACAACTTCCAGTGGCCATCCCTCCGGAACCAAGTCAGTTGCCGCTTAGCGTACCGCCGGCTGTTGCGTTTGATCAGCTCTATGGCCTGTGCGCGGCTCACTCGGCCTTCAAAATAATCGAACAGCTCCTGGTATCCCACCGTCTGCAAGGCCGCCAAATGGCGCTGTGGGAACAATGCCCTGGCCTCTGCTTCCAGGCCGGCTTCCAGCATGGCATCCACCCGTTGGCTGATGCGCCGGTAGAGCGCCCGGCGTGGCCAGTGTAATTGCAGGAATATTGGGTGGAAAAAGCGCTTCGATGCCCCGGATTGCCGGAAGCTGGAAAAGGGCTTGCCACTGCTGCGGCATACCGATAGCGCCCGGATTAGCCGGTGGGGGTTTTGCAGGTCTACCGCCTCGTAGTAGGCAGGGTCAGACTGCTTCAACTCTTCTTGCAAGGCGTTCAAGCCTTTTCGCCGGTAAAGCTGCTCTACGGCTTCAGATACCTCCTTCGGCACCGCCGGGAAATGGTTCAGGCCCTGGCAAACGGCTTGCAGGTACAAACCGGTGCCGCCGGTAAGAACGACGACTTGGTGCTTTTGGAACAGCTCTTCCAGCAAGGCCAGTGCCTCCCGCTCAAATGCTCCTGCGCTGCAAGGGTCAGCGATGCTGTGGCTGCCGATAAAGTAATGGGGTGCCTGCTCGAGCTCGGCGGCTTCGGGTTTGGCGGTCCCAATCTGCATCTCCCGGTAGAGCTGCCGGCTGTCGGCAGACACGATCACAGTCCGGTAGTGCTTGGCCAGTTTGATCGCCAAAGCAGTTTTCCCGCTAGCGGTGGGGCCGCTGAGTACGATTAAGTGGGGCATTTCGGTTGGCATGGTCCAATGGTTTGGCAAAAACAGCTTGGGGAAGTTGAGCTTTTTCTGTTAAACCAGCAAGGCCGGCGGATGATTCATTCTTCCCGGCGTTCTCCGGGGTTGACGTGCCGCGCTTTGATTTTTTGCCCTTCCGAATGGGCGGCAGAGCTGTTCTTAACTGACCAAAGGTGTTCGGTAGCGTGGCGCATAGCAGCCTTGAGGTCGACGATGGGCGAGGGGTAATCGCGGCCGAGCTCGAAACCTAAGAACTGGCGTTCCAGGAGCGGGATTTCCCAGGGCGCGTGCAGGTGCTCGTCGGGCAGTGGAGCGATCTCGGGAACCCACCTCCGGATGAAGTCGCCATGCGGGTCGTGCTTGCGGGAGTTGAATACCGGATTGTAAATCCGAATGGTGTGGATGCCCGTCACGCTGGCTTGCATTTGAAATTGCGGGTAGTGGATGCCGGGTTCAAAATCCAGGAACTGCCGGGCGAGGTGGTGGACGCCCGCCTGCCAGGGTTGCCAGAGCGTATGGGTGAGAAAAGAAACCAGCATGGCGCGCATCCGGAAGTTGATGTAGCCGGTAGCATTGAGGCAGCGCATGGCGGCATCTACCAGCGGCAAGCCGGTTTGCCCGGTTTCCCAGGCTTTCACCTTGGCGTGGTCGGTATGGGTGCGCAAGTGATTGAAAGCGGGATTGAAGTTTTCAAATTCGATGCGGCACTCGCTTTCAAATTTCTGAATGAAGTGGTCCCGCCAGCGCAAGCGGGAAAGGAAGTTTTCCAGATCCCGTTTGTCTGTGGCCATATGCCGGTGCTGCCAGCTGAATTGAAAAGCCTGGCGAAGGCTGATGTTGCCCCACGCCAGATAGGGCGAAAGGCGGCTGCAGGAGCGCCGGCTAGCCTGTGGCTTGGAGATCAAGCGGGAGTAGCCATTGATGCGCTCTCCTCTAAAAAAACTGCGCAAATAGCGCCAGGCGTAGGCTTCTCCACCCGGTTGGAAGTCGGGATGGCTTTCCCGGTAGGCCGGCGGCAAGTCAGGGCCTTTCAATGACTCGGCTGCGCTTTGCGGCAGTTGCACCCATTGCGCCTCC
>CAYNIT010000298.1:0-5337 GCA_964397205.1 uncultured Phaeodactylibacter sp. | reverse complement strand
GCACAAAATAACTTCGCCTACTCTAGGTAACTTGTTATTGCGCGACCCCTTAGGGCTTGCGCCAATAAAACAGAGGCCGGAAGTACTCCAGTGTACCGTACTCATCCACCACGGGCACCGATGGAGCGAGACGGATCAGTTCGCACTGCAAACGGCCCCGCTTAGGGTCCAGGTACCAAGCCTGTTCGAGGCGGAAAGCCGTGATATCCTGCGCCCGGTATTCCCGCTCCACCAGTTCGAAGCTTTCGGTGTAAGTTTCCGGGTCTATGGTAAAAATGGTATCGGTGGAGGAAAAGATGCCCGCTGCCTCTTCCGCTGGGATTCGGCTGCGGTCCTGACGGTAACCGGGGAAACGGTTGGCTTGAAAACCTGCGATCAGCCGCTCCTTGAGGTCTGAGGTAGCCCCCCGCAGCTCCTGATATTCCCGTACCGGCAGGGCGTAGAGCAGCAATGCAGCCTGTTTGACCCGACGGTGAGCCGGATTGTTAAGCCGGTCTTTCGGCGGTGGCAGTTCGAACCATATCGGCGCTGCGGCCTTCCCGTAATCACTGTGCTTCCAATAGGGCGCTATCGCCACCGCCCGGCAGCTTAGCTGGTTTTCTCCTTTGTAGGCCCACCGCTGCCGGAGCAGGAACTGATCGCATTCCTCCAACAAATCCCGCTCCGTAATTTTCAATTCTTCTTCGTAGGTTTCGGGATCAAAAATGAAGGTGGTATCGGTCTGTACGAACAGTTCCATGGCCCTTGCGTGGGGTATCCGGCGGTAGTCCGCCCGGTCAAAAGCGGCAAGTTTTCCGGAGCGAATCAGGCCGATCAGCGCATCCCGGAAAGGGGTAGCGCTGGCGGCGGCGGCATCTTCCTGCTCTACCTTTAGGGGGATGGCCTCCAACTGCTGGCCGGACTGGCAAAGGGGGTCAAATTGTAACAGGGTTTGCGTCTCTGCAGCCCAGACGGATGCAGAGGGGATATCGATGTTTTGACTGGAAAGTATACCAGGCAGCAAGAGCAGCAGCAAAGAGAAGTTGCGAATCTTCATATTCGTAAGGGGGCGTTGTTGGTTAAATATTTTTTCGATGGGCAAAAATACATATTTGACTGAATAGTATGTATATGGGAATTATAAAGGCACCGCTGCCGCGGTATATTGCCCATGGAGCCTTATTTTTATGCTATTGCGTGGCGGAGCGGACTAGTTTGGATCTGGCTCAGCGCCGGGCCGAGCCGTTCTTGTGCAGTTGCCAATCGCCTATGCTTAACACTATTTTAAGGGTATAAACTGGCTGTTGCACGTTGTTGAAGAGCAAGGCTATGCACAGACGCAACAACGCTTTGCGTTTCAAACCGTTTATTACCGAACCGTTTGGTTTGGCTCGTACATGGCAAACCAATCCAGTTCTGGTATAAAACACAGAATAATTACTAATTTTGTGGCAATTTTTGCGAAAGCAACTCAAACAGAGCCATCGCCTATGTCGGTAAGCGTCCAGAACCTCACCAAAGTTTACGGTACCCAACGCGCTGTCAATGAAATATCCTTCGAAGCAAAGCCCGGGCAGGTACTGGGCTTTCTCGGGCCGAACGGGGCGGGGAAGACCACAACCATGAAGGTGCTTACCTGCTACATCCCGCAGTCCAGTGGAAAAGCCTTCGTTTGCGGCTCGGATGTAGAAAAGGAAGCTATGGAGGTGCGGAAAAATATTGGCTATCTGCCGGAAAACAACCCGCTCTACTACGACATGTACGTACGGGAGTACCTGCACTTCATTGCTGGCCTGCACCGCATCCGAAAGCCCCAAGCCCGCATTGAAGAGATGATCGAACGGACCGGGCTGGAGAGCGAGCAGCACAAGCTGATCGGCGCGCTGTCCAAAGGTTACCGGCAGCGGGTAGGCCTGGCACAGGCTCTGCTGCACGATCCCAAGGTGCTGATTCTGGATGAGCCTACCGCTGGGCTCGACCCGAATCAGCTGGCGGACATCCGCGGCCTCATTAAGCAGCTGGGGCAGGAAAAAACGGTCATTTTTTCTACCCATATCATGCAGGAAGTAAAAGCCATCTGCGACCGCGTGCTCATCATCAATCAGGGCGAACTCGTTGCCGATGACACCATCGATCACCTGCAGACTGCTACGGCGGGCAACATTCAGATCACCGTGGAGTTCAGCGCCAAAATATCAGAACGCGAACTGTCCGCCCTCAGCGGTGTACAAGAAATAAGGCATCTCAGCGGGCACCGCTATCAGGTCATCACCGGCCATGAAGAAGACTTGCGCCCGGTACTGTTCGATTTTGCGCTGGCTCAACAGGCCAAGCTGCTCGAGATGCACAAGGAAGTATTCGAAATGGACGAGGTATTCCAGCGCCTGACAAAGCAATAAGCTATGCAAAAGATATCCGCTACCCTAAGCCTGCTGTTTCTCAAGCTTGCCTTCCTGTCCGCTCAGGTAGACAGCTTGCCGCTCGATGCTGACTTTCGGTTTCAGGATGGGCTCTACCTCTCCCTGCAGGAGCTGCGGGCCAATCAACCCGCCTACCAATGGAAGGAAGTGGAAGCAAGGCTGGCAGCCAATAACGACCGCTACTTCGCGCAGATGGAATACGTGCGCCCCCGCGGCCTTGACCCGATCCCCCTGGAAAACATCTACGCGATCGTCCTGGACGGCTTGCCTTACTTGCGCCTACGCGACAGCACGCTGAGCCGGCGCGCCACGAGCTTTGCCGGGCTGAGGATCCGGGGCCGCTTGTGCTATTACACCTTCGAAAGCAAACAGGAGAAAATGGTGGAAATAGCCGCCTACAACCCGCTTACCGGCAGGCCTTTCCGAAAAGCAAGTGTGAAACGGGATGAGTCCGTGTTGGCAAAACGAGTGCTGCACCTGCCCACCGGCCGCCGCAGCACCCTAAGCCGGGGGAGCCTGGCCAGGCTCATGAGCGACGACCCGCAGATGGTACGCACGGTAGAAGCGCTGCCGGACGAGGGCCTGGAAGAAAAACTCTACAAATGCATCCTGGTCTACGATGACCGCAACCCCATGAAATTGCCGGCATCTCCATCGAAGAAAAAAAAGGATTAAATGCGCAGCATATTTCTGAAGGAAGTCAACGCCTTTTTCAGCTCCTTGATCGGGTACATCGTCATTGGTGTTTTCCTCGCCATCCTTGGGCTCGTTATGTTCGTATTCCCGGACACTAGCGTGCTGGAATACGAATTCGCCTCGCTGAACCAATTGTTCGATATGGCGCCCATCATTTTCCTCTTCCTCATTCCTGCGATTACCATGCGGACCTTTGCCGAGGAACACCAAAGCGGCACCATAGAGCTGCTGGCGACCCGGCCCGTCAGCGACTGGCACATCATTTTTGGGAAATACCTGGCCTGCCTGCTGCTGGTAGCTTTTGCCCTGCTGCCTACATTGCTGTACTACTATACCATTTACCAGCTGGGCGAGCCGGTTGGCAACCTGGACGGAGGGGCGATCGCTGGTTCTTACATCGGCCTGTTTTTCCTGGCCGGCGCTTTTATCGCCATTGGTTTGCTGGCTTCTTCCCTTTCGGACAATCAAATTGTAGCCTTCATCCTGGCCACTTTTCTCTGCTTCCTGCTCTACTACGGCTTCAACTTCTTCAGCCGCATGCCGGTACTGGCGGGCAAAGCAGACGATATCGTGCAGATGTTTGGCATTGACTACCACTACCGCTCCGTCAGCCGGGGGCTGCTTGATACCCGGGACATCGTTTACTTTTTCTCCGTCATCGCTTTGTTTTTGATGCTCACGCTGGTATCTGTAGAGCGGCGTAAGTGGTAAATCGGGGCGCTGCACACAATCAACCGCTGCAACCGCTCATTGAAGCTTGCAGCCAAGCACTAAATCGAATAACCTGGGATTTTAACCTATGGCAAAACAAGCAAAAAAAAGCAATAACCGACGCTTGCAGTCTCTGCTGCAGCTCGCCTTATTTATTGGCATACTGCTCTTCCTCAACATCCTGGCCAACGCCCGGATCGGAGGGCAGCCTATGTACACGGCGCTGGATATGACCGAGGAGCAGCGCTACACCCTCACCGAACCAACCAAAGCGCTGCTGCGCGACCTGAATGACGTCATCTACATCCGTATTCTGCTCGATGGAGAATTTCCGGCGGGCTTCAAACGGTTGCAGTCTTCCACCCAGGATTTGCTGGACGACTTCCGCTCGGTTTCCGGCTACATCGAGTATGAGTTCGAAAACCCCAATCAGGGGTCAAAGGAAGAGATCAACCAAAGGCGCAAGAACCTGGCTAAGGACGGCATCACGCCAGTCAACCTACGGGTAAAAGATGTAGAAGGCACCGCCGAGAAGCTCATTTACCCCTACGCTATTGTCACGTACGGCGAGCGCAGGCTGCCGGTCAACCTCCTGGAAAACGAAGTGCCGGGCGTACCCCCTCAGGTGACGCTCAACAACTCAATCGGCTTGCTGGAGTACAAGTTCGCCAACGCCATACAAAAACTGAGAAACAACCGGAAGCCCAACCTGCTCTTCACCGAGGGCCATGGAGAACTGGAATCCGTACAAATGGCGGACCTCACCAAAGCGCTTCGCCCCTACTACAATATGGGCCGCATCAACCTCGACAGCATCAACTTCATCGGAGAGGAAGCCGAGCTGGTCATTGTACCCAAACCTACGCAGCCGTTTACGGAAAACGACAAATTCAAAATAGACCAGTACGTCATGAACGGCGGCAAGGTCATTTGGCTGCTCGACCGTCTGCGGGTCGGCTTAGACAGCCTACGGCGGCGGAACAAATACTTCCCCAATGAGTATACACTAAACCTGGATGACCTGCTGTTTCGCTACGGCATCCGTATCCAGCCCAATCTGGTGCTCGACATGCAGTGCTCCCGCATCCCCCTGGCGACCGGCGTAGTAGGCAATGCACCGCAGTTCGACTACTTCAAGTACCCCTACCACCCGATTATACTGCCCAAATCCAGCCATCCGGTCGTCAAAGGCCTGGGAGCGGTCAACCTTAAGTACCCAAGCACCATCGACCTGAAGGTGAAAACCAAGACAGAGCTGCAAAAGACCCCCTTGCTGCAATCTTCCGACAACTCCCGCGTACAGTACGTGCCGGTGGAGCTGAATTTTGAGTTTCTGCGTTACGACCTGCAGCCCGAGCAGTTCGACGAGGGGGCGCAGACGGTGGCACTCCTGTTGGAAGGCGTTTTTCCGTCGCTGTACGAAAACCGTATGACAGAGCGCAAACTGAACATAATGCGGGATATGGGCGAAACATTTAAGGCGCGCAGCGAGCCCACCAAGATGGCGGTTGTATCGGATGGCGATGTCATA
>CAYNIT010000297.1:2728-5347 GCA_964397205.1 uncultured Phaeodactylibacter sp. | reverse complement strand
ATGGAGGGGCAGACTGGCAGAGTGGCTCGCTGAACAATACTGGGGAACATTTCTATGGTGCGCTATACTCTTGTGCGATGTATAGATTGCTTCCGCTATCTCTAATCATTGTATGCTGATCCACCTCTGCTTTTTCCTGCTACATTGGCTTCTTGCAGTAGCCCTGTTTGTACATCGATACTGGAATGATATGCATTTTTAATGTAATGCCAGACTAAGTTGGATTGCTCTGTATGGGGGGCGGGGTAAACCGATTAAATCCTGGTATAGCGTTAAATGTAAGGAGACCTACCCTGCCGGGTTAATGCCCCGGTTTGGGCCTACAATGCAGTGTTCGTACTTAAAAAATTTTGGGAATTAACATTCCCGATACACTACTTACAGCTCCCCATTGACAGTCTGTAGCCGCTTTGCTGCAGGCGATACTTAGCGGCTTGTTTTATGCCTTGCTCCCAGCTGAGCTGACAGGTTGAGATGAGCCTCGATGCATCGCTTAAACTCTTGGACTTAGGCAGCCAGTGCGGCTAGGACACTTTTAATCATTTAAATCAAACTATGAACAGTTATGCAATTGAAAATTAACCTATTACTACTCATCAGCAGTTTGTTGGTGATGGGCTGCGTTTCCGCCCTACAAGCGCAGAACGTCACCAACGACGACACGGGGGAGGTCTTCTCCAGCATACAGGCTGCTATTGACGATGCCGACACCGACGACGGCGACGTACTGACGGTCGATGCTGGTTCCTACCTGGAAGACCTGCTCGTGGACAAAAGCTTGACCCTCAATGGTGCCAACGCCGGCACGCCCTGCAAGGGCAGCCGGTCTGCCGAATCTGTTATCGAAGGCGATATTGAGGTGACCGCAAACGGCGTGACCATCGACGGATTTGAAATACAGAGCGTCCGTCAGCCCGGTGTGCCTTCTGTAGACCTTAATGCCGCTAATGTTAGCTTCATTAACAACGTACAGGAAGTTACCAACGCTCCCGACACTGGCGGGAACAGCGCAGTTCTGCTGCGAGGCGCCAATGGCCTGATTGCCGGCAACTGCATCAGCTGGATCAACGGCATGGCCAACCGGGGCGATGTGTTTCTTGCCATAGAAGAAGGGTCAAATGGAACCGTAGTCAGCGATAACGATATCAACAATGGCCGCATTCGTTTTGGCTTCGCCGCTGGCGGCGAGACGGTTACGCTGACCAATAACGATATCTTCTGGAATCCCCCCTTTCCTGGCAAGGATTTCATCTTCACCGGGGGGCCGGGCGCTACAGATGGCACAATCAACGGCATCACCACCAACTCTGCCGACAACGGCACCGAAAGCGGCACGTTGGCTGCTAAGGTGATCGGAGCCAACAACGAGTGGTTCTTTATCAAAATCCAGGCAGCCGTCGACTTTGGCCCTGCCGCTGGCAACACCGTAGAGGTGTTTGAAGGCACTTTTACAGAAGATGTAAGCATCACGCAAGGCCTGACCCTCAAAGGTGCAGCTAGCCATACCACCCTTGATGGCCAGGTGGCTATTGATGCAAACGATGTGAAGTTGGAGGGGCTGGTCATTGCCCCCTCTACCTCTTCTCCATCCAGTTTGATCGAAGTTGCAACTGGCAATTCCAATGTAACGGTAGAGAATTGCGACCTGAGCGCGGCCAGTGGCTCCGCTACCCCCTTGGGTATCAACAATGGTTCTTCCAGCCAAGTAGCTGCTACCTGCAACTGGTGGGGGCAAGCCTTTGGGCCGGAGCTGGACGATACCGCAGGCGATGTGCTGGCCAATCCCTGGCTGGTGAACAGCAACTTGAAGGTGCCCGACTGCAGCGGCACGTGCCCGGATGTGACGATCAATAAGTTCATGCAAATGCCATTCGACGAAGTTTGCATTGGTGATGAAGCGCGTTTCCTGGCGGCTCCGCCGGCGGACGGCAATGCGACTTTCCCCCCTGTGCAAACCTACAGCTGGAGCTTCTCCGGCTCGCCGACTGTGGTGGATTACGGCCAGACAGCGAATGACGGCCTGACCAAGCGCAACCAGGGCGCTACCTATGGCTCTGGGGACTTGGGGCCACAGACGGTAGATTTGGAGGTAACTTTCGTTAACGGCTGTATTTCCACGGCGCCAACGCATAATGTAACGGTCAACGCACTTCCTGATGCTCCTAAGGAGGCCAGCAAAACCATCGAATTCTGTGAAGGTGCCTCCAGTGCTGATCGCCTGCTGCGCTTGACGAACCCCAATCCCCTCAGTGGCGATCAGGTGGTCGTTTGGGTACTGCAATCGGCCCCAGCTGGCGTCACGCTTGCGGAGTATAATCCTCCTTGCAGTGCCCCCAACAGCTTTACCAGCCCGGATGGTTATTTTTTCCTGTCTGGCACGAATGACAACAGCATTCGCCTGGAGCCAGCAGCTCCGGTTGGAGACTATGTATTCAAGGCAAAAGTCTTGGATTGTGCCACCGGATGTACGGGGCCCCTGAGCGCAGCGACCTATACTATTTCTAAATTTGCTAACCCGAGTGATGCCTTTAGACCCGCCGACACCGACGTGGTATTCCCCTTTACAGAAACGCTGGACTTTGACAGCGACCACGAGGCCTGCCCAGGCGATGTATTCGA
>CAYNIT010000297.1:560-2628 GCA_964397205.1 uncultured Phaeodactylibacter sp. | reverse complement strand
TTCCTCGTTACCAATAACGCTACCGGCTGTACGGCTACGAACGCGCTACAGGTGAAGGTCAATGAGGCACCAGCTGTGACGATCAAGTCCTTCGGCGGCAATCCCTTCGATGAGCTTTGCCCAAGCGAACAGGGGATCTATCTGGCATCCGCTTCTTCGGCGGGCCCTCCTATGGTAGCCAACTACGACTGGGCCTTCAGCAGCAATGCAAGCAGCCCCGCCACGGAGCCGGGCGCAGGCACTGGAGGCACCGGCCAATTGGCTACGGATGGTACGCCCCGCCGCATTGGCGCGGCCTGGCCTGCGCCGGGCAGCGAATCGGTAAACCTCGAAGTGACCTACACAAATGGCTGTTCCGTCAGCGCACCACAGCTTGATGTGACAGTCAACACCCCGCCGAGCGACCAATTCCGCTCTGCCGGCACCGATGTGGCATTCCCCTTTGCAGAAACGCTGGACTTTGACAGCGACCACGAGGCCTGCCCAGGCGATGTATTCGAATACGGCACCCAAGCCAATACGGCTGGCATCAACACCGTGAGCTGGACGCTGTCCGGCGGCGGCACGATCCTGGCTGGCCAGAACGCCCGCAACGTACAGATTGAGTGGACTACGCCCGGCACTTATACCCTAGAGTTCCTCGTTACCAATAACGCTACCGGCTGTACGGCTACGAACGCGCTACAGGTGACGGTTAATCCGCTGCCCGCGGCCAACGATGCCATGCTGATGGCATGTGAAGACAATCCGGGCGCAGGTACTGCTACCTTTGACCTCAGCAGCATCGAGTCCACCGTTACCGGCGGCGCAGCTGGCGTTTCTGTCAGCTGGTTTGCTGATGCTGGGCTGAGCTCGGCGATCGGTACTCCAGGCGCTTACGTCAGCGGCACGGCGACTGTATACGCTAAAGTGACCGATGGCACTACGGGATGTATGGACGTAGCGGAAGTGGCGCTCAAAGTGAAAGTGCAGCCTCAAATTGGCTTCAACTTCACCAAACCCACAGGTTTTGGCGGTGAAATCTGCAACGAATCCACCGTAGATGTCGGCCTGGAACTTGACCCGGCTAACGCAAGCCTTGCCGAGGGAACAGACTACGAGTTTGTGTTGGACAATATTTCCTACAGTACAGATGGCGGCTCAACCTTCAACCCTGGCTACGGCCCGGTGAACGGCTCCTTTAGCGTCAGCTCATTCGGAAAGGTGGATGCTGTAATCAATGGCGCGGCCGGCTTGAATGATATGCTGGAAAACACGAGCGACAGCCCGGTTGTTATCCGGTATAACTTCTTTACCCGCAGCCTTTCCGGCGAGACTTGCGATGGGCCTTTCAGAGGCTTTACCACTGTCGTCCGCCCGGAGCTGAAGCTGGCTTTTGACTTCACCAACCCGAGTAACTTCAACGGCGAAATCTGCAACGGCGGCACAGTCGACATCGATCTGGATGCCCTGCCCGCACAGGCTGCTCTGTACAACGAAGGCGCTGACTATGAGATCCGTACGGTGATCGTCCGCCATAAGATTGGCGCAGGCGGTACCCTGACGGACGGCTACGGCCCCATCAGTGGCGGCGCCTTGATGCCCGGCGGCGTGATCAGCGGTATCAATGAGAGCCTGAGCCACACGGAAGCCGAGCCGGTCTTTGTACAGTACAACCTAGTACTGGAAGACTTGGCCTGCGGTACGCTTGATTTCCGTTCTGCGGTTATTAAGGTATTGCCTAAGCCTGCCATCACCTGTCCGGCGAACATTACTGTACAGACGAGCAACAACGGCACAGGCGATTGCACTGCGGAAGCAAGCTGGACCAACCCGACCGAGGAGAACGGCGCTTGCAGCCCGACCACGCTGGCCATCAGCATCGACGGCAGCACACCGCAACCCGTGACGCAGGGGGATACTTACACCACGACGCTGGATAAGGGCACCTATACCGTGACCTACGAAATCACAGATGGTAATAACAACACCGAACAATGTTCCTTTACCGTAGAAGTGGAGGATGACGAAAAACCGTCCAGCATAGCTTTGCCGGACGTGACCTTCACTACAGCAGACGACGGAGCGA
>CAYNIT010000297.1:0-460 GCA_964397205.1 uncultured Phaeodactylibacter sp. | reverse complement strand
TCCGCTACTTTGACGAATGCGGCAATTTCCGCCAGCGTGGCCAGGTATTCACCATCATCGACAACACGCGGCCGTCCAGCATAGCTTTGCCGGACGTGACCTTCACTACAGCAGACGACGGAGCGACCTGCCCTGGGGCTGCCGACACAGATTTGGTCGTTGACCAGTCTAACCCGGTAGCTACGGCGGCCGACAACTGGAGCTTCACCGTGCACGGCGTGACTGTCCCCGGCCCGTCTGGCATGACCGACAACTGCAGCGAACAAGATGAGATCGAGATATTTGTCTGGGACATCAACGAGATATCTACCGACGATTGCGAGAGCAGCTTCAAGGTCTTCTTCCGCTACTTTGACGAATGCGGCAATTTCCGCCAGCGTGGCCAGGTATTCACCATTCAGGACAATACCGACCCGGCCTTCACGGTGCCGGCCGATATCACCATTTTCACGGATGCGGA
>CAYNIT010000296.1:0-5405 GCA_964397205.1 uncultured Phaeodactylibacter sp. | reverse complement strand
ATAAGTCAGTAATCAGGGCGCTATTGGAAGACATTTATGCAATGATACCTTCTGATGAACCTATTGAAACCCAACTCATACTGGACGAAGAGCGAGGGCATTTCTTACTGCTTTCCGTGGGCTGGGAAAATGGCCACTGGGAGTACGGCAGCTTCGTCCACATAGATGTTAAATCGGACGGAAAGGTCTGGATACAACATAACGGGACAGACCTCAAACTGGGAGACGAGCTGGAGTCTAAAGGCATTCCAAAGTCAGATATCGTTATCGGATTTCACTCTCCCCACAGCCGGAAGCTCACAGAATATGCCCTCGAATAGCCGAGGGTAAAACCAGGATTCCACCTCCTTTCGTCCTATTTTTTAGTAATATTGCAGCCTAAACTATAAGCGTAGGATGACACCGGAGCAGATCAACCGCACCATCGAAATCCCGGAATGGGATCCGTACTCCGCCATAAAAACCGAAGAGGCCGCCTTCCTTTACGACTTTCTGTCCGAAAAGCAAATCAAGCGTACGCTCGAGGTAGGCTTTGCCATCGGCAAGTCTGCTTCGCACATCATGGCAGCTACTGCTGCGCCCCACCAAGCCATTGACCCCTTTCAGGACCACTACCGGCGCATCGGGCTGAAGAACATCGAGCGCCTGGGGCTGCAAGACCAGATCAAGCTGTACGAAGATTACTCCCATAATGTACTGCCGCAATTGCACCAGCAGGGCCGCCAATACGAGTTTATCTTCGTAGACGGCGACCACAAGTTTGATGGCATACTCGTTGATTTTTACTACGCCGACCTGCTGCTGGAGCCCCGTGGTTACGTCCTCTTTCACGATACCTGGATGCGCAGCACGCGTCTGGTGGAGCAATTTATCAAGAAAAACCGGGCAGACTACCGTTTCGTGAAAACGCCGCTGCGCAATTTCTCTCTGTTCCAGAAAGTAGGGGAGGATCAGCGCAACGGCATGCACTTCCGGGAGTTCTACACCCTGCGTTCGTTGCTGTCCCATTCCATGATCCTCTGGATGAGCAGTGGCAAGCAGTCCCCGCTGAAGCGGGCGTTGCTCAAGTTTAAAGACTGGGTGAAATAAAGCTTGCCGCTACGGCCGTTGGAATTGGATGAAGCGGAAGTCCGCCGGCACATCTACCCAAGCCCCCTGCTCGTTTGTTTCCACGCTTAGGCTCGTACCATCGCAGGAACAGCTGGCTGCATCGAATGGCAAGCCCCTTATTTGCAGCCTGTACTGGCTATAGTTGGGGCGGTACTCGCCACTCTGGCTTTGGAGCAGCTCGAAGCCATCCTGTTTTATCACCGTCCGAAAGGAGCTAAGGCAAAAAGCCCCTTGCTGATAATCGTAGCCCTCACCGCTATCCTCGTACAGTTCGCTGTCGAGCTGGCCGTAGTAGATCTTCAAGCTGATGATGTCGAAGTTCTTTTCCCCCACATACTGCTGAACGGGGTAGTGAGGCAGCACCGTGCCCGCTTTTACGAGCAGCCCGATCCTTTCCAACCCACAGGAAATATTGACTTCCTGTTGCCCTTGATAGCGCAGCCCTGTGTAATAGTCGTACCATTCTCCGGCGGGCAAGTATCCTTTGGTAAAGGTCTGGCCCTTTTGCAGAACCGGGAGCACTAGGAGGTGGTCTCCGAACAGGAACGGCGCCTCCTGTTCCAGAGTAGCCGGGTCGCTCTGGTTTTCAAAGACCAGGCTGCGCAGCACAGGGCGCCCGTCGAGGGTGTATTGCCGCAAAAGGGTATAGAGGTAAGGCAATAAGCGGTAGCGCAGTTCAATGGCTTGCTTGCTCAATTCGGTATAGGGCTCCCCAAAGGACCAGGGCTCCTGGTCCAGGCGGTTGAGGCGCTCGGATTCGCGTATGGCAGCGGCATCGGCTTCGGCGGCTCCGTCAGCATTGTTGCCCATAGAATGGACGCGGTAGAGGGGGTGAAAAACCGCCAGTTGCATCCAGCGCAGGAACAGCTCTCCATCCGGCTGCTTTTTGAACCCTCCCACATCTGACCCCACGAAGGAAAAACCAGAAATGCTTAGGCGCTGGCACTGCAAGTTCGCCAGGCGCAAATGTTCCCAGCTGGCTACATTATCGCCTGTCCACACACTGGCGAAGCGTTGCCCGCCGCTATGAGTGGCTCGCGTGAGCACAAAAGGGCGCTTTTCCGGGCGCAGCCGTTTCAGGCCCTCGTAGGTAGCCCGAGACATTTGGTGGCCGTACACATTGTGCATCCGGCTGTGGTCAGTGGGGGCACCTTCGTTATGGTGCAACACCTGGTCCGGGAAGGTGGCAATATCGAGCTTAAAGACAGCTGGCTCATTCATATCGTTCCAAAATCCGCTGACCCCCTGCTCTAGGTAGAGCTCTTCGTAGAGGGTTCCCCACCATTCGCGAGTATCCGGCTTGGAAAAGTCTGGGAAAACGCAATCCGGCGGCCAGACCGGGCCGCGCATGAGTTCTCCGTTGCTGCGGTAGCAGAAGGCTTGCCGCTTCCTGCCCTGCTGGTAGACGTGGTAGTCGGGGTCGACCCGTATGCCGGGGTCAATCATCACAATGGTCTGGAAACCATCTTCGCGCAAGCGGCTGATCAACTTTTTAGGGTTGGGGAAATGGCCTTTGTCCCAAGTGAAGCAGCGGTAGCCGTCCATGTAGTCAATATCCAAATAAATGGCATCGCAGGGTATGGCGCGCTTGCGGAATTCCCGGGCAATTTCGTATACCCGCTCCTCCGGGAAGTAGCTCCACCGGCATTGGTGGAAACCTAGCGCCCAAAGCGGAGGCAGCTCCGGCCGTCCCGTCAGCCAGGCGTAGCGCTGCGCTACCTGCAGGAGTTTGGGCCCGTGTAAGAAGAAGTAGTCCATTTCTCCGCCATCCGCCCAAAATTTCAGCACTTCGGCCTTCTCATGGCCAAAGTCGAAATGCGTTCGGAAGGTATTGTGCAAGAAAATGCCGTAGGCGTTGCCCTCCCGCAAGCCGTAAAAGAAAGGGATGCTTCGGTACAGCGGGTCCGTATCGGCTTCGTAAGCGAAAGCGTCGGTATTCCAATTCTCCAGCTTATGGCCGCGCAGGTTGAGCGAGCAGCTCTTATCGCCCAGCCCGAAATAGGCTTCCCCACTCTGGCATGCCTTTTCTACAGCCACCCATTCGGTGCCGTGCCGGATGCTGCGCCGGGCGCGGAAGGCAGCCCGGTCTTCGCTTAGCAGTTCGCCGGACTCAGCTTCGTACAACTTTGTCTTAAGCCCTTCTTTTTCTACCAAACAAATCAGAGCCGCTGTGCGCAGGCTGAGGTAGCCATATTCTTCGCTGACGGTGAAGGCGGGGCTTTCGTAAGCCGCATCGGGGTCAAGCACATAGGAGAAGTCCCGCTCGAACGCACCCTCCGGGGCGTACCGGAATCGGAGCGTGTGGGCATCAATGGCTTCTATCTGCAGGTGAATGCCATTTTCGGAACGCAGCAGCATCTGGTTATCGCTTATCGCTTCGTAATCAGACAGGGTGTCCGGGCTGAAGTCTTCGTATACATCAGGGTAGCGCGCTCCGGTGACCGTCTCATGCATAGGGGCCGGACGTTCGGGAGCGGGCTTGCGTGCTTTTGCCATGTAACTTGTTTTCCCAGCAATAATACGCATTCTGATCGGGTTTCCGCTATTGGGCGAGGGGCAATTCCCTGCCTTGATCTAAGCCAGTCACTGATATCCTTCAATAGCTGATTAGATCGTAATTGGCTGCTGGAAGCGCTCCGGAGAAAGCGTGGGCAATGAATGCCTCTAATGAGCCTTCTCCACCCCCTAAGCTGGCTCAAAGTGGCAAGCTTCGTAGAGTTCGCGCTTGACTTCTGCCTCGGCATCCGCTCGTTCATGGGGTTCCCAGCCTAGGTAGGCCGCGAAGTCATCCAGCACAGGGTCCAAAACTCGTTCAATGCTGGGCAGATTGAAGTAGAGCCTGCCGGTGCGGCGGTTGAAGAAATCCATCGGCCGAAGGCAGAGTTCATGGTGGATGGCAAACCAAAGCTCCGCCCTCGCCAGCGCAATTTCTGGATGGCCCTCATAGGCATTCATTTGCTCCAGTATGGTATTGGCCTGCCTGCCGTAGTTAGCCACTAGGTAGGCGCTGTAGTAGCCGGGCAACTGATGCGCCTGTGTCTTACTGTGTACGCTCCTCTGGTATTCTGCCACTTCCCGGCCATTCTTGAATGGCCCGCCGCTCAAGGGCGTGTGTTTGGTTTGGTTGCCTCCGAACCGCTGTTTTTGCTCTTCGCTGAACTGGCGGGCCACGAGATTCACGACTCGCTCCGCCATTTTGCGGTAGCCGGTTAGCTTGCCCCCGGCAATGGAGATTAAGCCGCTTTCCGATTCGAATATTTCGTCTTTGCGGGACATTTCCGAGGCGGATTTGCCCTCCTCATGGATCAATGGGCGCAAGCCTGCCCAGCTGGATTCCACATCCGCCCGCTCCAATTGCAAGCCAGGAAACATCTGATTGACTGCATTGAGCAAATAATCGACATCTTCCTGATGGATGGGAATGTGGTTGAGGCTCCCTTCGTAGGGCGTATCCGTAGTGCCGATGTAGGTAGACCGCTGTCGGGGTATGGCAAAAATCATGCGCCCGTCCGCCACGTCGAAGTAGAGGGACTGCCGGACGGGAAGGCGCTCGTGCGGCAGCACGATGTGAACTCCCTTTGATAGGAACAAGCGCTTCCCCTTCAGAGAGCGGTCTTTCTTGCGCAAGCCGTCAACCCAGGGCCCAGCTGCGCTGATGATGTATTTGGCTTTCACATTAAAAGCTTCGCCGCTGTCCATGTCCGTGCAATTGGCGCCCGTTACTTTTCCATTAGCATCGTAGGAAAAGTCCTCTACCTTCACGTAGTTGAGGCAAGCCGCCCCCCGCTTGGCTGCCGCCTTGATGTTCTCTATGGTCAGCCGGGCATCATCGGTTCTGTACTCAGCGTAGTAGCCGCTGCCCTTCAGAAGCTCCGATTGTTTGGAAAGCAGAGGTTCTTTCTCCAGCGTTTTCGCTTTGTCAAGCATTCGGCGCTTGTCGTTGCCTTGTACCCCCGCCAGAACGTCGTACACCCAAAGGCCCATTGAGGTCCCTACCTTGCCGAAGGTGCCTCCTTCCATGAGCGGCAACAGCATTTTTTCTGCGGAGACTAGGTGGGGAGCCAGTTGGTGTACGATAGCCCGCTCGCGCCCGACTTCCCGGACTAAGCCAATTTCGAACTGCTTCAGGTACCGCAGCCCACCGTGGATGAGCTTGGTAGATTTGCTGCTGGTGCCGGAGGCAAAGTCGAGTTTTTCCACTAAGGCTACTTTCATGCCCCGCGTAACGGCATCAAGGGCTATTCCTGCTCCGGTTATGCCTCCGCCTACGACCAGCAGGTCAAAGGTGTCGGTTT
>CAYNIT010000295.1:0-5416 GCA_964397205.1 uncultured Phaeodactylibacter sp. | reverse complement strand
TGGGCACTGTACTGGCCAACGACGAGGTCAAAGACGGGGTTTCCGAAAGGGGCGGTTATCCGGTAGAGCGCCGCCCCATGATGCAGTGGTCTCTGCGCATCACCGCCTACGCCGAACGCCTGCTAAGCGACTTGGAAGAGTTGGAATGGTCGGATGCCATGAAAGCTATGCAGCGCAACTGGATCGGCCGCTCGGAGGGTGCTCAGTTGTTCTTTGAGCTGGACGGCAGAACAGAACGAATCGAAGTATATACGACCCGCCCCGACACAATCTTCGGCGCCACCTACATGGTGCTGGCGCCCGAACACGAAATGGTGCAGCAAATCACCACGGAAGAGCAGCGACGAGAAGTTTCAGATTATGTGGACTATGTCAAGACCCGCTCGGAGCGCGACCGCATGTCAGACGTAAAAGCGGTGACGGGCGCCTTTACTGGGGCTTACGCCCTGCACCCCTTCAATGGCGAGCGCCTGCCGGTCTGGATCAGCGAGTATGTGCTGAAGGATTACGGCACAGGCGCTATCATGGCCGTGCCAGCGGATGATGAACGCGATCAGCGCTTCGCCGAGAAATTCGGCTTACCCATCATTCCAGTGGTCGACAAGTCCATGTATAAAGGAGCAAGCATAGAGGATAAAGTCGGTAAAATGATCAATTCCGATTTTCTCAACGGCATGGAGGTCATGGATGCCATAGAGGAGACCCTCAAGCGCATTGAGGATATGGGCATTGGCAAAAGGCAGGTCAATTACCGGCTGCGCGATGCCATATACAGCCGTCAGCGCTACTGGGGCGAGCCCTTCCCCATCGTCTACGATGAAGAAGGGGTCAGCCATCCCATGCCGGAGGAAGAATTGCCGCTGGAGCTGCCGGAACTGGAAGACTTCAAACCCGGCTCCGGCGGGCAGTCTCCCCTGGCACGGGCCGCCGATTGGGTGCAGCTGGACAATGGCTGGAAGCGCGAAACCGATACCATGCCCGGCTTTGCCGGCTCTTCTTGGTATTTCCTGCGCTACATGGATGCCAATAATGAGGAAGCCTTTGCCAGCCAGGAAGCACTGAACTACTGGCGGGATGTCGATTTGTACATCGGAGGTACCGAGCACGCCGTAGGGCACCTGATGTACGCCCGTTTTTGGCACAAGTTCTTGTATGACAAGGGGTGGGTTCCGACCAAAGAGCCTTTCCGGAAGCTGATCAACCAGGGAATGATTCAGGGCGTTATCGAATACATTTTCCTGCACAAGGAAGAGGGCAAATTCTACAGTGCAGAGCTGGTAGAAAACCCCGACAGCCCTGAGTTTGCAGCCATACCGGTGTTGATCAGCCTAGTCAGCGAATACGGCTCCGATGATTCCTACCTGGACGAGGCCGGCATCGAGCAATTTCGAAAGTGGCGGCCTGAGTACCAGGAAGCGGATTTCATCTTCGCAGAGGGAAGCAGCCGGTTTTTCACCCATTCGGAAGTGGGCAAAATGTCCAAGTCAAAATTCAACGTCATCAACCCCGACGAGGTCGTCGAAAAGTACGGCGCAGATTGCTTCCGGATGTACGAGATGTTCCTCGGCCCAATCGATCAGGCGAAGCCCTGGGATACGCAGGGTATAGACGGTGTTTCCAAATTCCTGCGCCGCTTCTACGCTCTTTTCTTTGATGAACAGGGCAAATTTGCAGTAAGCGAGGCAGAGCCCGATAAGGAAGCGTACAAAGTACTGCATACCGCCATCAAGAAAGTGCAGGAAGATATGGAGCGTTTCTCCTTCAACACCTGTGTAAGCGCTTTCATGGTGGCCACCAACGATTTGCGGAAGCTGCAGTGCAACAACCGAAAAATCCTGGAGCCGCTGGTACAATTGTTAGCGCCATTTGCCCCCTTCACCTGCGAAGACCTTTGGCAACGCCTGGGCTTTGAGGGCAGTGTGCACAAATCGGGAAAGTTCCCAGAGTTCCAGCCCAAGTACTTAGTAGAAGAAGCTGTCAAATACCCCATCGCCGTTAATGGCAAAACCCGAACCACCGCCGAATTCCCAGCAGATGCCAGCAAGGAAGACCTGGAGCAGGCAGCCACTCAGGTAGAGGGCATCGGCAAGTGGCTGGAGGGCAAAACCGTGCGCAAAATTATTGTCGTGCCTAAACGCATGATCAATATTGTAGTGGGCTGAGCCAAATGAAAAGCAAGAGGTGCCTCCCCGCACAGGAGATTTGCCTCAGGGTTTTTCAAAATTCGTCAATTCCATGTAACCGTCAAGCTTGCCTCTGCGGTTGTAGGTTTCAGAACGAACCAGCCCAATGCCCTCGGCGAAATAATCGACGCTCTTGAACTCCCGGGACATCATCATCTTTACTGATGTGGTCTGGGTCAGTTTGTAGCATTCGTAGGTGCCGGCCGGAGTAGTGATTTCTTCCATGCCCTCCACCTTGCGGTCGGTAATATTGACCGTCATGTTGATGATATTCATCCCGCCGGTGCCAGCTGAAATTTCTGTGCTGGCATCCGGCAGCTCCATCCCCGGCTCCAGGGCATCCGGGATTTCCAGTGCCGTACCTTCGATCGTCACCTCCATGCCGGAAAAGGACTGCTGCATGGCCGGATTGAGCATGCCGTTGACATCCATCTGCAGCACATCGTCTTGGCAAAAGACCTCGTACTGCCCCTTCATCTGTTCTTTGCCTTTCTTGTCCATCAGAATATTCTCCACGGTAGCTTTTATCCCGCTATCCGTATCGGCAATAGCAGAAATGGTACTACTGGTTTTGCCCTCTACCTTACCCCGTTTGTTGTAAGAAGTATATTCCATGGTAGTGCCTTCCTGAAAGTTGTAAAAGGCCGAGCAGTTGTCCTGAGCGGTTGCTGAAATGCCCAAGCACATCAAAAGCACTGCCAACAGACGCGAATTCATTTGCATAAGTATTGTTTTTGGTGTGTAGTTTTCCCAAAAGGCCAGGTCTCTGCGATGCATCCCTGTCTTTACCATTCAACTGTAGCAACTAAGACAGCTTTAAAAGCAGTTGCCAGCAACTTCCCTTCCACAAACGCAGTTCCCATTAAGAACCAAAACTACGGCAAATATGAGCCAAATTTTCAAATTATTGTGGTTATCTGCCTTTTTGCTGAGCACGGCCGCCTGCAGCGAAGCAGCTCCCGCCAAAGGAGAAAAAGATAAGTTGCCGCTTACTACCAAGCCGGTGGCCAACACCAACGAACAGCTCCGGCAGGAGAGCACCACCGCACCGCTTATCCCTACCGAAAAGCAGCCGAAGGCAGACAGGCAACGCCCCCTCAATACCGCTCCGCTCGAAAAAAAATCAGTCCGAGAGACGACAAAAACGGACAAAATTGCCCCTCCGACTGTAACGAATCCCTCCCGCCGCATTCACAACAATCAGCTGGACAACAGCAGTGTCCAAACAGAGGCTGAGAACGAACCGCCTGTACGCCCTCCCAGCCACCAAATCTGGGATCAGCTGCTACAGCAATACGTAGATGATGAGGGAAGAGTAGACTACGAAGGCTTTCTCCAGGAGCAAAACAAACTGGAAACTTACCTGAAGCAACTCGCTAATCACCCCCCGCAATCCAATTGGGGGCGCGCCGCCCGCCTCGCCTACTGGATCAATGCCTACAACGCCTTTACCGTGCAGCTTATTCTCAACCACTACCCAGTCTCGAGCATTCGGGCAATATTCGATGGCCGAGCCTGGGATAAAGAATGGATTCAGTTGGGCGGCAAATCCTACTCGCTGAACGAAATAGAGCACGAAATTATCCGCAAACACTTTGATGAAGCCCGCATCCACTTTGTGGTAAATTGTGCTGCCCGCTCCTGCCCACCCCTCCCCAATCAAGCCTTAACGGCAGATAAGCTGGAGAACATGCTCGAGCAATACACCAGGCAATTCATCAACAACCCGGCTTATAACAAAATAAACACGCGCCGAGCGGCGGTTTCCAAAATTTTTGATTGGTACAAGGAGGATTTCGACAATGTAAATCGCTTTATTGCCAGATATGCTTCTGAACCTATTGATTCCGATACCCCCATCACCTACCTCGAGTACGACTGGGCCCTCAATCAGCAGTAAATCTCCCGCCGAGCGGTACCAAAGATTACATTAATAGGACAATTGTTCACAGGACAATGGATGGAGAATTGGCATTTAGACCGTAATTGTATATTTTTGATCCTGTTATTGGAAAACCCTTCGCCCCGGAAACCCAAAAAACTTAGCCCAACCGTAAATACACCATCAAGAACCTGCCCAAAAACCAGAAGATTCTCTGCGCAATAAGAGCCAGGGAACATGACAAATAATCGGAGGGTTAGCGATTAATCGGTTAGCACCAAAAATGTATTATGAAGAAGATTTCTACACTCACTGCTGCAGGCGCAGCACTACTGCTTTCTTTTTTCACCCCCCAGCAGCTGCAGGCTCAGTGGTTGCCCCTTGAACAACATCCTGACCTCAACATCTATGAACTCAGTGCTGCCATAGGCATACCGCTTCAGAGCAGTTTGTCCTTCTCGCTGGAAGAATTGCAACGCAGCCCGGCTGCTTGCGATTGTACAGTGACGGCAGGCGGTACGACCACTAACATCAATACTTTGACTGGCCCATCTAATGCGGAGGACTTTTTCAGCTATGAAGACCCGATTGCGGTGAGTTCCAATACTGGCTTGGAGCAATCAGACGAGCTGGTCATCTTCCTGTATGAAGACCCAAGCGGTATCATCAGTCTGTTTTTACTTATCGATGCCCCTAATGACGGTACCGAGGGATCGGGCAGCCTGGTCGTGGACTGCCTGGGCGGTGGCAGCAATATCATTTTGAATGACCCCGGCTCTGATTCCTTTACCTTTTCCGGAGGGCAATACACCGGCAACTTCGCCTGGCCAGCTACCGCAAACGATGGCGCGGTAGTTGAAAATATAGGCTGTGGGCAAACTTTCATAATAAATGGAGACTTTGATGTCGTCAACAGCGCTACAGTGGTATACGGCAGCGCAGCTGCTCCTATTCCAGTCCCGCTTGGCACCACCGAGAATATTTTGATTTCCTGTGGCGGCGGCACCTGCTGCCCGGAAGACTTTGAAGTGGAAGGATTGGTCGTTAACCCCTCCTGCCCCAATTCGTTGGATGGTCAGATCATCGCATCCGCGTCCGGCGGCACAACGCCTTATCAGTGGACGGTACAGGGGCCGGATGGCTTCTTCACCATTGAAACGACCAATGCGGATGGAGAGGATATCACATTGTCTGGCCTAAAAGCGGGAGATTACAACATCACGGTGGTTGATTCTCAGGGCCAGCTGTTTAACGGTTGTACAACAGAAACTACTATTACACTGACCCCCAATACTTCCCCGCCACTTGCCCAAACCCCGCCCTTCCCGCTGACGGGCTGCAGCCTCGACGG
>CAYNIT010000294.1:0-5441 GCA_964397205.1 uncultured Phaeodactylibacter sp. | reverse complement strand
AGCGTGCAAAAAAACGAGTCTAAATCGGTAAGTTATTGTTGCGCGACCCCTTACGGCGATAAAGCTCCCAAAACCTCGGTGGGCAAAGGCATTGCCATCGTTTGGATGTTCACAGCCGTCATCGTGATATCGGGCTTTACGGCTACCATCGCCTCTACGCTGACGGTCAACTCGCTGGCCGTGCAAATCAATCGTTTGCAGGATTTGAAGGGGGTGGAAAAGCTGGGCACCGTAGGCGCTACGCTAAGCGAGGATTTTTTGCTCCGGCACGAAATCATTCCTTCCCATTCTTACGAAAATCCGGCGCAGGCGCTGCAAGCACTGGCTGGCAAAGAGGTAGATGCGCTCGTCTACGACAAAACAGTGATGCGTTATTTGATATCCCGCAAGGAGCTAGAGGGCCAGGTGCAACTGCTGCCGGTGACCTTCAACAAACAATACCGCACGTTTCTGCTGCCCAAAGGCAGCCGCCTGTACGAAGCGATCAACCCGGTGCTCGTCAGCCGGATCCATCAGGCTGACTGGCCGGAGGTGTTGCGCAAGTATGAGTTGAAGGGAGAAGAATGAGGCTAGTAATGGTGCTGCCCCATCATCTTTGGCTGTACCGCTCCACAGCCTTCCAGACCCGCCACACGTTTTTGTAGCAAATTTTTTCGATGGCCTCCTCCGTATAACCGCGCCGCAGCAATTCAGCGATGAGGTTGGGGTATTGGCTGACATCCTTCAGCCCGGTTGGCAGGGTATCCCCTACCCCGTCGAAGTCCGAGCCGAAGCCCACATGATCCACCCCGGCAATTGCCACCACATGGTCGATGTGGTCAGCTACCGTTTGGATGTCGGCGAACAAACGGGGATTTTCCTGCCGGAAAGAGTCAATCAAGGGTTTGGCTGCTTCGTCTTTGCCGGTAAGCCCGCGCTCGCGCAGCAGGGCATTGAGTTCTCGCCGCTTTTCCGTTCGGTACTTCCGCAAATCGCCATCGAGGAAAGTGGAGCCGAAGTTGATTTGCATGACGCCGCCGTTTTCTGCCAGCCGTGCGATCGTATCGTCATTCATGTTGCGCTCGAAGCCGGGGGTGAATTGCCGGCAGGAGGAATGAGAGGCGATGCAGGGCACTTCCGTCAATTCCATGACCTGCCAGAAGGTGCTGTCAGAAACGTGGGAAATATCAATCATAATACCCAGCTCGTTCATTTCCCGGACGACCTTCCGGCCGAAGGGGCTGAGGCCGTTCCAAGTTCCCGTAGTATCGTAGGAGGAGTCGCAGATGTGGTTGTCCTTACTGTGGGTGAGGGTGATGTAGCGGATGCCGCGCTCGTGCCAGTAGCGCACATTTTCTAGTTCCCCTTCTATGGGCGCGCCATTTTCCATACCCAGCGGCAGAGAGACGAGCCCCTTGCGAAAGTTGGCTTCTACCTCAGCCGGGCTTCCCGCCAGCGCAAACTTATCCGGGTGCGCCTCGGTGATGCCCCTGACCATATCTATCAGAGAGTCAGCCAGGGCTTTGGCGCCGCCCTACTGATAGGAAGCAGGTATGTAAATCGACATGAAGGGCGCGTCTAGCCCGCCTTTTTTGGCGCGGACGTAGTCGAAATCCCCTTTCTCCGTCTCGATGGGGATGCCCAGGTATTCTCTTTCCAAGCGGAAGTTTTGCACTTTCAGGCGGTAAGGCAGATCCACATGGCCGTTGGTGATGATGAGTTGATGGGCGAGTTTTTCTGCTTGCTGCTGTATCGAGCCCGCCTGCGCAGAAGCCCATAGGGAGCTGAACAGCAAGGCGATGGAAAAAAGCGTAGCCTTAAGGCGCATAGCGATTGGATTGGTGAGCTGCCAAGTTAGCGAATTCACGCCTTCTCTCCCAATCCGCCCTCCGCTTCTGCTTGCTGCTTTGCTTCCCATGCCCGCTTCGGTGCAACTTTGGTAAGTGAAACTCGTATTATCAGGACAAGTTTTCCGCCGCAACTTTTGCTAGTCTGCCTCCGGGGCGCTCGCGAAACAGGAAACTTCTCCGGCAGGTACAATAAAAAGAGGGTAAAAATCCTTACTTTTCTGTAAGGGTTCCCGCTATACCGAAGCATCCGGTTGCCCCTAAATGCAGTACCCCAGCCGGTGCTGGTATCAATCATAATCGAAATGCGCACATTATGAAGCGATGTATACTGACGGCCTTGATGCTCAGCCTGCCCCTGATGGTTGCACTGGCCCAGGATCGCCCTGCTTACTGTGAGGACGTACCGGTCATGTACGACAAAACTGTAGCTTCCCGCCCCGCTTTGCCGAAGTTCAACACCGCAGCGGTCACCGAATACAAAGTACAGGTAGCGATCCTAAAATTCACCCATCCCAAGGATTACCCCTTTCACAAATCCCTAGTAGCACGGTACCGCCCCTGTGAACAGGTGTGGGTTGTAGAGTCTCGGGAAAGCTTCAGCAGCCGCGAGGAAGCAGAGGAACTTCAAAACGAACTCAAACGGCTAGGCTACCGAGGCGCCTATTTGGTGGAATTGTTGGGCTATGAATAGCTATACCGACGACGAAGTAGTTGCCCCGATTATTCTCGGGGCAGCACTACTGCGTACCTGCCCCATGTCTCGTCGCCACGCTCCTACGCTGAAGCTTCGGCGCAAGTGTAAGGCTTTAGCTGCCGGTGGCCGTACTTGGATACTAGCGGCTTCGCATAAGCTATGTCGCTCGGAGCAGGCAGGCGGGTCGGCGTACCTGTGCCGATGCCTATCGGTAAACTCATGCGTCGGGTGGAGGCCCCCAACCGCTCCGTACCGAATTTAGGTTCGCTCTTCCGGCGAATTGTTCCGCTTGCCGTCAACGCTGAAATCTTTCAAATTGAAGAAAATGGAGATGTAGAACAACCGGCTGTCCACCGCCTCGAATGGCCGGCGCAAGCCGCCGCCGTCCACCCGCTGACTAAAGTCTTGATCGAGGAAGTTGAGCAGGTAGTAGCGGAACTGCAAGTTGACCCCGCCCGGGAACTGCACGCCGCCGAAGAGCGAAGGGTTAAGCAGGTTGGTCCGGTCGCTGAACCATTCATTGAATTTTTCCTCCTTATCGCCGTCCACAAACAGCTTAGCCTTATAGTTGAACATCAGATCCAGCTCTGCTCCTCCATATACATAGGCCCCCCGGTTGAAATTTCCGAGCTTTATCCCCAGTGGCACGCCCAGGGAGTAAGAGCGACGCTTGACTTTGAGTTCGTCTTCTTCCCCCATGTACTCATCGAATTCCGCTTCCATGATGCCGTCATCCTCGGTGATGAAGCCGACGTTGCGGATGCCGTAACCAGTGAACATGCCAAAGTTGTTGCCAAAATCAAAATGCCACTTTTGCCCGGCGTGAAAGAAAGCTGAGAACCGCAGAATGTTGGTGACATCCGCGCCCGCATTCTCGACATCAGCGAAGGAGAAGATCAATTCGCCGCCGTTGGTGGAGTAGATATCGACTTTGGGGTCCGGCTTATCCTGGGCGGCTGCGGAGACAGCGCCTAATAGCAGTAAAGAAAACAACAGGTATTTCATAGAGGTAAGTTTATAAACACCTGCAATGTAGGGCATTTGCAGGTGCTTCGCAAGCCCGGCGATACAGGCTGAGCTTGCTCCATGGCCAAGCTTGCTCTAAGCCACTGATTAACAGCGCCATAACAAAGGCTGCATCTCCAAACACTTTTCTTCTGCTACCGACTCTGCTGCCCCGGCTTTTCTTTGGGCCAGTACCGCCGGTATTGTTGCCGTACGCGCCTGGCAATCTGTTGCCGCAGGTCCTCCGGCGCGAGCACCTCGACCCACTCCCCGAAGGACAACAACAGGTTTTCCAATTCTGTATTCCAGGTAAGTTGGTAAGCGAACACCACGGCGCCGTCTGATTCCTCTTGCACTTTTCGCTGTGACCAGTGCAATGGCTTGGTCAGCAGGTACTGCACTTGGCTTGGCTGCACCCTTAGGCGTACTTCTCGCGCCTCTTCATCCGGCCGTCGGGAAACGCCAATGGTGTGGCGGAAGTAATCATCGGGTACAAATCGCGCATCTGCTATATAATCTGCCAAAGGGTAGAAAGCGGCCTCCCGAATGCGGTCGAGGGCATAGGTGCGGATACCCTGCCGACGGTGGTCATAGGCAAACAAAAACCAGCGGTTGTTGTACTCTTTGAGCAAATGCGGGCTGACGATGCGCCGTTGCGGATAGCCGACCGGTGCCTGGAAAGGCTGGTAATGAAGCACCACACAGCGCCGGTCGCGGCAAGCGCGGTAGACCAAGTCGAGCCACTGCAATCCCTCGCCTACCATATTGTCCTCAAACTGCAGTACCGGCGGGGCGGAGGGCTTTTGCACCCGCAAGGCTTCCGATACCTTCGCAGCGACCTTCTCCACCCCTTCTACCTGCGGAAAGCCCCGGAATTGCCGCAGTATGCTGAGCGCCTGCCCCAGCTCGGCTACATCTGCATCATCAAGCGGCAACTGCGTAATGGAAAACTGGGGGTCGCTGTAGGCGTAAGCCTGCTCTCCAGGATACCACTGTATGGGCGCTCCGTAGCCCTGATCCGCGTTCCGCATGAAGCTCAGATCTCCCTTGATGGTACGCTCCGAGGGGTCGTCTCGGTCCACTCCTTCGAACTCCCGCAGTTCTTCTCCGCAGGCAGCCGCCAGCTCCTGCCAGGTCCAGAACCGCTTATTGCGCTGCCGCAAACAACGGTCTATAGTCCGGTAGCGTATCAAAGCATGACGATTGGTAGACATAAGCGCGCTTTTGGGGCAAAGGTAGGGAATTGGGGGGTTTTTGGGTTGGCACCTTGGCGTTTTGCTTCCCCCATGCAAATACACTGCACGCCCCCCGGCTACTTTTGCAAGGACACCAAAATCAACACAACCTATGAGGCTTCCCCAGCTTATTTCCAGAACGGCAGCCCTGATGATCGCGATAGCGGCACTGCATCTCTCATCTCCTTCCGAAGGCGAAGCACCGAGCCAGCCTCCGCAAGGGCGCCTCGCCAGCACGGCTCCAGTCCAGAGCCACACCTCCTCCGACCGGCCCGTCAACGCCAATCCCGACCCCAAGAATTGCTACCTGCCTGCCTCCGGCTATCTGCTGATCGAAAGTCAGCATCCTACCGAAGCAGGGGCTCACCAACGCGCTCAACAACTACAAAAACTGGGATTGGGAAGGTGTACGATCATCTGGCTGCCCTGCGCCGGGCAGGCGGCGGAACGCTACGGGCTGCAAATTGGGCCTGCCTTCGCCGGGCGGAGAGTAGCCGAGCAGCACCGCCGTTACTGCTCGGAGCAATTGGCCAGGGAGCATGCAGGGGGCGGAGCCCTGGAAGTAGTAGGGTTGTAACGGAGTCTCTCACTGGGTTGCCAGTACGGATGAAATTGAAAATGGAGGAGGCATTGCTTTATGCCGCGGATGGTGGGGTCAAAATCCTTCGGATTGGCCTC
>CAYNIT010000293.1:0-5468 GCA_964397205.1 uncultured Phaeodactylibacter sp. | reverse complement strand
TTTTAGATACCCACCTTCAGGTTGAAGCCAAAGCTGCGGGTATTGGGTGTGTTGAAATAATCGCGGCCAAAGCTATTGCTTGCACCCGCCAGGTTGGTTTCGGGGTCAATGCCACTGTAATCGGTAAACAGCAAAAGGTTCCGGCCGCTTAAGCCTAATTCAAGGCTGCGCAACGGCAGCCGGCTGACCAGCCCTTCCGGAAATTTATAATTTACAGTCAACTCGCGCAGGCGCAGCCAGGAGCCGTCTTCTATTGCTGCCTCGGAAACGCCGGCGAAGGGGTAGTTGGCATAGTAGCGAGCGTCCAGCTTCACCGGAGTACGATTGGGCTGGCCAGACACATCTTCGCCTTCTATCACAGTACCCGCTGCGTAGACGCCTTCCAAAACCACTTCTTCTTCCCGCTTTTCAGTGCTCTCATGAATACCCAGATTTTGCATCACGCCAACTGTACCGTTGTAAATGTCGCCGCCCTGCCGGATATCTAGCAATGCCGACACATACAGCCCCTTGAAAGAAAAGCTGTTGCGCCAGCCCATGATCCAGTCCGGGTTGGGGTCTCCGACGATGCCGGGATCAGAGGGGTCATAAATGGGGTAGCCGTCTTCATCAATCAACCGGTTGCCGTTTTCGTCCCTTGACCAACGGGTGCCAAAGAGCACACCGTAGGGCTGCCCTTCGATGGCCCGGTTGTTGGTAGAAGCCACACCGGCGGAGGGGAAAGAGAGGTCTGGCACCCCTTCTTCCAGTTCTTCCACCGTATTCTCATTTGCCGTAAGGTTCAGGTCGATGTCCCAGCTGAAATTGCGGCGTTTCAATGGGTTTGCGGTCAGCTGCAGTTCAATGCCGCGGTTGCGTACCAGACCGGCATTGGTAATGGCGGTGGAAAAGCCGGTAGAAAAGGTAATCGGCACTTCCAGAATTTGCCCCTCGCTTTCTAAATCGTACCAAGTGAAGTCCAGCCCCAGCCGCCCCTGAAAAAACCGCAGGTCAGCGCCAACCTCTAAGGTGCGGGTCTGTTCGGGCCGCAAATTAGGGTTGCCAATCGAAGCCGCCGGGCCAAAGGTTGTCTGGCCCTTAACCGGGCTGCCCAGTACGAAGAAGTTGTTGAGGGCGTAAGCAAATGCATCTTTGCCGATGCGGGCGTACGACAAGCGCAGCTTTCCAAAGGAGAAGACGGGGTCGGTCGCTAGGCCCAGCGGCTCTGTGAATACAAAACCCAGGCTGTAGCTGTCGTAGAAAAAGGGTACCTCTGCAACTGGCAGGGTGGAAGACCAGTCCCAGCGCCCGGTAAAGTTGAAGTAGAGGTAATCTCGGAAGCTGAGCTCGCCATCGTAGAAAGCGCCCAGTATGCGCCGCTCTGTTATGTTGTCATCCGCAAAGGTGACCTGAGCTACATTAGAGATGTCGTAGAAGTTGGGTATGATAAAGTTCTCTCCCTCCTGGACGTTGGAATAACTGCGCTCGCTGAAGTAGTTGTGCCCAAGCGTCAGCCGGCCGCTGAAATCATCCGTCAGCGCCCGCTCTGCTGTAAGCAGGAAGTCGGAATTGAAGCTTCGGTAGGAGAACAGATCATTGAAGATCACCCCGGTGCCAAACTCGTTGCTTTGGTTGTCCCAGTAACTGACGCGCTCTTCAAAGTAATAGTCCGTACCGGCCTTATAAGAAAACGTTAGCCAATCGGTGAAGGTGTAATTCAGCCCGGCATTGCCAATAATGCGGTTGACCCGGTCCCGGCTGAGGTTGCGATTGACCGACCAATAAGGGTTGTCGTAGGCCGGCCAGTAGGTGCGTTGTGTACCGTCGGGAAAGGAATACGCCCGCGCTTCGTCTTCGGCATCCTCAACCCCATTGGCAAGGTCGAAAGTGACAGGTGCACGGGTCAAGCCCAGCATAACCCCGGAGAGGTTACTGCCCCGGTTGGTGCGGTCACCACCGGAGTTGATGTAGTTGGCGGAAGCCGATACTTTAAGCCGTTCGTTGACTTTGGTGTCGCCCGAGACCTTGAGCGTGAAGCGCTCGAAGTTGCTGTTGGGCACGATTCCCGTCTGCCGCAAGTAGCCGCTGGAGACAAAGTAGTTGGTCTGCCCGTTGCCGCCGCTGACGCTGAGGTAGGTGTTGGATGTAACGCCTGTATTGAAAAAATTCTCCAGGTTGTCGAAGGGCACCACCTGCCGGCCTGTTGCCGCCGGGTCGCTCTGCCCCACAATGCGGCCGAGCTCGCTGTACCGGTAGCCCGCATCTCCATCGTAACGCAGTGTATCAAGGCGAGGCCCCCAGCTGCGGTTGGTTTCCCCCGGCCCCAGATAGGTTGGCACACCATCCTCCAGCTCTCCCTGTGCAAAAAGCCGCTGCTGCTGCGGCAGCTTATTAACCTGATCAAAGGTTACGGATTGGGAAAAGCTGATGCCACTTCCTTTTTGGCTGCCTTTCTTGGTGGTTATGAGCACCGCGCCGTTAGCTGCCCTTAGGCCATAGAGAGCTGTGGCGGCACCTCCCTTAAGAACGTTGATGGACTCGATATCATCCGGGTTGATATCAATGGCACGGTTGGACTGATCCGTAAAGTTGGAGCCTGCAAAACTGTTGTCGATCGGCACACCATCAATAATGAACAGCGGAGAATTGTTGTTCAGGGAGGTCCGCCCCCGAATGACGATATTGGCAGCTGCTCCCGGGTTGCCCGAGGAACTTGTCACTTGTACTCCGGCTACCTTTGCGTTGAGGGCATTTACCAGGTTACCCTCTCGGGACTGCTGCAGTTGCTCGCCGCCTACTTCCTGAGCGGCGTAGCCCAGTGCTTTCTTATCCCGCTCTATACCCAGAGCTGTTACCACTACCTCATCGAGCATTTCAGCAGATGGCTCCATCACTGCATCCACAACGGAGCGCCCCTGGATTGGTATCTCTTGCCTATCGTAACCGACGTAAGAGAATACCAGGGTTGCTGCACTTTCGCTTACTTCCAAAGTATACTGGCCATTTATGTCTGTGACCCCACCGACTGAGGGCTGGCTCTTCACAAAAACGCTGACGCCAATCAACGGCGGATTGCCGGGGGCATTCTCGGTAACAGTTCCTGTGATTGTGCGCTGCGCCCAGGATGCAGCTGCGATGCCCAAACAGCCTATCGCTGTAAGGAGTAATTTCCGAATCATAACTAATTTTTTAGCCGGCCCCAGCCAGGGCCAGAAAGATGAACAAGAGTTGGTAAAGCATGAAATCAGCTGCCGAAAAGGCAGAAGGCGGGCTAACAATCAAAGATGGGCTGCAAACCGCTGAGACTGGGTGTCTCCAAGGCAAGTATTGTGCTTTTAGCGGCCTTTATAGCTGGCAAAATCAACATGGATCGCAAACTTGATTTTGACAAAAATATGGATTATAGCAAAAATAGCCAAACAAAAAATTCGCCAGACCGCCGCAATGCGGATATTCTAGTCAGTCCAGACAAAAAATACAGCTTAAAACATGGACTGCTGCAGATTTTTTGCTTAGCTTTGAGGTCTGATTGTAAAGTAGCCATTAACGCTATGTTAATCCGCACCACTTCTTTCCAGGCTATTTCTTCTACCCACAAGCAACTAGGCTTGATGGGCTTACAGCCTATTTTCGACTGCTAAAACTTCCCTATTTTTTACTAGACTTTTTTGTGTTTTGCAGCTACAGCAAAGGCAATTGGCTATACCAAATAGCCTTGCTAGCCGCTGTAGGCCGCAGCCATCTCCTTTATTCCATTTCCTTTCAAAAACCATTGAACGATGAAAAGATTTGTACCATTTACTATTGCAGTTTTACTGCTCACCGGCCTTAGCACCAACGCACAGGAGACGATCCTCTACGACTTCGAAGAGGGTGTTATGCCGGAGGGCTTCACGCTGATCAACCGGGATATGCTTGTCCCCAATCAACCGTCAGATTCAAGCTACGCGGACACCGCCTGGATCGTAGAAGACAGCGACTTGCTCGGCAGCTTCGCTGCTGTAAGCGTCTCCTGGTACGTCGACGATGAAGGGCCAGCGGACGACTGGATGATACTGCCCAAAGTAGAAGTTTCTGAAAGCTCTGTCCTTTCCTGGACGGCTATTTCCGCCACCTCTTCCGGAGATTTCCCAGACAGCTACCAGGTGCTGGTCAACACGGGCCAGCCCACCTTCGAGAGCTTCCAGGAAGAAGGGGCTATTTTGCTTAGCGTCAATCCCGAAGAGTGGCAGGAGCCACAGGATCGTGAAGTTGACCTATCTGAATACGCTGGCCAATCAGTCCACCTGGCATTCCGCAACGTTACTGGCAGCGGTACTGCTTTGATCATTGACGATATCGCCGTGAGCAATGCCACACTTTCCAGCCGCAGTAGAATGGATAATGATGCCTTCGGCTTCGAATTGATGCCCAACCCGGCAGACGCAGCCGGCAGTCAGCTCCGATTCGAACTGGAAAAAGCCAGCCCGGTACAGCTGCAGTTGCGGGACCTGGCCGGCCGCCTTGTACACTCCCAAAATCTAGGATACCGTAGCAGCGGCGCCCACCAAGTACTACTAAGTGTTCAGGGTCTTGCGAGTGGCACCTACTTGCTCAGCCTGCAGACGGCTGGAAAAATAGGCACGACCAAATTGATCATTCATTAATTCCCCCGAGGAGGGTGCGCTTGCCCCAGGCAGTGCATCCTCCATTTTTTAATTTATCCCACAACTATGCTACGCTCATTTTTACTGTGGCTGTTGTTGCCCCTCCAACTGGGCGCACAAAGCTATACGAGTTTCCTTACCGGCGATACCGCAGATGTATCCGCTAATCCCACCTTCGGCCTGGTGCTGGCCGGCGGTGCGGGCGATAATGACCAAGCCATGCAGTGGATGCTGGAGCGGGCCGACGGCGGAGATGTCGTCGTCATCCGGGCCAGCGGCTCCGATGGCTACAACGAGTACCTGTACGATCAATTGGGTGTCGAGGTCAATTCGGTGGAAACCATACGCTTCGAGGACGGCAGTGCCGCTGAGGATGCCTACGTCCTCCAACAGATTCGCCATGCTGAATGCTTGTTCATAGCCGGTGGCGATCAGTACGACTATTACCAATACTGGAAGGACAGCCCGGTGGAGGATGCCATCAATTATCTGCTCAATGAAAAGCAGGTGCCGGTGGGCGGCATCAGCGCAGGCATGGCTATCCTGTGCGACTGGTACTACACTCCTTCTGGTTCTTCTCTTACCGATACGGAAGCGCTTTCCGACCCCTACCATCCGGATTACGAAATTCTGGGGCAGGGCGATTTCCTGCAGCCGCCCTTTATGGAGCGAACCATTACGGACACCCACTACGAGCAGCGAGACCGCCCAGGGCGGCAGCTGGGTTTTCTGGCACGCATGGCGCAGGAAAGCGGCGAGCGTTCTTTCGGCATTGCTGCCAATGAGTACACAGCCGTCTGCATAGACGAAAACGGCATGGCGCGTGCCTTCGGCGAGTATCCG
>CAYNIT010000292.1:0-5485 GCA_964397205.1 uncultured Phaeodactylibacter sp. | reverse complement strand
TAAGCGTGTAGTTTTCTCATAGTATGTTAGTGCTCCTACATCCGAACAGCCTCCCCAGATGTAGGAGTTTTTTTTGCTCACCGCATAGGGTTTAAGCCAATGTCATTGTCCACAAAGCTCATTGACTCCTTTCCCGCTCTATAATTTCGAAGCGCTGCTCCAGGCGGTAGCCGCTTTCGTCTACCAACGTCAACAAGTGCTCGCCGGGTGCCGGATTCAGTTCAAAACTGTGGAAATGGCGCGTGCTGCCCAGATACACTTCATCAAGATGCCAGTGGATTTGCTGAGTAGGCTGCCGGTGGGCCGCCACAAAAACAGTGCGCGACAGCTTGCCATCCATATCCCGGGGCACATAAATCCGGGTGGAGTAGCGGGGGTAAATCAATTCCATGGGCTGGCCCTGATCCTGATTTCCCCGGCAGCCTGCCCGCCAGGGCGGCAGCGGCTGATAATCGGGATGCCGCAAGCGATAGTAGTGCTCCTCGGCGGGCGGAAGCACAAACCAGGCTTCCCGGCGGCGTTCGTCAGCAGTTGTGCAATCGGCGCTGACCCGCCAATTCCCGGAAGTATCCACCTGTAGGATTTCATGGTAGGGGCAGCCCTTTACCTGGGAGCCCGTCCGTGGCCCCCAAATCGTATCTGCTGGACAATAGGGCAGAGCGCGGTAACCGCTCTTTTGGCAAACCGGCAGCTGCCGCAGATCGTCGTAGGGAGGATCAAACCAGTGCTGTTCAGCAGGCAAGCGGCTAAACAAGTCAAAAAGCACGGGAGCAGCTGCCCGTACGCCCACCAGCCCTGGGCGGCCCTCTCCATCGGCATTGCCCGCCCAAACCCCCACAGCGTAGCGGGGTGTCACCCCAATGGCCCAGGCATCCCGGAACCCGAAGCTCGTCCCGGTTTTCCAGGCGATCCGCCGGCTCGACTCAAATGCTTCCCATTCGCCCTCTGAGCTGGGACGCTCCAGCTCTCCCATCGCCTCGAATGCCAGCCAGGCTGCTGAGGCTGCCATAGGCTGAGGCTGAGAGCGGAGGGAAGAAGCAGGCTTTTCCTCCTCAGTCACCGGCAGGTAGATGGGGGTGTGAAAATCGCCCGACCTGTAAAGCCCATTGTCAGGATAAGCGTGATTCAACATTCGGCTCATGCTCGCGTACACACCGGTAATTTCCCAGAGCGAGGCTTCTGCTCCCCCTAGCACCAACGGTAGGCCGTAGTAGCCAGGCGGCTGGTCTACGCTCGTCAAGCCTACCTGCTGTAAGCGGTGGTGGAACTTCTCCAGCCCGTAGGACTGCAACAGGCGGACCATAGGCACATTCAGGGAGCGGATCAGCGCCCGTTCGGCGCTTACCAGCCCGTCGTAGTCTTCGTGGTAGTTCTCCGGGCGGTACCCGCTGAGCTGCATGGGGATGTCCTGCAGCAGGCTGGGCGGCAAGATGAGGCCGTCTTGCAGAGCAAAGGCGTAGAGCAGGGGTTTGAGAATACTGCCGGTGCTGCGCGGCGCGGGTATGACATCCACCATCTCGCCCTCGTCCTCGCCAGCCCCGACGACATTGCCCACATAGGCCAAAGCCTCTCCGGTTTCTACATCCAGCACCAGCGCAGCCAGGTTATTGACCTCATTGGCGCGCAGGCGCTCCTGGTGGTGCTGCAGTATGTCAGTGGCTTGCCGCTGCAGGTCAAACTGCAGGCTGGTGCGCAACTTGCCATCCTGTTCAGCCCATTCAGATTGCCCAGCTCGCCCCATGAGGTGAGGAGCCCACTGCGGCAGCGGGTGCGGCGCATCGGGCAGCGGCTCCTCCAAGGCCAGCTCCAGGCTCAGCGCTTCTATTTTACCCCGCTGCTCCAGTCGCTTCAGCAAGCGGTTGCGCTTTTGCAAAAGAGCATCCCGGTTGCGGCCGGGGTGGATGAGGGCCGGGCTGTTGGGGAGCACCGCCAGCGTAGCGGCCTCCGCCCAGGAAAGCAGCTGCGGCTTCTTGCCAAAGTAGCGCCAAGAAGCCGCCTCCAAACCAACCACATTGCCGCCGAAAGGCGCGTGGGAGGCGTAGAGCCGCAGAATGCCTGCTTTGCTGTAACCCAATTCCAGGCGAGTAGCCATAACCATTTCCTGCAGCTTGCGCAGCACGGTGCGCGGCGGGTGGTGCAACGCCAGCCGGATGACCTGCATACTGATCGTAGAGGCACCACTGACCACCTTGCCCGCCCGCAGGTTTTGCCAAAGCGCCCGGCCCACGCCAATCGGATCGATGCCCGGATGACGGTAAAAACGATGATCCTCAAAAGCCAACAGCGCCTGCTCAAACTTGGCCGGGACGCTATCGATTTCCGGGAAACGCCACTGCCCGTCCGCCGCAATGCGGGCACCCAACAAACGGCCCTCTCGGCTTTCCAGCACCAAAGAGTAGGGAGCATCAAACAGCGGGCGGGGCAGGCAAAAGGCGTAACCCAACACCAGCAGCAACAGCAGCGCCAGGCTCTTTCGGGGATGCCGGCGAATAAAAAATCGGTATAGCTTGCGTATCACGGGTTCATTTGTACATAAGGCTGCACAATTTGCCAGCTGCCGGATTGCTTCTGGAGCACAAAGGTAGCCGAAAGCTGTGTTCTGGGGTCATCTGGCAGGTAAGCGCTGAGCTGCAGCGACAGGCGCTCCCCGCGGAAGCTGCCGCGAATGGCAAAGGTGCCGGTATCAGGGCGGCTGGTAGGCTGTACTCCGGCAGCCCGCTCCTCGCTGCTCAGCCGCACTGGCTTTTCCCATTCCTCAAAATCAGAGGGTTGGAGTTTGGCAAACAGCCGGGTAAAGGTATTGGGTGCCCTGCCGGGTGTCTTGAGGTGTTTCAAGTGATAAACGGACGCCTCTTGCCAGGCTTCAAGATGCGGTTGCAGTTCGGGGCTGTGGAAAACCTGCTCCAGGGCTTCTGCCAGGCCGCTCTTGCTTTGGCCGTAGCCAGCGATTAAAACAACAAACAAGAAAAAAGTAAGAAGTGCAGCTCTCATAAGCATTGCGTTTCGGTATAGTAACGTCAAAAATAGCTATAATCATTCACCCCATTGGACAAAAGCTGCTTCCATTTCCTGCAGCAAGGCCTTTCCCTCTTCAGAAAGCTGTTGAGGCTGGTAATGTGGCTCTTCGGAATGCGACAGTGCCAGCAGAACAAAGTTGTCTGCCAGTATTTCATCGGGGTGGATGATGTAGTCGGTATTGTCCCTCACTTTTTCGTAAAAACCGGTAAGCTCACTGAGCGGAACGGCTTCCGGCACAATCCGCCATTCTTCTTCCTCTCCTTCTTCTAAAGGGTGTAAGCCAAATGCCAAGTGTTCCAGATACGGCAGCGTCGTTGCATTCAAATACCGGGCAGTCAGCAAGGGCACAAACGGCCTGTCCCGCCCCTGGTACTTCAGCTGAATACGGTATCGCCAATTCACCCCGTCTGGGTTTAGCAGGATCAACTGATCGAGCGAATCAGCCCACTGGAGCTTTTTTCGGATAGCTCTGAACCCAATCATTTTGTAAAGCCTTCGCTGTTGTTCCTGGTGATAGCGAGAATATATGTGAAAAAGTTCGTGTAGCAACACCGGCAACAGACGCGCCCGATTGGTAGCGGTCAACTGCTCCGCCGGCAGCATGATGCACTTTTCCCGGGTGTAAAAAGCCTCCGGCCCGTAGGCCTTACCGCTGATTTTGACCAGGCGCACGGTATCGGGCCATAAGCCCGGCGGCAGCGCTTCTACCAGGCCGTAGGCTTGCCGCAGCAGCCCGCGTAGCAGCTGCGCCTCTTCGGCGGAAAACGAGCTAACCTGACGAGCGAGAAATGCCCGATACAAACCCAATAAGCTGTCCCGCCCCAGCGAATCTGACGGGGCGGCCCTTCCCATCTGCAACCGCATGTCCAACGGCCGGATGCGCTGGAAGTATTCCGTCGCCGCATCCTTTTGAACCTGCGCCGCTGCCTCCATGCTGTCCAGGAAGTACAATGGGCCTTTTGGAAGGGAAGCCTTAGGCGGCGCCTCGCACCCCAGCAGCGCGAACGGCAGTAGCAGCAGAGCCGATTCAATCCTCTTGGTCCAGCATGCTTTGCCCATAGACAATTTTTAAGTTAGCGTTTTCCAAATCCCGCCCGGCAGCCTGTCTACGCCCTCCCAGCTGCTGCTGCAAAAAGCGCTCCCCAGCCGCCCAGAACGAAGCCCAGCTCTCCCGCTGCTCGAAGTCGTGCCCTTCTTCTGGGTAGTACAGGTACAGCACGCTTTTCCCCCTCTGATGCAGCGCGCGGGCGAAATCCCGCATCTGCCGCTCGGGTACGCGGCCGTCCTTGCCCCCGGCAGCCAGCAGTAGGGGGCGCTCTATGGCATCCACCCTATGAGCCGGAGACTGCGCCCGCAGTTCCGCCCTGCCTTCCGGTGTCGAGGCATCGCCTACCCGCTTCCGCCACTGATCGGACTGCCCCAGCGGCGTTCGGGAGAATTGCTCCAAATTCATGGGGCCGTACAGGGCGATACCGCATTGAAACAGTTCTGGCGAAAAGGATAAAGCCGCAGCGGCAGCGTAGCCGCCGTAGGACCAGCCGAAAATAGCCAGGGCATCCGGCTTGGCAATGTCCTGCGCAATAGCCCAGCGGGCGATGTCCACCCTGTCCCTGTGCATAGCTTTGCCCCATTGGCGGTCGCCCAACTCAAGAAAGTACTGCCCTAACCCCAACGCGCCCCGAAATTCGGTATTGATGACTGCGTACCCCCGGTTGGCCAGCAGTTGCAAGTGGCGCTGTTGGGCCCATTCTTTCCAATGCAATACCCCCGACCACGGCCCGCCGTGGACAAAAAGCACAGTAGGCAGGGGCGATGCCGGCAGGCCGTCTCCATCCGCATCGCTGCCTGCGGGCAAGTAGACCTGCACTGGCAATTCGTGGCCATCGCGCGCCACAAGGCTGTGGGCAGAAGGCTCCGCCCAATTGTATTCCTGCAGGCCGGGGCGTGCCCGAAGCAAGCGGGTCAGCTGGCGGCTGCCGCGATCGAAGAGGTAGTACACTCGGGGGCCGGCAGCCTGCCGGGCCAGGAGCCAGCGCCGGCCGTCAGCGGAGGATTGCAGGTAGGCAGCATGGCCCCGCAGCAGCCGATTGGCGTAGGCAAAGTCCGCCTGTGCGCTCGCATCCAAGAAGTGATGCCGGTCCTCGCCGAAGACGCTGAGGACCATCTGTGGCCGGCCCTGCGGGCTGACCATTGCCCCGAAGGGCAGCAAGTCGGCTTTGCCATCGGCCAAGAGCAGGGCTTCTTCGCCGGTCCGCGTATGGATTTTCACCAAAGCGGTTTTGTCTCTGCCTTCGCTGTCCAGGCAGTACATCCAGTCCCCGTTTTTTCCCACCGAAATCACCTGCTGAAACCCGCCGAGGTACTGCCGCTCGTCGAAGGGGTAGCGCTTAGCCTCCACCCATTGCTGGCCATCGTAGCGGGAAATGGAAATCCCGCCCAGTTCGTTGCTGCTGCGGGCCGCCCGCGG
>CAYNIT010000291.1:0-5491 GCA_964397205.1 uncultured Phaeodactylibacter sp. | reverse complement strand
ACTAATATAGGCAATATTAAGTAAATCCAAACCTTTCCAATCATTTTATGAAAAACCCATCTGCCTGCACGGCTTTGCGGCTTTCGGCAACCGCAAAACAGCAGAGCCTTCTGATCGGGCAAGCCCCTTCAAAATATAAGTTTACAAAAGTTTTGTCCATAAAATAAAAAGCCATTACCTTTACTACATTAGCTGGTTAAGGAGCTTGAAAGCCAAGCTACCTTAGTTGGGTTTTCTATTGGATAACAACCTCCTGCGCTGACAAGTGCGCACTTTACAACACATTTTGCAGCAGTTTGCAGCAGAGCTTAATTGAGTTTCAAGCGAGCTTAGTGCTTAAAGAAAAAATTACTTTTTTTGAGAGAAATTCCTGCTGCTGTTGCTGCTATTGCCAAAGCGGGATGCCGGTTCTTATTTTCCACCTATTGGGGAATGCGAACTTAACGGCAGAGCAGCCACAGGCGAAGGGCGCAGAGCGGCAGCAAGCCAGGAGGTTGAGGAGCCTGTTGGGAAAGCCCCCCTTACTGAAGTCTGATCATCGCCCACTTTTGCCAACAATTTAGGGCGGTAGAGCTGAATTCAGGGGCAACAACATCTCCAGCTGAAATTTAAGTGAGAAAAAACTAGTTTATGAAAAAGATTTTTGACTACTGCAAGTTGAAAGCGCCTTGGGTGCTTTCAGTATTCGCCCTGCTCTTTTCCGTGTCTGCCGCCTACGGGCAAAGCTCCATCACCGGAACGGTCAAAGAGGCAGGCAGCGACGAACCGCTCGTTGGCGCAACGGTAATTGTGAAAGGCAAAAACGTCGGTACTACAACCGACCTGGACGGCAACTATGAGTTGAACGCCAGCGAAAACGACACTTTGCGGTTCAGCTATGTGGGCTACGTCGCACAAGAAGTGCCGGTAGCGGGCAGATCCGTCATCAACATTGCCCTGGCTACCGAGGCGGAAGCACTCGACGAGGTCGTCGTCGTTGGGTATGGTACACAGCGATCCAAAGACTTGACCTCCGCGATCGTCACCGTTGACAACGAGGAAATCTCAAAAACCCCCACCCCTCAGGCCATGCAGGCGCTGCAGGGCAAAGTGGCCGGGGTACAGATCGTAAGCAGCGGCGCTCCGGGGTCCGGGCCAACTGTCAGGATACGCGGCATTGGCTCCCTGCCTGGCTTTGGCAATTCTGACCCACTGTACGTCGTGGACGGGATGTTCTTCGAGAACATTGACTTCCTCAACCCCTCGGATATCGCTTCCATCTCCGTATTGAAAGACGCCTCGGCGGCAGCTATCTACGGCGTAAGAGCGGCTAATGGGGTGGTGCTGATCGAGACCACTTCGGGCAATTACAATCAAAAGACGAAGATCGAGTACAATGGGTACTACGGGCAACAGAGAGCTCAAAACGTGCTGGAAATGTCCGACACAGAACTCTTCGCCCAATACGTGCAGGAAACAGGCGACCCCGCTGATCAGAGCTTTATCGACAACTCCATCCAACGCTACGGAGCAAACCCTGACAACCCCAGCCTGCCAGCCGTGAACACCGACTGGTACGAGGAAGTACTGCGGCCCGGCCCTATTCAAAACCACTCGCTCAACATAAGTGGCGGTACCAACAACATCAAGTATTCTGTAGGTGCCAACTACTTCGCCCAGGAGGGGCTCCTGAAGATCATCCCCAATGATTATACGCGTACGAACTTCCGCGCTAAGGTACAATTCAAAGCCACCGACCGGCTAGACATCGGCGGCAATGTGATCCTGAGCAACGCTACCCGGCATGAAGCCCCCGACGGCGTGTGGTTCCAGTCCTACTTTGCTGTACCCGTTCTGCCAGTTTACGAAGAGCAAGACATCCTTGCTTCGCCAGAGCCCATTGCCAGCGCCCAAACCCTGGGCTATCGAGGGACGCAGAACCCCTTCTTCACCCTACATTACAACAACGACCGTCAACGGATTGGCGATATCCTGGGTAATTTCAGCGCCGAGTACGACATCATCCCGGAAAAATTGACCATCAAAACAGCCTACAACTACAATTACGGTACACGCAATGAGCGCTTCGTCGATTTTGCCTTCAACGATGGCCAGGTGCAGAACCAAAACGCTTTGACGAGACGGAGCGTTACCACCTTCAATCAAATCTGGGACAATATCCTGACTTACAAAAACTCCTTCGGTGGCCACAACCTGACCGTGATGGGTGGCTACTCCTTCCGCTCAGAACAACAGGAAGGCACCTTCGCCAGAGCAACCGAAATCCAGGGGTTGGAAAGGGGCAGCGAAGAACTCTGGTTCATCAGCGATTCCGGTGGCGACCCCAATGGCCTGATTGACGAGGACGGTACCGGCGACATAGGAGGCAGAGAGTTTGGCGCCTCTTACCTGAGCCGCGTCGCGTACAACTACCGGCACAAATACCTGCTGTACGGCACCTACCGCCGGGATGGCACCAACAAATTTCAGGCTACCTGGGGGAATTTCTTCACCTTCGGAGCAGGCTGGGTCGTTTCTGAAGAGCCATTCTTCAATCTCGGCTTCGTAGATTACCTAAAATTCCGGGGCAGCTGGGGGGAGCTAGGCAATGATGCGATCAACCCCGCCGTAGGGCAAGCTACGCGGGAAGCGATCTTCACCGCTATAGACGAAAACCGCGTACAAGGGCTCACCATTGACAACGCCTTCGACCTCGTTACGAGATGGGAAACCGTCGTCGAAACCAACGTAGGCCTGACCGGCAACTTTTTCAATTCAAGGCTGTCCTTGGAAGCAGAATATTACCGGCGCGACACCCGGGACGCGGTCACACTGCTGCTCGTGCCCGGCCAACGCTCTATTATCCGCCGCAGCCTGGCCAGCGTCCGCAACAGCGGCTTTGAACTGCAGCTGGGCTGGTCGGACAATCTGAGCGAAAATGTCTCCTTCACCATCGGCGGCAATTTCGCTACCCTCAACAACGAAGTGCTCGACCTTGGGCCTGGCCCGGGTTACCTCAATGCCGGTTCTGCCGAATTCCGGCAGCGCTCTATCGAAGGGCAAGCCGTCAATTCTTACTTCGGCTATGAAGTGGAAGGCATTTTCCAGAGCCTTGAGCAGATCGACGCAAGCGGCTACGATGAAGAATTCATCGCCAACCAAAACATTGAGCCCGGCGATTTCTTTTTCAAAGACCAGAACGGCGACGGGTTCATTGATGCCGATGACCGCGTCGTACTCGGGTCCTTCCTCCCCAACCTAACCTTCGGCGGCTATCTGACCGTCGGCTACAAAAACTTCGACTTGTCCGTGAACATTCAGGGGCAAACTGGCCATCAAATATTGAACCGCAAGCGGGGAGAAATCATTTTCACTACAGACCCCAACATCGATGCCGAACTCGCCTCTAACCTGTGGCGCGGCAACGGAACTTCTAATAAGTACCCTTCCGCCGCTGGCTTGCGCAAAGGCTACAACCAGCAAATGAGCGAGTACTACATCGAAAACGGCAATTATTTCCGGGTCCAAAACGTCCGGCTGGGGTACGATTTCAGCAGCCTCAATGCAAGGAGAGGATGGCCAAACATCCGTTTGTTCCTCACCGCAGAACGGCCCCTCACCGTATTCGACTACAACGGCTTCAACCCGGAAGTCCCCAATGGTGTTGACCGGCAGACTTACCCGATCCCCGCCATTTATACGATTGGAGGAAATATTCAGTTTTAAACGAAAAAAAACTTGAGATGAAAAGCTTAATAAAAATCAGCAGCTTTTTGGTGATAGGACTTCTCTTGATCCCCATCACCTCCTGTGACGACACCCTAGATGAGCCGCTCGACCAGGAGTTCTTGGTCGAGGATGTGGACTACTCCAATACCGAGGACATGTTCACCGTCTTGATTGGCGCCTATGGCAATCTGCAGTTTTTGCAGTGGGAAACTTTTCCACTGATTGCCGTACGGGGAGACGATGTAAACGCCGCCGGCGACCAATTCCCGCTGCAGGAAGCCGATGCTTTCCGTTATAATCCCGCTGCATGGATTCACAACTCCGTCTGGCTGAACCTATACGGCGACATGTTCGCCTTCAACGCGGCGATTGACGAAATCAAGCAATACCGGGAGTTCGTTGACGACAAGCAACTCGCAGACCAATACATAGCCGAAGTCAAGGTGATGAAGGGCTGGGAACTGCTGCAGATGATTCGGCTTTGGGGAGAGGTATTCATACCCGAAACGCCCCTGGCCGTAGAGCTGTACGATCAGGAGCTTTACTCCTTTGAGGAAGGCTTGCAGTACATTTCCGACCTGATGGATGAGGCTATCCCGCAGCTGCCGGACATGCATCCCAATCAGCGGGCCGACATCCCCGGCGGCATGACTCGCTACACGGCCCTTACCGTTAAAGCCCTGGCTAATCTCGAACTGAAAAACTGGCAAGGCGTAGTGGATGCGACCGACGAAATCATCAGCTCCGGAGCCTTCTCCCTCGAGCCAGATTACTATAACCTGTTTAAGACAGCCGGCAAGCTGAACGACGAGATCATCCTGGAACTGCAATACTCTGACTACGGGCAGGGCTCCGGCGAGTCCAACTACTACCTCCACCGCTTCTTCGGCCCGCAGGGCTGGTCCCCTAAAGTCAGCGGAGCAGGCGGCGGCTGGGGCTTCTGGGAACCAACCCAGAAGTACATCAAGTTTATGCTGGACCGCGAAGAAGAACTGCGCTTGCAGACGAGTGTCCTGTTTACCAATGCAGGCATAGCAGAACTTGAGAGCGACCCGAAGTACAGCGACCTGCCAGAATGGATCTCCAACATAACGCCTAACGGAGACACCATCAACGACTATGCCCGCGCCGATTTTGCCAGCGGCAAGCACTACTTGCCTTCCGAAGAGCTCGTTCCCGGCAGAACCCGCTACGGTAGCGGCAAAAACTTTATCTGCATCCGTTATTCAGAAGTGCTGCTCATGCATGCCGAAGCCATCACACAGGGCGCTTCGAGCTCCGTGCTAAGCGCCGATGCCGCCGTCAATGAAGTAAGGGGCAGAGCGGGGCTTGAACCCCTATCCGGAGTCACCCTCAACGATGTGCTGGAGGAAAAATTCGCAGAATTCGCCATGGAATGGGGCATCCGGTTCTACGACTTGGTTCGCCACGGCAGAACGGAGGAACTGAACCACCTTGGACGGACCTATACCGACGACAAACGGTTTATCGTGTACCCGCAGGCGCAAATCGATTTGCTGCCGCAATTGAGCAACGATTAATTCTTTGCCATCTGCTTTCAGTAGAGCATACTGAGAATAGAACATTCTAGACGAGGGGAAAGGGCACAACCTGAGCGTATTTGGGTTGTGCCCTTTCAAAATACTGCCTTACTGGTCCGCCAAAGCCAAAAGTTGTGAACTTCGGCTTACCGTTTTTCACCTATCCTGACTTGCCGGACTATAAGCGGATTTCAGTACTTTGGATCCGCGATTATTCAAATAACTGAACACTACAACCAAGC
>CAYNIT010000290.1:0-5494 GCA_964397205.1 uncultured Phaeodactylibacter sp. | reverse complement strand
GCCATTGAACTTCCGCCTCCTTTTGCGCCCAATCCGCAGCTCGAAGCCCTGGCGGATGCCGCCCCCATGAGCAACATCCACTCGTTCGATTTGGAAGCGGAGATTTCGAGGGAAGCGCCCGCCCGCTTGATGGTAGAAGGCGAGCTGCTCAGCGCCCAGTGGGAAGGGGAAACGCCTTTCCTGCTCGAACTCTACAGCAACCGGCCAGCCGACTACCCCGGCCGGCCGCTGCTCACCGGCGAACTGGCCGTTTTGCAACAGGAAGAAGACACCCCCATCGCCTTCGCGGCAAAAAAAGCCTATTTCGTAGGGTTCGAACAGGAGGTCTCCCTGCAGAGCAGGCTGTACTACTATCGGGTGCGGCTGCAGGGAGAATCTGCGCCGCTCTTTGTAGGAAAAGTGAAGTTGGATTAATTGGCGTTGCAGCCTTTACCGCTAAAGCAGCAAGGCTTTCCTGGCCTCCGTTATTGGCTCAACGGTCAAAGCGGAGCGAAAGGTTGATTTTAGCGCTTAACCCGATGAAAGGGCGAATCAGCAAAACGCTGCTGTCGTCTGCCTTTTCCTTTTCCAGCAGGGTAGCGCCAGCGTTTAAGTAAATGAACTGGAACAGCCGGTGGTCCAAGCTCGCATAAATCGGCCGCCCGACTACTGGGCCGGACAGCGCTCCTTCCTGTCCATTATCGAGATTATCCAGAAACAGGCCGAAGCCCAGGTAGGTGTTGCTGAAGATACGGGGCGCGAAGTTGCTGTTGCCCAGGGGAAAGGACAGGCCAGCGTAGGGCGCTGTATCGTATTCAAAAGTTTCGCCCAAATCGCCGCTCAGGTAAGTGCCGCCGTAGCCGGCATTGATGGAAAGGTAACCTCTTTTGTCTTCGGTAGGGCAGTCCTCCAGATAGCGGCTGTCAGCTGCGCGGTAGAGCCGCTCGGGGATGATACGCACCAGCTCGGCTTGCAGGAGTTGCTCCAGTACCTGAAAAGCCTCTTGTGGGTTGGTGCTTCGCTTGAGGCTGTCTCGATTGCTCTTGATGGATTCCATCTTTTCCAACTGTAAGCGCACCAATTCTGAGAATTCTTCTTGAGAGGCCGTGAGAGCAGCGCGGTATTGTTTCAGGTCTGTCCGCAGCAGCCCATTCATTGCGCGCAGCAGTTTTTTGGGTTTTTGCTCCCAGCGGATGGCTTGGTCATTGGGGGAACGCTGACTGTCGAGGTAGAGCTTGTTGCGGCGCAGGATGAGCTGCAGCAACGCTTCCCGCTCTTCGGCTTTCACGGAACGAAAAAAGGTTATAGCTATATCGTACTGGCTGGAGGGCCGGAGTTTGTAATGGATCGGCAAGCTGTAGGCAGCGTCTTCGTTGCCGAGCGGCCGTTGCCATACGGCTGTATGCAGCGCTTCTTTGTGCTGCCTGCCCTTAGAGGGGTATATTGCTACTTCCAGCCGGTCGATGTAGGTTGGGATGGCACCGCTGAGCAGTATGTTCTCGGCGGCGGGCAGTGGGTCGTTTTCCCCTATGTAGCTGCTTTCGAAGTCTAAATTGACTTTGGTATACTGCGCTTCAAGCGAGAAGGGGCTTAAGATAAATAAAGCAAATAGCAGATGGTAGACTTTGGACATATTGCGGTTTTAATTCTTGATGAGCTAAGCTCTAATTTTAAAAAAGCCCTTAAGCGGCTTTGTTCGAAACTGCCGTTTAGACGGTGGAACGGCAGCAGGCCACTTATAGTCCAACAGCCCAGGATTTATGATTGCTGAATAGCTTCGTCTATTCTGAGCGACTTATTGCCGTGCGCTCCCTAAGAAAACCAAAGCCCCCAATACCGAGCTATCGGCATTGGGGGCGCTTCTGCTCACTTGCTCCTGGCCAATCTACACCAGCACGGACAGGAAGGTACCGGCAGGGGAGAAGCAAAGCGGGGATTCAGGCGTTGTACAGCAAATCGTAGTACTCTTCCAGCATCCGCTTCACACTGAATCCCTCTCGGGTGCTTTGTATGCTCGCCTGCATCATTTCCAGCCATTTGTCGTGCTTTTTGTAGTAGGTAGGCACGACTTCTTCGAGCAGGACTTTGTATAAGGCTTCGCGATCGTGATCGTCCTGCTCTACTACATCCTCGCTCTCGAAGCCATCGCCAAGTTGCCAGCCGTTCACACCATGCTCGCAGGCTTCCGGCCACCAGCCATCCAGTACGCTGAGGTTCAGCACGCCATTCATAGCGGCCTTCATGCCGGAGGTGCCGCTTGCTTCTTTAGGGCGGCGGGGATTGTTGAGCCACAAGTCGGAGCCGCGGGTGATGGCAGCGCCGATTTCCATGTCGTAGTTTTCCAGGAATACCACTGCATTGGGGTACTTCTTTGACATGGCGACCAGGTTAGCAGCAATAGCCTTGCCGGTATCGTCGAGCGGGTGGGCTCTGCCGGAAAAAACGATTTGGATTTTGCCTTTTTTTAGGTACGGCTCAATAACCTCTGGTTTGGAAAAAATGAGGTCGCTGCGCTTGTAGGGTACGGAGCGGCGAGCGAAGCCGATAAGCAACTTGTCGTCCTTCAGCTCCACGCCGTTTTTGCGTTTGATCAGCTCGATCAAGGCACGTTTGTTCTTTTGGTGAGGCTTCCACAGATCTTTGCCCTTTTCAGCCGCTTCCAGCATTTTGGGATCTACCCAGGTAGCCCGGTGAATGCCGTTGGTGATGGCCACGATGTCGGAGCGCCCGTGGATGTGCTTCCACATCTGATTGGCCGTTTCACCGTGCAGTTGGGCTACGGCGTTGGCTTTGCGGGAGAGCCGCAGCGCGCCTACGGTCATGTTGAAGGGGTCGCCAGCCAGCCGGCGCAGTTGGCTGGGCTTCATACCCAAATTGGCACCCATGTACAGCAGGCGGTCTACGGGATGCGATTCATTGCCCTGAATGACGGGAGTATGGGTAGTGAAGACAATCTCCTCCCGGCTGGCTGACCAGGCTTCTTCGAAGGTCATGCCGTCCTCCATCTTTTCCCGCATTAATTCGAATCCGGCAAAGAGCGCGTGGCCCTCATTGAAGTGATAAGTATCTACCTCTACGCCCAGGGAGCGCAGGGCGCGCACGCCCCCGATGCCCAGCACCATTTCCTGGGCGATGCGCTCTTCTCCGAACCATCCGTAGAGCTGCCCGGTGATCCAGGCATCTTCGTTGCCAGGCAGGTCGGTGTCAAGCAGGTAGAGCGGCGCATTTTCGAAAGCTTCGAGTTTCCATACCTTACAGCTGACATTGCGGCCGCGTATCTCAACATTGACGCTGATGCCGGTATCCTCCATAAAGTCATAGTCGTAGTTCTTGTAGGAGTCGTAGGGCATTCCGTCCTCTCCAACGTACTGATCGGTATAGCCTTGTTTCCATTTGATGCCGATGCCGACGATAGGGTAGTCGTACTGTTTGGCCCCTTTCATGTAGTCGCCGGCCAGGATGCCCAGCCCGCCGGCGTAGGCTTTAAAGCGGTTGTCCAGCCCGTACTCCATACAGAAGTACGCTACTTTTGGAAGGGTGTTTTTCGTCTCTGCCATTTTATTTCTGGTTTCAATTTACAATGAATCGTCAAAGGTTCGAATATAAGGCTTTCCCATCAATCCCGGTAGCTCAGTTGCAGCGGGCTATCCGGCAGATTCACATTAGGAAGCTACAAGGTTCAATTTTAATTTGCATAGTATTTAGAAAAATTGCTATATTTGACCCTGGCTATTCGACTTACCACTACGACTTATACAGAACACTATTAGGATTTTGCACCGCTTTTCCCCTCCATTACAAACGCGGGCTTTTTTGACAACAACACTTTCCATTACGACACGACAAAACACTAGGGCAACAACACCACTGAGCTAGGCCTATTCGGCTTGGTTCGATATTTACCCATGAAAAATGCCCTTATGATGCAAAGTCAACCTTTGATCTTTTTTCTACTGTTGTCAACCTTTGGCTCTACGGTAAGAGCACAAAACACAAATGGCGGAGGCGCCGCTGAGCAGGAAATAGCTCGCGCTGCAACCCTTCAGCAGCGTGGCGGCACAGCCTCCCCCTTTCGCCCTGTTTCTGCTTCCCTTTCTGCTCCGGTGCTGAGCCTGCCGGAAATAGGTTTCACGGGCCAGGCCCATCACCTTTCGGTGCTGTTGTGTTGGAGCGCAAAGGCAAGCTCAGGCAAGCAGCCGTTTGCGGTGGAGCGCTCCGAAGATGGCGTGAGCTGGCAACAAATCGGTACCGTCAAGCAGCCAGGCTCAAGCGGCTCCTTCTCTTATTGGGACACATCCGTCTGGCCGGGACAGGCTTATCAATACCGGCTCTCGCAGCCTGCAATGGATGGCGCTGTTGCACGCTCCAAAGTGCTAAATGTAGAGGTGGATTCCTGCATGGACGAAGCCCTGCTGGCTCTGCTGCTGATTGGTCTGGTAAGCTGGTTTACCCGTGTCGCGAAAAAGCTGCTTTAGAGGCAGCGCTCCCTTGAATTTTGGCCTTGGCTGTGCCCGGCTTCGATATTTTTGTTAGCTTTATTGCGGGATCCAAAGTTTACAAAACACCGGACTTGCAATATGAATGATGATATCATCAAGACCCTGCGGCGTTGCGAAGAATTATCCAGCCTGACCGATGAAGAAATCAAAGAGTTGGCAGGGGTTGCCCGAATGATAGAATACGAAGCCGGGCACGAAGTTTTTTCAATCGAGCAAAAGGGAGAATCTTTCTATATCGTTCACTACGGCAGGCTCATCCTTTACCTGAGCCGCAAGGAGCCTAAGGAATACATCAAAGGGCAGCTTTTCGGAGAAATAGCCATCTACAACAAGACTTCCCGGCTGGGGACCATACGCGCTACCGAGCCCTCCAAGCTCATTGTGTTCGATAAAAAGGCTACCTTCGATGGCGACCGCCTGTCAAAAGACTTGAAGTTGAAACTGAGCTGGGCGCTTACCCAGAAGATCATTTCCTACCTCGTGGCGGATGAATCTGCCAACAGCAAGCGCATCATAGAAAAGGGCGAGAGCGACATGGTGGAGTTCAAGGAGTCCATCGATAAATACCATCGGGATAAAATCATTCAGACCCTCTCAGCTTTCATGAACCTCAATGGAGGTACCGTCTTCTGTGGTGTAGACGACGACGGCAGGATCATCGGGCTGGACGCAGATACTTCTGATGTAGACAACTTCAAGCGGAGCATCACCAGCGCTGTACAGCGCAACCTCGGCTCTTTTTTCGCCACCCAGCTGTCCTTCGATATCGAAGAACTGGATGGCAAAATGGTCTTCCGAATCGATACGCCCCCTGCTAAGTCACCCGTATTCTACTGGGATAAAGACAAGAAAGGGGTAGAGCAGGAGGTGTTCTACATTCGTACTGGCTCTGCCAACATCAAGATCAAAAAGAGCAGCGAGATCATCAAGTACATCGAAGACCGATACCGCTTTGCAGGCTCTTAGGGGTCGCGCAACAATAACTTACCGATTTAGACTCGTTTTTTTGCACGCTA
>CAYNIT010000289.1:0-5517 GCA_964397205.1 uncultured Phaeodactylibacter sp. | reverse complement strand
CTACAGCCCGTTGCCTATGCAAAGGCAGCACGCTTTGATTGAGGCAGCTTAGGGGTTGAGCTTGCAAAATTCCGTCTGTATACACCATCAGTCCCTAAAATTCCTTTATTTTTGGCATCTATCAATTGAAGCTACCTAAATAACTATCCGCGTATGAACATTCCCGATCACCTGAAGTACACCGAAGAACACGAGTGGATCCGCCTGGAAGACGACAATACCGCCTATATAGGTATTACGGATTTTGCGCAGGGCGAACTGGATGAGCTCGTTTACATCGAGGTGGAAACGGTGGGAGAAACCCTGGAAAAAGGAGAGGTCTTCGGTACCGTTGAAGCGGTAAAGACTACTTCTGAGCTCTACATGCCAGTATCCGGCAAAGTTTTGGAGTTCAACCCTACGCTCGACGAAACCGAGGGAGATGACCCAACTATGGTCAATAATGACCCCTACGGAGATGGGTGGATTGTGAAGATCGAAGTTACGAATACCGAGGAGCTCGGCGAGTTGCTGGGTGCCGAGGACTACGAGAAGCTGGTGAATTAAAAAAATCTGAATTTTTCTTGGCTTGTACCCACCAAGATGGGATCAGCCAGCATCTATTAAAGTGAAAATGCGTAACAAGCACGTTGTTATTGTCTAATTTTTTGATAAAGTAAACCTTGTCAGTATGGATTTGTCAGTTACTGGCTCGGCTCTCGCCATGATTGTGGGCGCTATCATTATTGGGGTGGTCGTTTTTATCTTTTTGATGAAAGCCATCTACAATAAGCGCTCCAAGGAGGGGCTCAGCCAATCTCAAGAAGGACAGTCGCTGGCCGCAAGGACGAAGTACCCCGGTGCAGATGTATTCAAGTACAGCGGTACTTTCTTTAACCTTGGCCTGGCCCTGGCTGTCGGCATTACGGTACTGGCGTTTGGTTGGACGCAATACGAGGAGGAAGTCTACATTCCGGAAGGCGCGCTGGACGTGCCAGATGAAATTGAAGTGGAGCCGCCTCGTACCGCCGAACCGCCGCCACCGCCGCCGCCACCGCCACCCCCCGTCATCGAAGAGGTGCCGGATGAAGAAATTCTCGAAGACGAAGAAGTACCCTTCGAGGACAAAAGTATTCCCAAAGAAAGCGTTGTGGAGGCTCCGGTCGTAGAAACCAGCCCCCCGCCGCCACCGCCACCGCCGCCACCACCCCCCGAGCCTAAAGTGGAGGAAATATTCAAAGTGGTGGAAGAAATGCCGCGTTTCCCCGGTTGTGAGGACCTGCCCACACAAAAAGAGCGGAAAGCCTGCGCCGATAAAAAAATGCTTGAATTCATCTACAAAAACATCAAGTACCCAGCTATCGCTCGGGAAAACGGCGTGGAAGGCGTAGCAGTCGTGCAGTTTGTTGTGGAAAAAGACGGTTCCATTACGGACATCAACGTAGTGCGCGACCCCGGCGCTCAAACGGGTGCCGAAGCGGAGCGCGTAGTGCAGTTGATGGAAAAACAAAACATCAAGTGGATACCAGGCAAACAACGCGGCCGCGCCGTGCGGGTACAATTCAACCTGCCTGTCAAGTTCCGCCTCGAATAGACTACTCTGGTACATAACATATAGTCCCATAGAGCGGCTGGCTTCCAAGCATTGGAGACCAGCCGCTTTGTTTTTTCCAACTTTATGCTCCGCTGCTCCGTTTATACTCACAGATCGATAACCCTATATCCTGGCAGCTGATCAAAACGTAGGCACATACCTTATAGTCCAATTGAGCGTTGTACCTGCTGACGATCGCTGTACAAAAAGCTTATGATGATCTACCCACCAAAGGGGTCTTGACTTAAATAGATGAAGAGAATGAACAAAATAGCCCTTCTGACGCTACTGTCGAGTTTGTTTTTCGCCACCGCCCTCCTGTCTCAGGATGCCCGCCTGGCCCAGCAGTACTACCGGGACGGAGAATACGAAAAAGCGGCGGTTTTGTACGAAAACCTGTACGAGCGCAGCAACTACAACAATTTTTACTTCAACCGCTATGTGGAGTCACTCCTGGCAATGGATGCCTACGAAGAATGCGAAAAGGTGATCAAAAAACACATGAAGCGCGATCCGGACAACGTACAGCTGCACGTTACCTACGGTAAACTATACGAGCGGCGGGTTGAGGATGAGAAAGCCCAAGAGCAGTACCAGATGGCTATACGCAAGCTGCCGAAGGATCAATTTGCCATCACAAAGCTGGCCAATGCTTTCATGGCGCTGACCAAATACGACTTAGCCATTGCTACCTACGAAAGGGGCAGCGAGCTGCTGAAAGATGATCAAGCCTTTGCCTACAACCTCGGCGAGCTCTACCGCCGTAAGGGAGATATCCCAAAGATGGTAGAGAATTACATCAACAGCATCAAAGCGAATCCCAGCCGGGTCAATAGCGTGCGCTCCGTTTTCCAGCGCTACTTATCAGACGAGGACTACAAGGTGGTGCAGGCACAGTTGTACAAAAAACTGCAGGAAGAGCCGGACAACCCCCTGTACCCCGAAATGCTGGCTTGGGTATTCATACAGCAAAAAGATTACCAAAGCGCCCTCCGGCAGGTGCGTGCCCTGGACCGGCGACTGCGCGAAAACGGCGGGCGGGTATACCGGCTGGCCAAAGTTGCCACCAATGACAAAGATTACGAAGCAGCCATCGAAGCCTACGAGTACATCATAGAAGAAAAGGGCGCGCAGTCCACCTACTACCTCGATGCCAAACGCGAGTCCCTGCGCTGCAAGCGCCGGCAGTTGGTAGAAGGATACGACTACACAGAAGAAGAACTGCGCGAGCTGGAAAGGGAATACGAATCCTTCCTGGCGGAATTTGGCCGCTCCAAGCGTACCGCTAATATCGTGCTCGAGTTGGCAGAACTCCAAGCCCTCTACATCAATGATTTTGAGGAAGCCATTCAGTTGTTGCAGGAAATGATCGAATACCCCAATGTAGATCCAAAGACACAAGCCCGCGGCAAACTAGCTCTGGCTGATTATTACTTGATGCAGGGAGAAATCTGGGAAGCCACGTTGCTCTATTCTCAGGTGGACAAAGCCTTTAAAGAAGACCGATTGGGGCACGAAGCGCGCTACCGCAACGCCCGCCTTTCTTACTACGCTGGCGATTTTCAGTGGGCGCAGGCGCAGTTTGACGTGCTGAAGGCTTCTACCTCGAAATTGATTTCCAATGATGCCCTAGACCTCTCCGTTTTCATTATGGACAACCTGGGGCTTGATACTACTGAAGCAGCACTCAAGCTCTACGCCGATGCCGATATGCTGGTCTTTCAGAACCGCTTTGAAGATGCCTTTCAGAAACTAGATACCCTCAAGCAGGAATTTCCCGAGCACAGCCTGGTAGATGATGTGCTGTACCTGAAGGCACGCATCCATCGCAAGAAAAAGAAATACCAAAAGTCGGCGGAGTACCTGCAGCAAATCATCGATAATCATCCCGAAGAAATTCGGGCAGACAACGCCTTATTCCAATTGGCAGAATTGTATGAGCAGCAGCTCGGGGAGGAGGACAAAGCCAAGTCCCTCTACGAAACCTTGTTCATAGACTTCTCCGGCAGTACCTTAGCAGTGGAAGCGCGTAAGCGGTACCGGATACTACGGGGCGACGCGGTACAGTAAAAGCTACTCCGGAATGCCCAGGTGCAAGATCGGCCCGCCGGTTTGATTGATCGGGTTAACGCTCTTTCCAATCACAATACCCGTTTGGGGAGCTTCGTATTTCTTGATCAAATCGCCGAAGATATTGCGCAGCGTAGCCACCTCCTGCCCTTGCTCTACCTCTGCCCCTACTTGAGGGTGAACGGTGAGAATGCCGCCGGTGTCTGTATACAGCCATAGAGAATGCCGGCAAATGACGGCGGGCTCTTCCGGCTGCTCTACCGTATCCTGCAGCATGGCCAAATCGGTCAGCAAATTGAAAATACCGGTCAGCCCGGAGCGGATATGCCCCTTTTGAAAGGTATTCGGGTTGCCCACTTCCAGCGTGATAGCATGGATGCCCAGCTCATCCGCCGCTCCCCGCAGCGTGCCGTCGGAGGGGGGATTGTGGACGATAACCTGAGCGTTCTGCAGCATGGCCATCCGCCGATTGGTCTCGTCCTTCATGTCAGCCCGGATAAAGTAAGAATTCACCCGCCCAAAGCTGGCGGTATGTAAATCGATCAGATAATCGAACTTGCTCACGATCCAGTTTACGATGCGGTAGGCATATACCTGGCTGACGTTGCCGTCGGGTTTGCCCGGCATAATGCTGTTGAGATCGGCCCCGTCGATGAAACGGCGCTTTTTTCTAAGCAAAGAGGGCAAGTTAACCACCGGTACGCCAACCACCGTACCCCGCAGCTCGCGGCCCTCAATCTCGCGGAACAGCCGCTGCACCACCGGGATGCCGTTGAGTTCATTCCCATGTACCGCAGCCGTCAATCCCACTACTGGCCCCTTTGATACCCCCCTGGCTACGATGATGGGGACAAATACTGGCAGCCCCATTCCATCCGTCACCAAATGCAGCCAGTAGCGCTGTACCGTACCGCGAGGGATGTTTTCCAATTCCAGTTCTTGAATCACCGGGGTGTCATCTGGCAAGGTAGTATAAGAGTATTCCATAAGTCGTCTGGCTTTCGCTGTTGTGCCTGCAAAAATACGCCTTTCTGCATTGCCGTGTCGCCTTTTGTTTGCGCAAGCTATTTTTTGACAATCGGCAAGCGGACCTGAGACGGGTACGTTTGGGAATGGTGGACTTTATTGTGCGCCACTACCCCTTCCGCTTCATCGTAATTATTGCCGCCCGTGTTCAAATTTCGGGTGAAGCGCGGGAAGTTGCTACTCGACACTTCTATGCGGATGCGGTGCCCCTTATCGAAGTAATTGCTCGTCGCCATGGGGGTCAGTTCTACTTTGTACACCTCTCCTTCTTCCATGAATACCTCCTTGTCATAGCCCTCCCGGTAACGCACGCGCTGAATGGTTTCATCGAGATTATAGGCCCGCCCATCCGGGTATACATCAAGCAGCTTGACGGTGAAATCGGTATCCTTTGCATCGGAAGAAACATACAATGCCGTTTCGATAAACCCACTGACCTCAACCCCTTCCTCCAGCGGCTCGGTGGTGTAGACAAGGATGTCATTCCTGGCCTCCATTTCTTGTTGGTCGAAGGAGCCTCCCTGAATGGCGCCGCCGGTGCAGCAAACGTTACCACCGTAGCTCGGTACAGGGTTCATCGGGTCGTAGGTAAAGGCATCCGGCTGGTCTTTATCGGCAGGCTCATCGGTGGACAGCGTGCCATCACCGAAGAGGCTGTTCGCTTGCCCCCCGCTGTCCAAGTAGAAGGTGGTCATCTCAGCGGCTTTTGGCGGCCAGGCTTCTGCCGTTTGCCACTCGTTACTGCCCATGGTGTAGTAACGTACGCGGGGCATATCGGCAGGGTCCTTGCCCCTGTCGCCTTTCAGCCAGTAGTCAAACCAACTGTAAATCAACTCCTCGTAAGGCAG
>CAYNIT010000288.1:0-5532 GCA_964397205.1 uncultured Phaeodactylibacter sp. | reverse complement strand
TCTTTGCCCCCTGACGCTGACGGTCTGGGCTGTAAGCCTGACATTTATCCTCGGGGTGTTCACATCCCGACATTTATCCTCGGGTCTTTGACCCCTGACGCTGACGGTCTGGGCTGTAAGCCTGACATTTATCGTCGGGTCTTTGACCCTGACATTTATCGTCGGGGAGGGGCCAGCAATCATAAATTTTGGGTTGGCGGGCTATATGTGTATTTGGCTATTTGCTCTCATCCGTACCCGTACCATTTACCCCGTGAAATACTTGCTGCGTAAATTTAAAATTATGTATATTTAAAAAATCAATAGAAAGCCAAGCAGCTTTTACTAAAATTTTCCAGTACTAAGAACAGAAAACAAGTTGGCTAATCGGCAAAGCCGCCGATGGGTTAACCGACATTATTGAACAATACTCCTGAACCGATTATGGCTAGAAGCACCCTAATTGCCCTTCTTTCTGCTATTCTATTTTGCCCAGCTCAAGCGGCAATCACGCCTGTCCCGCTGGAAAAACGAGCCAGCAAGGCGGAGCAGATCATCCTTGCCCGCGTCAGCCAACAGCAGTACTATCAGGTGGCTGGGCGGGAAAATATCTACACGCTTTATACCCTTGAAATCGCAGCTTACCTCAAGGGCGGAGGCGGGCCTGCCCAAGCAGCAATCATTGCCAACGGCGGCCGGATGAGCGGCCGGCTTCAAATCACCCATCCCAATTTCTACTTGGCTTCCGGGCAGGAGGTAGTCGTGTTTTTAAGCCGGGAGGATAAAACGATTGAACATACGGATTTTCGGAAAGCCTTTCCCGAGGTCCGCCAATGCCGCCCGTACGCCGGCATTCAAGGGGTATTGCAAAAACGCAACCACCGGTTTTACGATATCGGCAGCCAGCGTTTTTACACCAAAACCCAACTATTGGATACCCTTGCCACCCTCGCCCGGCAATCGCCGGTGCAGCCCGGTGGCATTCCTTACGCCCTTCCAACGGAGGAATGGGTGCCCGAGGAACGCGCCGGGGCAGGCATCTCAAGCCTGTCGGACGGCACCGGCAGCGTTCCGGCCGATGGCTACATCGCAGGCACTACACAAGCCGACAACGAGTTGATCATCAACGGCTCGGGGTTCGGCAGCTCGCCTGGCACCGTATGGTTTTCCAATGCCGATGACGGCGGGGCTACCTTGATTTCCTCTCCTTACGATTCTGATTTGATCTCCTGGACGGATACGAAAATCCGGGTAAAAATCCCGGACGGCGCAGGGACTGGAACAGTCAGAGTAGACGACAGCGATGGCAATGTCGTCGGTAGCAGCTCCATTACGGTTCACTATGCTGCAATCGCCGCCTATTCTGATTTTTTGAATTTTCCGGAATTGACGCGCGTACACCCCAAGTTGTCGGACCAAAACGGGAGCGGGGGCTATACCTTTCAATACAACAACAGCTTGCCAAATACCACTGATGATTTTGCAGGGAATGCTGATGCGGTAACCGCTTTTGAGAATGCCCTGATCAGCTGGCGTTGCGAAACGGCTGTGCGTTTTGAGGTCGATGACACCGGCACAAGCACCGCCCCGGGAGACGACGGTATAGACATCATCGCTTTCGTCGACGATTTAGCCAGCGGGACGCTGGGAGTTACCACTAGTTATTTCTCTGCTCTGGGCATTAACGGTAGTTGTGACTTGGAGGACACCCGCTGGGTGCTGAGCAGCATGGACATCCGCTTCAAATCGGATGACGACCTGCTCACCGATACCGGGAGAAACTGGAATTTCGACGGCGATGCCACCACTTCTTCCGAATTCGATTTTGAGACCGTCGCCCTGCACGAGCTAGGGCATGCCCACGGCCTGGGCCACGTCATCGACGGAACCAACACCCAAGTGATGCACTATGCCATTTCCGCCGGCACTGACTTGCGGACGCTGAGCGATTCAGAAATCGATGGGGGCAATTATCAAATGACGGAAGGCACGGCTACGCCGCCTTGCCTGGCTTCTAACCCTCCTCCAATGACTGCGATTGGGGGAGGCTGCGCTGCGCTTCCTGTGGAGCTGCTCTACTTTGAAGCAAAAGACAGGGGCGCAACGGTAGAGCTGCAATGGGCTACCGCGGTAGAGCTCAACAACGACTTTTTTACCGTAGAGCACTCTACAGACGGCAAAGACTTCCAACGCATTGCAGTGTTGCCCGGGGCAGGCAGCACCCAGCAAAAGCAGGATTACACATATACCGACCAATCGCCGGCGCCTGGGCTCAATTACTACCGCTTATGGCAAACCGATTACGATGGGCAGCGCAGCATGGAGGGGGTACGCACCGCCCGCTTGCCTTTGGAGGAAGCACAATTGGAGGTGCAGCAGCCCGTCCGCGGCAACGAGTTGCGACTTACTTACCGTAGCCAGGATGCCGGAGAAGCCCAGCTGCGACTGTTCGATCTGCAGGGCAGACAGTTGTTCCGATGGAAACGGCAGGTTGCCGGCTATCGCACAACTATGGTGTTGGCCTTGCCGGATATTCCGGCAGGGGCTTATGTGTTGCAATGCCAGCAAGGGCGTAATGTCCAGCATAAGCGGATAATCAGGCAATAACTGGCAATTCCCATTTACACTCCTTTCGGGCACTGGAGGTGAAAAGTTGTCGAACTCACCGAAGATTCGCTTTTGGCTCTTCTACCGTGACAAGCCAAGCTTAAGAATGCTGACAAAAAGCCGAGTATTTATGCGGGTCTCAGAAAAATCACCTCTGGCGGCCGCGCTTAGTCGCACCTTGGCCACCAATTTACAGATGCTTGTTTATGAGCTGCAAAAGTCGCTTTTTCGGTGATACTTCGTTACTTCTTTCGACCGTACTTTCCAGGTACGCCCTTCAAAAAACCCGCAGGGCTTGTCGCAACCACGAGTTGACGCTTTTCGCTTTCAAATCCGACCTCCAAACAAGCTTAATGGACAGCAACAGGTTCATGAAACGATATCTGTAGAATCCATACTCTTTTTTCCTTGGGCTTTTTGCCAGCAAAATCTTTTTAAGAAGTAATTAAATCCTGGAGTGTGTAGCCCCAAATAGGAATGTCGCCTACGTCTTTGCCGCACAGTTTCCCGTCAAGCAGGTACTCTTTCTGCATGATCCGTTGGCCCCATTCAATCAAATGGTCCATCTCCGGTGTCTCGACATCAACCAGATCAGCGAGGTAGCGGAAGACGCAAAGGCCAAAAGGGATATCGTCCTGGAAATATCTATGATCAGCCGGGCATTTCACCTTGCCGGCAACATTGGCCTTTTCCACCGGTGTGGTTATGCCTTTATAGGCAAGATTCGACCGGTAGCAAGTGAGCAAGGAGGTAGGGTCTCCGATGTTATCACCGTATGATTGAAAGATCTCAAGCCGGGATCTAACTCCTGACAGATCCACTTCCGGATGCTTGTGCATAATGGCATCACGGATTCGAAGCGCTTCCTCATTCAGCCGCTCCAGGGAGGCCGCAGAATACGCATCCATATCCTCATAAAATAATGGAATATCCTTCTCGTCCCAGGTTGTGCCCGGGCCATTCCAGTCCTTGAAAATGCCATGCATCCTGGCCGGGTGTGTCAGCGCATTGGTGGTATTCATGACACATGCCAGAAAGTGAGGTTGCCGCCGAAACTCCAGGGGCGTCGCAATCAGCTCCCTGAAGAAAGGGATAACCTCATGCGCGCTAGGGCCGGCAATACACAAATTGACAAAGGTCTTTGCTCCAAGGACTTTGACATGAGAGCCAAATGCAACTATCCGACTCGCAAAAGGGTACAAACCGAATCCGAAATAGGTTGTCGATTCCGGGAACATCAGCTTCTTTCCCATCGCAGGTAGATGAATACCCTGCATAAACATGCCACCTACGATCACGTCACGGCTGAGATACGGTGCAATGCCATCCATCCAAGTCGGGTAAATACTGATCGGGCCGCAAAATATGACTACATCAGCGCCTGGAATCACCTCCGCCGGGTCAGTCCCATACCTGGCAGTTCCACGGCACTCGAAAGCCTCTTTTTCATTCGGGCTAGAGACCTCACAAAGCACCTCGCCTGCTTGCCTAAACGCTTCCAGCTCGGAAGCCATGACCCACGCCCGCACCTCTACATCCTTTAGCCGGCCAGCCATAGCTATGAGAATGTGGGCGGAGGAACCGCCTCCACAAAGCGCAACAGTCCACTTTCTCCTGCTTGAATTATTCATTTGACTTTCCCTCTCTTTTTTCCGGATAATGCATACGGCTTTTTGCCTTTATTTTCTGTATGCCTATCAGGCACTCTACCGCCTATTCGGGCATTGTTGAAAATATATTGCCTATACTCCAGCTTTGCAAAATTCAATTAAATATACTTAAAAATTGGCGGTGCTGACAATCTGGCCCGGGCGTTCAGGCGGGCACTGCTCGTCGACTGCTTCCGGGATGCCGATCTCGCGACAGCTACCCGCTATCAGCCCAAGCTGGTCCAGCGTCTTGCTTGAGTATCCTTAGCGCAAGTTAACCCATTTTTGATTAATTCCTGACTTTTTGATGGGCGCTGGTAATTCGGATGGGTTACGGAACGAAGGGCAAGTACGCTTTATCTCAGATAGTGATCCCACAAATGCCGACTGAGTAGCCACAGGATAGAAGTAGAAGCTTCTCCCTCAACCTGTCTTTCATCAGGTTTTATTTTTAGCTTAGAGCCATTGGAAAAGCTCAAAAAATAGAATATGTTACTACACATCATGCTTGGCGTTCAGGTACTGTTAACCGTGACCGCAGTGCCAAATGAAAGCAATAACGGAGAAGACATGAAAAATAATACACCTGCGGCAACGGAGCCTGTTGAACCCGTTGGGGATGATCTAGCTGCAATGATGCGGCGTTATACCGCTTATAATCATTGGGCCAATCAGCAACTTGCAGACTGGTTGCGCACGGCCACGGAAGAAGATTTGGACCGGGAAATCGAATCCAGCTTTTCAAGCCTTAAAAAAACGGTAATACACATCTGGAGCGCCGAGTATCTCTGGCTGCAGACGGTAAAGAATGAATCTGCCGATGACTCACCTGCCAAGGCTTTTGATGGCACTAAACAGGAGCTTTTGGCTGGCTGGCTAAAGGCTTCCGAAAACTTCAACAATCATGTACAAACCATGTCCCTTGCAGATCTGCAAGCCAAGCGCCCGAAGTCGCGCGGCGATGGCTACACGGTCATTGCCGATATGATCCATCACTGCATGAACCACAGTACCTATCACCGGGGGCAATTGATCACAATGGGGCGGCAGGCAGGGTTGGAGCATCCACCGAGAACGGATTTTATATACTATGTTGGCTTGCCTGGGGAGTAGGGGCGTTGGAAAACCACGGAGACTGGCTTGCAGAGCAGCTGTAAATGCAAAAGCCTCAGAGCTTTTGCTCCGAGGCTTTTTGCGGTCCGGACGGGACTTGAACCCGCGACCTCCTGCGTGACAGGCAGGCATTCTAACCAAACTGAACTACCGGACCTTATTTCTTCTCGGCGGCAATCTGTCC
>CAYNIT010000287.1:4221-5535 GCA_964397205.1 uncultured Phaeodactylibacter sp. | reverse complement strand
ACGACTTCTTGACATTCTCCCTCCAGCTTTCGGTAAGTTCCTCATTTTCAATCAAGTCTACCCATCCCAATACATAAAACGCTAATGGTAAAACCGGTAGGTCCTTCTATTTTTCTCCAGCCTGTAGAAGCAGCTCCCATTGCATCCGGCACTTCCAAAATGGGCTCACCTAGCGCCGCTTCCAGCTTAGCTAAAGACCGGAAGGTCAGATTATGCTCTCCGGAGAGCCATTTGCTGATTTCCGACTCCTGTTTGCTGAGCCGCTTCGCCAAACTCTTTTGTGTCAGGTTTTGGTCCTCCATGATTTCCCGGATGCGCCTGGCCATATCCACCTGACGCCGCACAAAAATTTTGACATCTTCAGGAACTTCCTGAAGTGCGCTGCGCAGGGCATGGTTTCGTTTCTTTGCCATTGTGGTGTTATTTGAAGGTTAGGGGTTGACTTTTCTAGTACACGCGATGTCGTCAAAACTTGTTACCCCACAAATCCCAATTCACTCAAAAAAAACCAACTTCTCCGCCAACAACCCACCATCCATCCCCGAAGCCTTCAAGTACAGCTCCACCGTACTCAGCTTCCTCCAGCCCCCCAGATCCGCGATGGTCTTTAGCGATGCCCCCTGCAGCCGCAGGTTCGTCGCCGCCGAGCGGCGGGCGGTGTGGAAGGTGACGAACTGGCTTTTGGGGGCGGTGCGCTCTCCCTGAGCAACTACCTGGTTGATGCCCGCCATGGAGGTGATCCGCTTGAGTTCGCGGTTGGCGTGCTGGTTGCTGGAGAAGTCCAGCTGGTAGTGGCGCTTTTGCACGAGCTACAGGGCTCTGGCTTTTACCGGCAGGGTCGCCTCGATGCCGGTCTTCATACTGGTGTAGTAGAGGTACTGCCGCCCGTTCTGCTCGAAGAAGTTCTGCTTGGAGATCCGGCAGACATCGCTGAAGCGCATCAGGAAGAAGTAGCCGATCAGGAATATGGCATACCCCGGAAGGGCAAAAAAAAGCCAGAACCTTGAAGATTCTGGCTTTGAGGAGGAAACATTTTGTTTTCCCTGGTAGCCCCATCAAGACTTCCGCCGTCCGCCGGAGCTACAAGCGCAGGCGGACCGCCAAAGTTCCGTGGCGTTCCGGCAGCGGGGACGAAGCCGCGCCCGAACCTACTGCGCTAGGGCGGGATAAACTTCCTTTGTACGCCGAAGCCCCAAGGCGAAGGCGTGTCGTCCCCAGCCATAAAAAAAGGCCCAAGCACTTGCGCACCTGAGCCTTTTTTTGTAGCTCCGCCAGGACTCGAACCTGGATCTTAGGCTCCGGAAACCTACATAC
>CAYNIT010000287.1:0-4211 GCA_964397205.1 uncultured Phaeodactylibacter sp. | reverse complement strand
TGTACTACGGAGCTTTCTCAAAAGCGGTTGCAAATTTAACAAATAGACGAGCAAATTTGCAAGCATTATAAGCTTATTAACAGCATGAGCCGGCGAATCGTTCCCGAGCCGGCCGAACACGGCTGCCGCGGTGGGCGTACTATACCAAAACCTAAGACCATGAAAGCACAGCTCTTATACGCTGCCCTGCTCGCAGCCAGCTTGCTGGCAGCGGCTTGCTCCACCAGCCAGCCAGCGGACAAGCAGCGCCCCTCTGCCCGCAGCAGCAGGGACACCACCTACCTACGAAACCCGCAATCCCTCGCTGACATTCTGCTGCGGGAGCCTGCTGTGACTCTCGTCAATGGCGAAATCAGCATACGCGGGCAGGGGCCGCCGCTATTTGTCCTCAACGGCACCCCCATCGGCCGCGGCTACGCCTCCGCTGCCCAGGCCGTATCCGTGAACGATATCCGCTCTGTGCAAGTCCTCAAAAGCGCTTCGGAAACGGCGCTCTATGGCAAGCGGGGCGGCAATGGCGTTATTCTTATTGAGACGAAGTGATGGGGCTCCTTTACCCAAAGCCGAAATGGTGCCGAGCTTAGAGCACAGCAACCGCCCAGCCAAAACTCTTATACCTTACTGCTTTACATTCATGATTTTCCCTTACTTCCGCATCGCCTCCACCGGGTCCATGCGAGAAGCCTGCAGGGCCGGGATCAAACCGGAGACCACGCCCACCAGTACGGATCCCAGCACGCCCAGCACCATATTGCCGAAGAAAAGGTACATCTCGAAGTCGATGTTTTTAGAAGGGCCTTTGACGTCGTGGAACTTCACCGCCAGCCCCGCCAGCCCGCCGATGAAGCAGAGGACGATGGACTCGATCAGGAATTCCAGCAGGATGACAATGCGCTTGGCGCCCAAGGCTTTTTTGATACCGATGATGCTCGTGCGCTCCTTGACAGACACAAACATGATATTGGCTACACTGACGATGCCCACCAGCATAGCGAACAGGCCGATGACGATGCCAATCAGGTTCAGAATACCAAAAATGCTGTCGAAGGCGCTGGAAATCATGGAAAGCTCGTTGATGGCAAAAGTGTCTTCCTCCTTCGGCTTAAGGCGGCGGTGCGAGCGCAAGATGCCGCGGATTTCGTCTTTCATCTGCTGCATGCTCACTCCCTGTGCAGCTTTGGCATTTACGGAAGTATCAAAAACCTGCCGCGCTTTGAGGTTGGCCAGCCCCCTCGCGTTAGGGTAAGAAACCAAGAGCGCTTCGTCGAAGTCCAGAGGATTGAGCAGATCGTCTCCGGATTTCTCAATGACCCCGATGACCTCGTACTTGCGCCCCTGCATCTTGATGGTGCGCCCGACCGGCTCGATCCCGCCGAACAATTCCTCCGCTATGGTATGGCCAATGACAATCTTTTGAGCCCCGTAGTGGTATTCGGCAGGCGAGAAGTAGCGCCCCTTTTCGAATTCCACCTGAAACATGTCAATAAACTCCAGGGAGGTGCCAATCAGAATGGCATCTTCCACGCTGCTCGACTGGAAGCGCACGGTACGGAAACCAATGACTACATGGAAGGAGGCTACCGCTGTGGTCTGGGATTGCTCTTTGATGATTTCGTAATCAGAATGATCGGGATTGGGGCGCTTGATGTACTTCCACCACTCCCCGCTGACATCCGCCCAGGGCCATTTCTTGATGTACACCACGTCGTTGCCCAGTTTTTCCAGGCTGCCCCGCACGTTGTCCTCCAGCGAGTCTACTGCCGAGAGCACGCCGATAATGCAGAATATACCAATGGAAATGCCCAGGAGGGAAAGGAAGGAACGCAGCCGGTTGGATCGGAGCTGCTGCCAGGCTTGGCTGATGGCTTCGTAAAGTACGCGCAGTATTACCATGGTCGATTACTTGATAAGCAGCGTTTTTTTATCAAATGGGTTCAGGGCTACGCCTTCCACCTGCGCTTCGGCCTCCACCCGGTACTCGGAGCGCACGGCATTGGCGGCGCGGGCCAAGCGGGAGAGCCCGCTGTACAGCAGGTTCTTTTCCCCAAAGACTTCAATATTGGACCGGACAATCTGAAAGGGCAGTTCGAAGGGCAACTCGCGCGTTTCCCCCGGCAGTACCTCCAGGCGGTGCTGCAGCTCGGTGCGGCCCAGTTCATACTCATCCACCAAGCGCTCTTTGCCGCGGCCCCGGCTGTATTTTTCAATCAGCGCAATGCGGATGCCATGCACCACCTGCGGATTGAGGGACTGCAGGCGAACCCGCCCGTTGAGCAGGCCGGCTTCCGCCTCCACTTCTTCCGGCAGCAACAACTCCAGCTTGACCCCCTCAATACCCAGCCATTTCTTTACGCGTCCGATCATGGTGATGGTTTAGTAGAAATACAAATAAACAGCTTACGCCTGTGCCCTCCGTGCTTTTTCTATCAAGTGCCCCCGATTTTATACCAACCGCTTGTGCCAGCTCTCGCCCAGCGGCTTCAGCCAGCCCTGCTCGAAGGCTTGTTTGGAGGCCACCAGGGTATCGAAGACCATAGTCTGATCGTCGATTTCTCCCGATTGGTAACGGCGGGCGAATTCCTGCTGAGGGACAGTATGCACCTCCCCGTCCTTCTGGTAGCTGAACACCATGCGGTTGAAAAGGTCCACCCCGTATTCCGCCTGCAGCTGCTTGAGGAAATTCACCGATTTGTCGATGGAACAGCCGCTGGCATCTGCCTGGCTTTGGTCTACTGTCAACAGCACGAAGCGGTTGTGCAGCACCTCGGCGTCCGCCCGTAGCTGCCGGTTGTGGCTGACCCAGCTTTGGGCAAAAGCCCGCAGTTTTTCCCGGATGGCCGGCACTTCGCCTTCGGGAAAGGGCTGGTCGGCCTGGTAGATCCAGATGCGGGCGGTATCGGGAAAAGTCTCGTATGTCGTCATAATCTGTTTTTTTGGCAATGCTTTGCCATTTTATACATCCGGTAGCCCCAAAGGGTTTGCAGGGCGGGCTCAAATGCTCAGCTCTTTCCTGCTTAGCCGGAGCACCTCCTCCACCCGTTCCATCATGCCCGCCGTAAAATCATGGTGGGTAACAAAGCGTACCGTCTGCGGGCCGAAGGGCGCTGCCTTGATGCCATGGGCAGAGAGGTATTCCAAAAAGGAAGCGGCAGTATGCGGAGGCTGCAGGTCGAAAATCAGAATATTGGTCTTCACCGGGCGCACATCGGCTACGTAGGGCAATTCCTGCAGCAGGGCACCCAGCCGGCGTGCCCGTGCGTTGTCCTCCCGCAGCCGATCCACTTGATGGTCGAGGGCGTATGTAGCCGCTGCCGCTAAAAAACCGGCCTGCCGCATGCCGCCCCCCATTACTTTGCGCACCCTTCTGGCTTGCCGGATGAAATCTTTGGTGCCGAGCAGCACCGAGCCCACCGGCGCGCCCAACCCTTTGGACAAGCAGATAGAAATACTATCGAAGAGCGCACCGACTTCCTGTGTATCTTCGCCGGTCTCTACCAGCGCATTGAACAGGCGGGCGCCGTCGAGGTGCAGCGCCAGGCCCAATTCCCGGCAGGTCTCTCGGATCGGGCGCAGTTCCTCCAACTGGTAGTAGCTTCCGCCCCCTTTGTTGCAGGTATTTTCTAAAACTACGAGGCGGGTGCGAGGCAGCCAGTCGAAGGGGGGCTTTACAGCGGGCGGGATTTGCTCTGCCTTCAGTTTGCCGTGCTGACCGTGCAGGAGATTGATGCTGATGCCGGAATGGTAGGCAAAACCAGCGGATTCGTACTGGTAAATGTGGGATAGCTCCTCGCAAATCACTTCATCCAATGGCTGGGTGTGCACTTTAATGGCAATCTGATTGGTCATAGTCCCGGAGGGGCAAAAAACGGCGGCTTGCTTGCCGAACATGGCAGCTACCTTCTCCTCCAGAACATTGACGCTGGGGTCTTCCCCAAATACATCGTCTCCTACTGCAGCCTGCATCATGGCTTCCCGCATGCCGGGTGTGGGTTGGGTCACCGTGTCGCTTATCAGATTGATCATCGTTTTTACCGGAAAGGTAGGAAAAAGCAGGCGGGTAGGCGCATTGAAAAACGGCCAAAAGAAAGTCGAAATGTCCCGTGGCCCCACCCGGGCTGGCCAGTCATAAGGAACGTCAATAGGCCGGCTGCCGAGGCTAAGGCCAAAAGCCTTTGTCAGGCAATCGAATTGCGTATTTTTGCCGCGACCTA
>CAYNIT010000286.1:0-5536 GCA_964397205.1 uncultured Phaeodactylibacter sp. | reverse complement strand
CAGCGTATCGGTGATTTTGCCCATCAGCTGATGGGCAAAATCACCGATACGCTGATCGCCTACCTGCGGGCAAAGGTGGAAAGCGGCGCGCAACTGGTGCAGGTCTTCGACTCCTGGGCGGGCATCTTGAGCCCCGAACAGTACCAGCGGTTTGTCATGCCTTATCTGCAGCAGATCTGCGATGCCATACAGGAAGTGCCGGTCACCGTATTCTCTAAGGGAGCCTGGTTTGCGCTAGAGGCCATCGGCAGCCTCAACTGCCAGGTGGTGGGGCTGGACTGGAATACGCCTCCTGCTCTGGCCCGCGAATGGGTAGGCCCGGGCAAGGTGCTGCAGGGCAATCTCGACCCCTGCCAGCTCTACGCCCCGCCGGAGGATATACAGCAAGCCACAGCGCGCATGCTGCAGGCTTTCGGCCAGGGGCATATCGCCAATTTGGGGCACGGCGTTTATCCGGATACGCCGCTCGAGGGCGTAAAGGCTTTCGTGCAGGCTGTGCTGTCTTACCGCTATAAATAAATCCTCCGTTTTTTGTAAATTCACATTGGGGTCGCTTATTTTTGATCTCCTTTTACGACGGCACAGACTGGTTCATGAAGGCAAAGACCTGATTTTGAGCGGATTGAATAATTCTCCTTGCCCATCTTTACATCGGTTGCGCTGTACTTGCTTCAAGTAGGCTGCCGGTACAGAACAGGATGAGGGGCAACACTAAAAGCATCGATATGGGTTGGTTCAAACGATTGAAAGACGGTATTCAGACCGCTACCAGAAATAAAAAGGAGGCACCCGAAGGGCTCTGGTACAAGTGCAAACGCTGCAAAGAAACCTCCACCATGAAAGAACTGAAGGACAACTTTTTTAAGTGTCCGCAGTGCAATTTTCACGTACGCATCGGTTCCTACGATTACTTCGATTTGTTGTTTGACGGCAATTACGAAGAGCTGTTCGAGGACCTGGTGTCAAAAGACTTTCTCGAATTTACAGACCTCAAGCCCTATACCGAGCGGCTCGAGAGCGCTAAGGAAAAAACGGGCTTGAAGGATGCCGTTTCGGTGGCTAAGGGCAAAATCAACCGGCGCCAAATCGTCATCGCTGCTATGGATTTCAAATTCATAGGAGGTTCTATGGGCTCTGTGGTCGGGCAAAAAATTGCCCAGGCCATTGACCTGTGCATCGAACAGCGCATTCCTTTCCTGATGATCTCCAAATCGGGAGGAGCCCGCATGATGGAGTCTGCCTTTTCGCTCATGCAGATGGCAAAGACTTCGGTCAAGCTCGCCCAGCTTTCGAAAGCCAAAATTCCCTATTTTTCTCTGATGACCGACCCAACGACCGGCGGCGTAACCGCCTCCTTCGCTATGCTGGGCGACATCAACTTTGCAGAGCCGGAAGCTCTGATCGGCTTCGCCGGGCCGCGCGTCATTAAAGAGACCATTAAAAAGGAACTGCCGGAAGGCTTTCAGACCTCCGAGTTCTTGCTGGAGCACGGTTTCCTGGACTTCATCGTGGACCGCAAAGAATTGAAGAACACCATTTCCGAGCTGCTGTACTTTTTTGAGAAATCACCGGTAGTGAAGAACGGCGACAGCAACGGGCAAAAAAAGCCTTCGCATTAATTCTCGAAAGGGTTCTGAAATTCTGGATTGTTCGTAAAGGTGGTGTCGGTCAGCATCTCCAAGAAGGCAATCATAGCTTCCTTTTGATGCTCCGTCAGCGTGAAGGGCTGAATGTTAGCGTCTTGATTCGCCACGCCGTGCCCGCCGCTGGCGTAGTGGTCCAGCACTTCCTCCAGGGTTTCAAACCGGCCGTCGTGCATGTAGGGCGCAGTCAGCGCGATGTTGCGCAGGGTAGGTGACCGGAATTCTCCGTTGTGTTGCACTACGCCAGTCACTTCGCCCAGCCCCTTATCGGGGAAGCCATTCAAATCCTCTACATCTTCGATGCCGTTGTTGAAGAAGTTGTTTTCGGTAAAGAGCGGGCTGCCGTGGCAGTGGGAGCAGCCGGGGTGCGCATCGGTTTGATCGGCTGTTTCTATAAAAAACAAATCCCGGCCTTCCTGCTCCAGCTCGGTTGGCCAGCCCTGCTGTTCCCACACCACTTTGTCGAAGCGGGACTGATAGCTGATCAGGGTGCGCTCGAACTGGGCGATGGCTTTCACTGCTAGATCGCGGGTAATTTCGCTGGCGTACTCCACGCCAAAGGCTTGGCGGAAGCGCCGGGGGTACTGCGGGTGATTGCGGAGTTTTTTTTCTACATTCTCCCAGCTTTCATTCAGCTCTAGATGATCCTCGATGGGCACGAGGGCTTGCTCCTCCAAGGTAGCAGCTCTGCCGTCCCAGAAGAAGCCATTGGGGTTGAAAGCCAGGTTGATCAAAGGCATAGCGGAACGCCTGCCGTTCATGCCGAGCACGCCCATGCTGGTCGCTGCGCCGTCTGTAAAGCTGAGCTGCTGGTTGTGGCAGCTGGCACAGGACATGGTGCTGTCGCTGGATAAAATAGGGTCATAGAACAGCATGCGGCCAAGGGCGATGCCTTCTTCAGTCATAGGGTTGTCGGGCGGGATGACAGGATTGGGGAAGCGCTCTGGCAGATCGAATTCGTAGGGTGTCGGATCGTAAGATGCGTTGATCGGCTGCTCGGCCGGGCAATTATTGCATTCGCCCGGGGTATCGGGATCATCCTGACAGGCACTGAGCCCCAGCAGGCTGATGCTGAGGAACAGCAGGAAAGAAGAGCGTGAGAATCGAAGCATGGCGTTACTTGTTTTATATGTTAACACAACAAAATTCAGAGGGTTGCGCGTTCCATGGGGCCTATCGGTTATCCTGCGAGATCGCGGCAGCCTGGGTTCGCACGAAAGAAGTGTCTGTCAGTGTGCGCAGAAAAGCCAATAGCGCTGCCTTATCTTTCTCCGAGAGGCCCAGCGGCCGTATTTTGGGGTCTACGTTTGGGCCGGGATGGCCGCCCCGGTTGTAGTGGTCAATGACCTCTTCCAGGCTGGCCATGCTGCCGTCGTGCATGTAAGGGGCAGTCAGGGCAACATTGCGCAGGCTGGGCACCCGGAAACGGCCGTTTTCGTACTTCACGCCAGTAACGCCCCCGCGCCCTCGGTCCGGAATGGCCAAGAGGTCGTGGCTGGGCTGCGAGCCGTTGTTGACGAAGGACTGATCGGTGAAAAGCGGTGGCGTATGGCAATGCCCGCACTCGCCATCCGGCAAATTTTCCGCCGAATCGAAGAAGATGTCCCGGCCCCGTTGTTCGAGTTTGGTAAACTGCGCTTTGCCCATCACCACCCGATCGTAGCGGCTATCGGCGCTGACCAGGCTGCGCTCGTACTGCGCTAGGGCTTTGGCTACCTCGTATTTGGTGATTTCAGAGGCTTGGCGTATGCCGAAGGCTTTTTGGAACTGTTCTAAATAAGCCGGCGATGCCCGCAGCCGGTTCAGCACGGTATCCCATTCGCTGTCCATTTCGTGGGGATTTTCGATGGGCTCCAGAGCCTGTTGCTCAAGGCTGCTGGCGCGCCCGTCCCAGAAGAAACCAGTGGTAATCCAGGCCAGGTTAGCGAGGCTGGGGGCGTTGCGGAAGCCGGCTTTCCCATCCACTCCCTCGGCAATGGCTTTGCCATCGGTGAATGCCCGTTGGGGCAAGTGGCAGGTAGCACAGGATACACTGCCGTCTCGCGAAAGCTGAGGATCGAAAAACAGGGTTCTGCCCAGCGCAACGCCCGCCACGGTGGTGGGGTTGGCGGTATCAGCGGGCAGCCGCATAAAGTGCTCGGGCTGCACGGCTTGATAAGCCTCCGGCTGCTTTTCGCAAGCGGTGGTGCAGAGCCAAAGGCCGAATAACGCTATGGCGGCGACGTAGCCTTTCATTACTGTAAGCTAATCGATCCGCTGGTATTGCTGCCCAGGAAGACTGCAGCTGGAGCGGTGGCGGAGTGCGCCTGCCGTGTGTTGGCAAAGTCGATGAATTCCCCGTCGTCGCTCAGCATGATGGCTTGCAGGTCGATGTTCAGGTTCAAAACAGCTGTTCCGCCCGCTTTGACTTCAATCGGCTGCAGCAGTTCTACTTCGTTGAAGTTGTTGTTGCCTCCAACGTGGAAGGTTAGCTTGTCGGTCATTTCGCCATCGCCGTCGACATCGGTATTGCCTTCAATTTTGAAAAAGATATAGCTGTTGGCATCCGCCCAATAGTTCTGGGCCAGCGGGTGGGTTACCTCATAATCCGAGGGTACGGTAGCATTGAGTTCGGGAGGGAGGCCAAAGCCAAGCCGCAAGCCGGTATAGGTGCGGGCGGGCACTTCAAACTCCCCGAGTTCCAGTCCGCTGAGGGCGGCTTCGGCGGTGAAAACATCGGCGAACTGCGCGAGCACAACATCGGTCAGTGGTTCTTCCATTGTCTCTCCATCTTCTTGGTACAGCAAGCGGATGTCGGACAGGTAAGCCTGGAACAGCTGTAGCTGCAGTACCTGATTGTCCGGATAAGCGTAGGTTTCCTCAAACATTACCAAGGGTTGGTCGCCGAAGGTGGAGGTGGCGTTCAGCCGGAGCTGGGTAGCCGTGTCCTCTTCTTCATTACAGCTGCTTAATGCTACCAAGGCTGCGAGGCCGAGCAAGGGTAAGAACGATTTCATGCGGATTGATTTTGCGTCTTTTGGAATTGGAATCGCTTATTATAACACCCCAATCAGCCCTTAGGTTGGTACTTTCAGTTCTCTTCCAGGGTCACGCCAATCACGGAAAAGGCATTTGCAGTATTGCTGACAATCCTTTCCGCCAGTTGCTCCCGGGAGTCTGAGGCTACGTTGATGCCGCGCAGCCACTCGCGGTAATCTACTTGCAAGTCGATGCGGAAGTGGAACCCCGGTTCTTTGAATACCGGCAGCGGCAACTCGATAAGTTGCAGGTTCTCGTCTGTGCCGATGCGCAGCAGCTCCGGGATGGTGTCGGCCGCTGCCGTATCGCGGAAAAGCTCTACGAGCTGGAATACGTAGCCCGAATCGCGGCTGAAGTAGATCAGCGAATCGCTCAAGCCGAGCGGGTGGGCAATAGGGAAGGAGTCGGCGATGGCTTCGTTGGCCAAGCCTTCCACTCCGACGTAGAAGCTGGCGGATTCTACCTGTTCGGATTCCCGGGAGGTGCCTACATCGATATTGCTGGCACCCAGGCCGGCCGATCCGAAGCCGAAATTGTCGGGGATCCTTTCCTCAATAACCCGCCCGTTGGGCCCCTCCAGGTAAATGGCCAGCTGTTCTTCAATGCCGAGTTCGCTGCTTCCAGCCAGTTGCAGGCGGATATCCGACAGCAGGAAGTCGAAACGGCTGAGCCGGAAAGGGTTCCCCGCTTCATCGAGGAAGAAGGTGTCAAGCAGGCGCAGAGGCACGATGGTATCGGGATAGCTGTACACGTGTTCGAGGCGCAGGCGGATTTCGGGATACACGCAATCAGCCGGCGCGGCTTCGTCGGCGGAGAAATCATAGTTGACGGCCTCCACGTCGAGGCAGCCCATTTGCGGTTCGTAGCAGGCGGGC
>CAYNIT010000285.1:0-5589 GCA_964397205.1 uncultured Phaeodactylibacter sp. | reverse complement strand
CTGGAGCAGCATCGACTTTTCGGCAGCATCGGGTACAGCCTCCAGGCAAATGAGCACGAAGCTGGTCCCCAACGCCATCATCACATTGGTGTGATAGATCTGACGGCCATTCCCATCAACTGCAGTAAACACTACTTTTTTATACCCCAAATGCTCGCAGAATTCATCCAACAGCCCTTCATCAGTGCGCGGGCTGAGGCATGCGTAAGCGAGCCGGTTGGGCCGGTCGAGCACAAGGCTGCCCGTGCCTTCTAAAAAACGCCCCTCTTTTTCCGCTACTTCCAAGCGCAACCGCTTTTCCACCTGAAAGCGATAAGCAAGGCTGTGCAGCAGATCTTCCCGGCGCTCCAACCTCCGGCTAGGCGCATGCATAGGATAAGTCACCACAGTGCCATCGGCATGGAAAGTCACCCAATTGTTGGGGAAAACCGCATCGGGCTTTACAGGGTCGCGGCTGTCCTCCACTACATATACATTGACATTCGCTTCCCGCAGCCGGAGCACAAACTCATCGAACTCGCGTACCGCTTTTTCTTTGACCTCCAGATCGCTCAGTTCGGGGTCTCTGGATTGGAAAGCGTTGTTGGTGGCAGTTTCTTCATTGTAGCCGAAGCTCACCGGGCGCACCATTAATATATGGCTGGTAATCTGGTCCATGATTGGGCATTTGAGTGAACCGGACCAAATTAAGGAAACCTTATTCCTGCACCAATTCCGCGACCGTTTTTATCCAGCGCGGGTCATCGTTCAGGCTGGGCACCAAGTCTACTTGTTCTCCTCCCATTTCCTCGAATTCTTCCTGGTACTCCGTACCGATTTCAACGATGGTTTCCAGGCAGTCCGCTACGAATGCCGGGCTAAAGACCAAAAGCTTTTTCGCCCCTTTCTCGGCTTGCTGCTCAATGATTTTGCTGGTGTAGGGCTGCGCCCATTCCTCCGGGCCGAGCCGGCTCTGGAAAGCGGTGGTGTAGCCATCCTCCTTCAGCTCAAGCTTAGCAGCAATGGCGCGGGTAGTAGCGTGGCACTGCGCGGAGTAGCAAAACTGGTTGGCCGCCGACATGCGCTGGCAGCAGTCTTTCGCCTTGGTACAGTAGGCGCCCGTAGGATCCGCCCGGCGCAGTTGCCGCTTAGGCAAACCATGGTAGCTGAATATGATGTGGTCGTAGGAATCGATGTCAAACTTGCGGGCATTATCAGCGAATATATCGATCATCTCAGGCTGTTCAAAGTAGGAATTGATGAAACGCACCTTGGGGATGATCTGGCTCTGCCGCAACACCCGCATTACCTCATCGTGCACCGAGCCTGTCGTAGCCGAGGCGTACTGGGGAAACATGGGGAAGACAGTGATCTCCGAGACCTTTTTGTCCTGCAACTGCTGCATCGCATGGCCGATGGAAGGGTTTTGGTACCGCATGGCGAGCTCTACCACGTAGTCCGGGCCAAGCAGCTCCTGCACGCCTTCTTTAACGCGCTCTCCGTACACTTTGAGCGGCGATCCTTCCTCTGTCCAAAGCATTTTGTATAGCTTTGAGGAACTGCCGGAACGAAAAGGAGCAATGATGCCGCGCACCAGCAGATTGCGAGGCAGCCAAGGGTAGTCGACTACCCTCGGGTCCAGTAAAAACTCCTTCAAATAGCGGTATACCGCTCCGCGCGAGGGATCGTCTGGAGTACCCAGATTAACCAGTAGAACACCTTTCTTGCCGATGGTTGCCATAGCTAACAATTCTGTTTTTTCAGAAAATGCAAACAGCCCCATCAAGGCGAAGTTTAAACGCTCTTTATTTTATGGCCATTTACTGTATTTTTGGGCCAGTTAAAAAAGATATATGAAACGACCACTTATCCTAGTCACCAATGACGATGGCATCACAGCGCCCGGCATTCGCGCTCTGGTTGAAGTAGCCCAAGAATTGGGCGAAGTCGTCATCGTAGCCCCGGACTCCCCGCAATCCGGCATGGGCCACGCTATTACCATCAGCGGCCCCATCCGGCTGCACCCCAACGAGCGGGTATTCGAAGGCAAGGAGTCCTACGAATGCTCAGGCACTCCAGTAGATTGCGTCAAACTGGCCAAGCAGGTTGTGCTCAAGGAACGAGAACCAGACATCTGTCTTTCCGGCATCAACCACGGCTCCAACGCTTCCATCAACATCATCTACTCGGGTACGCTTTCCGCTGCCATGGAAGCCTCCCTCGAGGGCATCCCCTCCATCGGCTTTTCGCTGCTCGACTATTCCTACGATGCCGACTTTGAATCCTGCAAGCCTTACGTGCGGCAGCTGATTGAGTGGATTTTGGAAAACAGCCTGGAAGAAGGCAGCCTGCTCAACGTCAATATTCCTTCCGTAGAACGGGAACAAATAAAGGGCCTTCGGATTTGCCGGCAGGCGGATGCCCGCTGGATCGAAGAATTCACAGAGGCGGAAGACCCAAGGGGACAGAAATACTACTGGCTCACCGGCCGCTTTTCCAACGACGATCAGGCCAACGATACCGACATATGGGCGTTGGAGAACGGTTACATCTCCGTAGTGCCTTCCATGCACGACCTGACCAACTACCGGGCCATCAAGACGCTCAAAGCTATCGAAAACCTTAAGGTGCAGGGGGTTTGAGCCCCCTCTGCCTAAAAGACGCTGTATGCTGAATAAAAACTCTATACTACTCGGGCTAGGCATTGGTTTTCTGCTGCCCCTGCTCGGCTTCCTGCTGCTGTATTTTGGTTATAGCTTCCTAGAGGAGGCAGGGCTGGTCAGTCAGCGGGGCTTCTCGCCCTACTTCCGGGAACGGACCTCCGCGGTGGTCGCGATTTGCCTCAACCTGTTGCCCCTGAACGCCTTCATGAAGCGCCGCGCCACCCAGTCGATGCGCGGCATCGTGCTGGCTACCATCGTGCTGGTGTTACTCTGGTTGATTTACTTCGGCCAATACATCCTATCATGAAGTACTACATCATTGCCGGGGAAGCCTCCGGCGATTTGCACGGCAGCAACCTCATGAAAGGCCTGAAAGCAACGGACCCCGATGCCGAATTCCGCTGCTGGGGCGGCGACCTGATGGAAGCTCAAGAAGGCACGCTCGTCAAGCACTACCGAGAGCTGGCGTTCATGGGCTTCTGGGAAGTGCTGCTCAACCTGCGCACCATTCTCAGCAACATCCGCTTTTGCAAAAAGGACATCCTGGCCTTTCAGCCCGATGTGCTCATCCTCATCGACTACCCCGGCTTCAACCTGCGCATCGCCAAATGGGCCCGGCAGCAGGGCTTAAAGGTCTATTACTACATCTCTCCCCAAATCTGGGCTTGGCACAGCAGCCGGGTGCACGGCATCAAAGCCAGCGTTGACCGGATGTTTGTCATTCTGCCATTCGAGCAGGAATTTTACGCCGGCTACGGCTACGAAGTGGATTTCGTCGGCCATCCGCTCATGGACGTTATCGGCCAATTTGATGCGCCGGCTGATTTTCGCCAGCGCTGCCAGCTGGATGAGCGGCCCATCATCGCCCTGCTGCCCGGCAGCCGGAAGCAGGAAATCGAGCGCTTGCTGAACGTCATGCTGGAGGTGGTCCCGCATTTTCCCAGCCACCAATTTGTCATCGCCGGCGCTCCCTCCCAAACCGGCGAATTCTACCAGCAAGTGCTCAACGAGCACCCTCTGCCCGACGAGTACCAGCAACAGGTACATTTAGTGGACAACCAGACCTACGCCCTGCTGCAGGAGGCGGAGGCGGCGCTCGTCACCTCCGGCACCGCCACCCTGGAAACCGCCTTGTTTGGAGTGCCGGAAGTGGTCTGTTACAAAGGCAGCCAGTTTTCCTACCTCATCGCCCGCCGCCTCGTCAACGTCCCCTACATCTCCCTCGTCAACCTCATTATGGAGCGGGAAATCGTCAAGGAATTGATACAAGACGACTGCCGGCCCGAAAAGCTGCGCACGGAACTGCAGCGCATTCTGGCCCCGGAGCACCGCCGCCAGCTGCAGTCCGATTATCAGGAGCTGCGCCGCAAGGTAGGCCAGCCGGGCGCTTCCAGACGAGCGGCCCAAAAAATGGTGCAATACCTCCGGCAACTGTAAAAAATCAACCCTTCTGCTCCACCTGGCCTGCCAACCACTGACAAAAGTCAGCCCACAGCTCTGGCCTTTGCTTTATTTTTGCCGAAGCCATGCTTTGCCAAATAAGCAGGCTGCAAGACAGTATTCTGTGAAATATACGTGTGTTTGACAAAACCTTGACGGACTGTGTGATCTGCCACACATAAACCTAGCGAGTAAAACACTTCCTTCACAGTACAATAAAAACGCCAATTAAATTAAGATCATGCAACATCAAATCGTTATCATCGGAGCGGGCACAGCGGGCATCACCGTAGCTGCTCAATTGCTGCTCAAGAATAAAGACCTCGACATTGCCATCATTGATCCGGCAGAAAAGCACTACTACCAGCCAGCCTGGACCTTAGTAGGCGCCGGCACTTTCGACTACAAAAAGACGGAACGCGACATGGGCAGCCTCATCCCAAAAGGCGCCAAATGGATTCAGGAATACGTCGATGAAGTCCTGCCAGACAACAACGAAGTCGTGCTGCGCGACGGCACCCGAATCCATTACGAATACCTCGTAGCCTGCCCGGGCGTAAAATACGACTACGATCAAGTGGAAGGCCTGCGGGAAACGATGAATAAGAATGCCGTCTGCAGCAACTACGTTGACCCGGATTATACCTGGGAATGCCTGCAGGAATTCAAAGGCGGCACCGCCATCTTCACCCAGCCAGCTACGCCCATCAAATGCGGCGGCGCCCCACAGAAAATCATGTACCTGGCTGATGACTACTGGCGCAAACAGGGCGTTCGTAAAGACAGCGATATCCTATTCATTACGCCCGGCTCCGTGATCTTCGGCGTAGAGCCTTTTAAGTCGACCCTGATGAAAGTAGTGGACCGCAAGGATCTACAGTTGCGCTTTTTCCATAAGCTGGTCAAAATCGACGGCGAGAACAAGCGGGTCCACTTCGACATCGTCAAGGAATACGATAAGCTGTCCGCCGTATGCTACAACTACCGCGATATTGAAAAGCAGGATGTAGTGGAAGGGCACGCTGTGCTGGAGTACGACATGCTGCACCTGGCACCGCCGCAGGCTGCCCCGGATTTCATACAGCAGTCCAAACTGGCCCATCAGGAAGGCCCTACCAAAGGCTGGATCAATGTGAACCCGAATACCATGCAGCACAATGAATACGCCAATGTCTTCGGCCTAGGCGACGCAGCTGCCGTGCCAACCGCTAAGACAGGCGCCGCAGTGCGCAAACAAGCACCGGTGGTCGTAGCCAACCTGCTGCACCTCATCAACGAGGTCGGCGAAATGAGCGATGACTACCAGGGCTACTCCTCCTGCCCGCTCGTGACCGGCTATGGCAAAATGGTGCTGGCGGAATTCAACTACAAGGGCGAGCCCGACAACGATCCGCTGCTGTCCAAGTTCTTCGATACTTCCAAAGAGCTGTACCCTATGTGGATCCTGAAGAAGTACGGCCTGCCTTACATGTACTGGAACATGATGCTTAAGGGCAGAGCTTAAGGG
>CAYNIT010000284.1:0-5716 GCA_964397205.1 uncultured Phaeodactylibacter sp. | reverse complement strand
AGTCTAAATCGGTAAGTTATTGTTGCGCGACCCCTAAAGCATAAGTTCAACAAGAACGGCTCACAGTAGGACCTGTGAGCCGTCTTGCTTGACGAAATGGAGGGGGCTTCGTCGATGTTGGAGCCCTTCGTTGTGCAAAAAGGGCTCTGTGGAGGAAGGAGTGGGGATCATCAAATTTTTAGCCTGCTCCAGAGGCAGAATGGCTATGCGTTTTTATTGTATCTGGATTGTTTGAAGCTGGGCATTGATGGCTCGCGCCCTTTCCAGCTGTCAGGTACATGCTTGACTTCTGGTTTCATACGCTGTATTGCCCGCAGCACATCCACCCGGCTGATTTGGCCGATCAGCTTTTTGTCTTCTACCACCGGCAGCCGCTTGTAGCCGCCGTGGACGAACTCGTAGGCAGCGTCAAAAATGTTCTTGTCGGGCCCGATGGTTTTGATCTCGGTTGACATGTAGTCGCTTACCCGATCCCGTGTCAGGCTAGGGTCTTGATTGTAGGGGGCTTCTACGAGGAGGCGCAGGCAGTCCACCTCGGAAAGTATGCCCACCAACTCCCCATCTTCATTCAGGACAGGAGCACCGGAAATTTTCTTTTTTAACAGCGTATCGACGGCTGTTCGAATGTCCATGTCGGGCCGAAAAGTAATCAGCTTCGTCGCCATGAAATCTGTAATGGGAGGATAATTAGTCATAATCGGATGCACTTTTGTTTGTGCATCTAATGATACAATAAAAATACCGCAGAATCAAATAAATTTTGGTTTTTATTCGGTTGGTAAAAATAAAAAGAAGCACATGCGGGCGTTTATGTACAAAAAAAGGGTAGGGTGGCAAGTACTATTCTATTAATCGTCCTGCTGTGCGCCATGGCGTGGTGGAGCATCCGGCTGCGCTGGATCACAGCTGCAGGGGCGGCAGCGGGCGTAGCGGTGGCGCTGAGTGTATTCTTGGGGGCTGGCTGGCTGGGCCTGTTGCTGTTGGGGCTGTTCTTCTTCATGGGTTCGCTGGCTACGAAATGGGGCAAGCGTTCCAAGTCGCGGCAGGGTTTAGAACAAGCACGCTCTGGGCAGCGGTCAGTGCCGAATGTTCTGGCCAACGGCCTGGTTCCCGCTTTGCTAGGGATCATTGCCTGGCGGATTGGCAGCCCAACGCCCTGGGCTTATCCTATGCTGGCGGCGGCCATTGCATCTGCGGCTTCTGACACCATTTCGTCCGAACTCGGCAACCTGTACGGCAGCCGGTACTGGGATTTGCGCACCGGCAGGGCAGGCGAAAGGGGTATGGATGGAGTAGTCAGTTTGGAAGGGACGTTACTGGGAGCGCTTGCCAGCAGTACGATTGCGGTGCCGGTGGGCCTGGCGGAGTCCTCCTGGCGTGTATTAGGAATAGTAGCCTTGGCTGGTTTGTTGGGGAACTTCAGCGACTCTCTGTTGGGAGCCAGCCTGCAGCGCCGCTCCTGGCTCAACAACCACAGCGTGAATTTTTGGAGCACCGCCGTAGCAGCACTGACTGCTTACTGCTTGTCCGCCATACCGTAGCGGTAACTGATCCAGCTCACTACTGCAGACAGCAGTATGCCCCAGAGGATATCGATCCCTACGATCTGCCAGGGCCAATCTTTGACCACCGCCCGGTTGGTCAGCTCGTAGGTGCCATAAGTAACGAGGCCGTAAAGCGCGCCGCGCCCGGCGGCCTGCCATGAGTTCTCAGCTTCGAGTACGACGAAGTACAGCAGGCCGGCCAGAAATACAAAGTAGAAAACCACTGCCGCCAGCCAATCCACCTGTTCCCGCATATGATGTCCCAGGTAGCGTTCGTAAAGGCCGCGCCCGAGGTATCCGAGCCAGAGGAGGTCGAGCAAAGTGAAAGCCAGCACAGCCAGCAGAAAAGGGCGGAGATAAGACATAGAAAGCAAGTGTGGTTTGGGCGGAAAAGCATGGAAGGGGGCGGCAGCACTGCTCCGCTGCCGCCACAGCTCCCAACTTTAGCTTACTCGGCGGCAGCGCTCATAGAAACAGGGACTTCTGTATCGTCCCAGCGCAGGACCAGCTGGCCGTCTTCAACGGCAAACTCCAGTAGCTCGACGGTTTCTTCCAGCTTGTTGGGGGTGACCTCTACGCGCAGCGCGTCTTTGGTCTCGTCGTAATCGTACGCACCCCATTGATCGGCTTCCGTGTTGAAAATGACCGTCCATTTGTCTTCGGAAGGAATGGTGAAAAGGGCGTACTTGCCTGCCGGCAGGGGTTCTCCTTCCACCATGACATCCTGGGAAACTTCGATGGTGGTGGCTTCGTTAGCACCGCTGCGCCAGATCTCGTTGTAGGGCACCAAGTCGCCGTAGATGGTGCGGCCGCGGACGGATGGCGCGCCGTAGTTCACGGTCACCTGAGCATCGCCGACTTGGCCCTCCGCCGTCATGGGCGGGCTCTTACGCTGGGATTTGTCTTCTTCCTCCTGCGTGTCTTCTTCTTGAGCCATTGCCGTGCTGTCTTCCGTCATTTCTTCGGTGTCGGCACCTTCTTCTCCGCCCGAGCCGGCATTGCCGCAGGCACTGATAGCCAGCCCGAAGACGAGTAAAAGCAATAAATTTTTGATGGTCATAATGTTGAATTGTTTTGATTCACTAAGATGAAAATACGCTTTATTCGGCGGAAATCCGCATGCCGTTGCCGCTTTTATGTTGCAAGCCGCGTTTTTCTCCGCCGGAAGGGATTATTTGCCCGCCCATTTGTTGCGAATTAAGCTCGCCTTGCCTAACTTTGCGAGCCGAAATAAAAGAACGGGATGTAGCTCAGTTCGGTTAGAGTGCTGGTCTGGGGGACCAGAGGCCGGAGGTTCAAATCCTCTCATCCCGACCAAAGTCTTTGGAGGTCATTCTGCGCCAGCAAAATGGCCTTTTTTCGTCCCCGCGCCCGTCGAATGCCCCGCATTGGTAAGGGCGCGGGAACAAAATAGGCTAAGCCGACAGGCGAACCTTCAAGGACTTTGTAGCCCCCCACCTTGAGGATCACGACAGTAATCCTCTCATCCCCCGCTACCCCACATTCGTAAGGGCCGGAGGATGAAAAAAGGGGCAAAGCGCCAAGCTGGTCTTCAAAAGCTTGGGTATAAACAAAAATCTTGCAACCAATCAGTGCGGCTCTAGCTGGCTCATGCATGCTCTCCAACGCCTTATTGAATTGCTGCCCATCCATAAACTCCCCGATCGGCCTTTGCCCTTTTACTCCCCAACCCCCGCCTCAGCAATCCCATCCAGGGCCGCCGACATCTTTTGCAGCCGATCTGCCTGCCCGCTGATGCCGTGGCGCAGGGCAAGGTAGGCGGGGTCGTTATACGCGATGAGGGTTTGCCCTTGCTCATCCTGGTAGACCAGTATTTTCTGGGGAAGGTCGATGGCGGTGGTAGCCGAGGCCTTCATAAGGGGCGTACCCATCTTGGGGTTGCCGAAGACGATCAGGCGGCTGGGCGGCATGTCGAGGCCGGCGCCGGCGGCATTGGCTTGGTGGTTGACTTCCGCCATGACGCTGAGTTTGGGGTTGGACTCGATGGCGGATTTGATTTGGCTGTAGGCTTGGTCTACACGGAGTGGGCTGCTGCGTTGGTTGAGGGGAGGCATTTCCAGCTCCGCGCAAGAGGAAAGCAAAGCGATTGGCAGGAGGAATAGCAGTAATAAGTTCCTTTGCATGGTAGTTTTCTTGCTTCAACCGCTGCGGGCAGCTGCAGGTTCGGGCCCCCTTCTCGCTAAACTGCCGACGCTGATGCCTGCCGCTTTGTTTATAAAAATTTTAAATAAACCCCTCATGTTTACTATATCGTTCGCCAATTGGGCGACATCCAGAACAATCAGAAATGATTTGACAGAATCCTTTCATTATCAAATAAAAAACCGTTAACTTCAGTCTATTCTTACATTAGATCGTGTAAGATTCCCAACAGCCAAAACCAATATCATTAAATTTCGGTTATGGCAAACCTATTATGGCTACAAGGAGGCGCATGCAGTGGCAACACCATGTCTTTCCTCAACGCCGAAGAGCCGACGGTACCCGAGCTGGTAGTCGATTTCGGCATCAACATTCTTTGGCACCCCAGTATTGGATTGGAAATTGGCGACCAGGTAACGGACCTGATGAACGATATCAAAGCCGGCAAGACCGAATTAGACATCCTTGTTTTTGAGGGAAGTTTGGTACAGGGGCCCAATGGGACCGGCAAGATGAACTACTTTGCGGAACGCCCTATGATAGAATGGATTAGAGAGCTCAGTGAGATCGCTGGCTTTGTCGTTGCTATCGGTGACTGTGCGACTTGGGGCGGTATTCCCGCCGTGCCTCCCAACCCCAGCGAAAGCACAGGGATGCAGTTCCACAAGAAAGCCAAAGGGGGCTTGCTTGGGGCAGACTTCAAATCGAAGGGCGGTTTGCCTGTGATCAATATCCCCGGCTGTCCAGCTCACCCCGATTGGGTGACGCAAATTCTGGTGGCGATTAGTACCGGCCGGATCGAGGATGTCCTGATTGATGATTACCACCGGCCGAAGACGTTCTTTACGGATTTCGTGCAGACGGGCTGCCCCAACGCGATAAGCTTTGCCCAGAAGATCGACGGGCATTTCGGCAAACGTGGCGGATGCTTGTTTTACGAAGTAGGCTGCCGCGGGCCAATGACAAGGGCAAGCTGCAACCGTATTCTCTGGAACCGGCAAAGCTCCAAAACCCGGACCAACCACCCTTGCTTGGGCTGTACCGAGCCAGGCTTCCCACACCATGACCTGGCCAAAGGGTCCGTGCTGAACACCATGAAGTACTTGGGCTTCTTACCCAAAGACGTACCCGCAGGGGTATCCAAATTCGGTTACTACACCAGAGCCGGGTTTGAGAAAGTGCTTGGCAGTCTAGAAAAGATGACCGGCACCATGCAAGAACATTTTGAAACCAGTAAATAACTTTAAGCGCCTAATATAATGTCAACAGTTAAAGAACTCAATATCAGCCCAGTCGGCCGCGTAGAAGGCGACTTGGACATAAGAGTACATATGGAATCTGGTGTAGTCACCAAAGCCTACACCCAAGCGGCCATGTTCCGCGGATTTGAGGAAATCATGGCGGGGAAAGACCCGCAGTCCGGATTGATTGTAACGCCGCGTATTTGCGGTATATGCGGCGGAAGCCATTTATACAGTGCTTCTTCTGCCCTCGATACCATCTGGAAAACCCAACTGACGCCCAACGCCCTGCTGCTTCGGGCAATCGGGCAGGCCACGGAGACCCTGCAAAGCATCCCGCGTTGGTTCTACGCCATCTTCGCTACGGACATGGCCAATAAGAAGTTTGCCCACCATCCGCTTTATCCGGAAGTGGCCAAACGGTTTGCCGCCTACGTAGGTACCTCCTTCCAAAAAGGCGTGGTGGCTTCCGGCCGCCCGGTGGAGGTGTACTCCTTGTTTGGCGGTCAGTGGCCCCACTCTTCCTATATGGTGCCCGGCGGGGTTATGTGTGCGCCCACCCTCAAAGACATTACCCGTGCTTCCGCTATCTTAAACCAATTCCGCAACGATTGGCTGGAAACGGTTTGGTTGGGTTGCTCCATCGAGCGGTACCTGCAAATCCAAAGCTGGGATGACTTGATGGAATGGGTGGAAGAAAACGAAAGCCAAAGGAACTCGGACCTCGGCCTCTTTATCCGCGCATCCTTGGAATTCGGCATCGATAAA
>CAYNIT010000283.1:0-5774 GCA_964397205.1 uncultured Phaeodactylibacter sp. | reverse complement strand
TGCCAAGCCAGCCGGCTACGAAGAGAAACCATTTTCTGAAATGATGAAATAAGCATTGCAACATGAGCCTACACCATCTTGCAAAATACTTATATGCAGGTGTACTCCAAATTGTTCTGCTTAGGCAGTTTTCTAGATTTTTCTCGGTAAGGGCGGTGATACTTACGGTATTTCCTGCACTATACTTATAAAAGCAATCGAATCATGAGCTTGCTCCCTTCAGAAATAGCCCAAGCCTTCCAGCAGGACCGGGAAGCGGTATTCCGCGAACTCTACGAGCGCTGCTACCCGCAGGTACGTCAGCTGGTTGCAGGCCTGGGCGGGAACAAAGCGGAAGCGCGGGATGTATTCCACGATGCCCTTATCATTTTTTATGAGAAAGCGCTGGCCGGGCAACTTCATCTGCAGGGCAGCCCCTCCGCTTATCTGGTAGGCATCGCCAAGCAGTTGTGGCAACGGCAGCAGCGGCAGGACAGCCATTTGCTTTCCCTCGATGCCTTCGAGCGGCAGATCGAGCTGCCGGCAGAACCGCTGCGCGAGCCGGGCCGCCCCAAGCTGCGCTGGTTCAAGTTCCTGGCAGCCGCCGGCCGCCGTTGCCTGGACATTTTGCAAGCTTTTTACTACCAACAGATGCCGCTGCAGCAGATCGCCGACGAGTTTGGCTTCCGCAATACCCGCTCAGCTACGGTGCAAAAACATAAGTGCCTGGAGAAGGTACGGGCTGAGGTCAAACAAAAACAATGGAGTTATGAAGAAGTGGTGGCATAAACTGGTCGGAAGAAAAACCGCTCTCAGGCCCCTATCGGCTCGGGAGCCCAGCGCTGAATTGATCCGCTGGTACGGCCGTCGCCAGCTGCGGCGGGAGCTGCGGTCGATACACCGGGGCTGGGAAAAGCGCCGGGGCTGACTTCAGCCCCTTGGGGATTCCACCGGCCCTCTGAGCGGCCCTCTCTTTCATTCACAATTATCAAAATCAAAAATTACCAAATCATGCTACATGCTGTCAGCAACAACTCCGTCGTGCCCATGGTAGTCGACGGAGACGGGCGCGGTGAGCGTGCCTACGACATTTACAGCCTGCTGCTCAAAGAGCGAGTTGTTTTTCTCGGCACTGGCGTCAACGATCAGGTGGCTAACCTTATCGTAGCGCAACTGCTCTACCTGGACAGCCAGCACAAGAGCTCGCCCATCAATCTGTACATCAACAGCCCGGGCGGCAGCATCTACGCTGGCCTGGCCATACACGATGCCATGCAAATGATCAGCGCTCCGGTACACACCTTCGCGGTAGGGGTGACGGCCAGCATGGGCACGGTGCTGCTGTCGGCCGGAGCACCGGGCTGCCGCTTTGCCCTGCCGCACGCTACGGTGCATATGCACCCCGCCGGGGGAGGCGCGAAAGGCTACACCGAGGACGTACGCATCGCCTACCACGAACAGGAACGCCTGGAAAAGCAGATTTTCCATATCGTAGCGCGCAACTGCGGCCGGGAGTGGAAGGGCATCGAGCAGGACTTCCTGCGGGACCGCTTCATGAATGCCTTGGAGGCCAAAGACTATGGCTTGGTGGATGAGGTGCTTGGAAATACCGAACAGGTAGTTGGCCTGGAGCAGGTGGGCGTGGAGGTGAGATTGGGGGAGGGGAAAATGTAAAATGCCACGCCCGCCGAAGTTAGCACAGCGTAGGCGGGTGAAAGGTAAAACTGGGAAATATGAAATGCTTGCCCTGAAGGCCGATTTGTCATGCGACTTAAAGTTCGGCACGCTAAGTAGACCGAATAGTTATATCTTTAACCTAGTGCCTCAAGCCATAAATCCTCGACACCCCAAATATCAGAGATCTATGACTTGAGGCACTGGGGTATAAATTGTGTTAGGGCTAACTCGGCTTTTGTCAGCATTCTTAACCCTGGCTGGCCACGGTAGAAGAACCTTTCGGTTTCCAAAAGCGAATCTTCGGTGAGCTCGACAACTGGCATCGCCTGCGTTTTTTGCCCCTGCCTGCTCGCCAGCTCGCTGGCAGGCAGGTTGCGAGCTAAAAAAATAGCTTCGCCATACCTGCCCACCTTGCCGGTAAGGCAGGCGGGATTTCACAAATCCTGTGTTGTTGGACTATAGAAGAATGGGCAACGCTCGTTATGATGCGTTTGCCCTACGCCCTAACAAGTGCAACCCCCTGGCAAAATAAAAGTCTTTACTTTTAGAAATTGAAGCGAAGCCATGCATGCTTTAAAATCACCCGCTGTCGACAACAATCACCTGAAATTGGATTACGCGAGCACACACCAGGACATCGTCGAGAAGTGCAAACGCGGCAATCGCCGTGCGCAATTTGAGCTTTACCGGCTTTATTCTCGTGCCATGTACAATGTGTGCCTGCGTATGCTCAAGCAGGAGCAGGACGCTGAGGACCTGCTGCAGAACTCGTTCGTCGATGTTTTTTCCAAGCTCCATACCTTTAAATACCAATCATCGGTAGGGGCCTGGATCAAGCGCATCGTCGTCAATAACTGCATCAACCACCTCAAGCGCCAGCGCCTGCAATTGGAGGAGCTGGAAGAATGGCATACCAGCACCACTCCAGCCGAAGGGCTTGCAGAAGATCCGCCCACAAAGCTGAGCGTAGAGAAAGTTAAACGTGCCATACAGCAATTGCCCGATGGCTACCGGGTCGTATTTACCCTTTACTTATTAGAGGGCTACGACCACAAAGAAATCGGGGAGATCCTGGATATCTCCGAAGCAACTTCCAAGTCCCAATACAGCCGGGCTAAGCGGAAGCTGCGGAAGATCATTCAGAACGATTCATATTCAAAGCAGTAGGGAACTATGCAAGGGGATTCATTAGAACAGTACATCCGCCAGAACCGGCAAGCCTTCGACGAAGACTTGCCGCAGTTAAAGGTATGGAGCAACATCAGCCGGGAGCTCGATCAGCAGGCCGGAGCGAAACGGACCAGCCCGTGGTATAAACTTAAGCTGGCAGCTGCCGTTGTGTTGCTGCTGGCTTGCGGTGCGCTCATCGGAGGGTACATTACTCACGAACAAAACCAATCCACAGCATCTCTCGAGAAAATCGCACCAGAGTATGCAGGGCTCGAAGCCCGGTACCAACGGGAAATTCAACAGAAGTACCAACAGTTAGCTGGTTTCAAATACGCTGGTGTGGTGGAGCAAGACCTGGAGCGCCTAGACCAGACGATGAAAGAGCTGAAAGCAGAACTGAAAAAAGCGCCTCCGGGCAAGGAAGAGGCCATCGTAGAAAGCTTGCTGGAGAACTACCGGGCCAAAGTATTGGTTTTGGAAAGAGTACTGCAGCGCATTCAAGCCGCCAACCCAGAAGGGGAAATGACCCAAGAAAATGAAGATCGAAGCATTTAAGGCCCTTTTCTTTTTCTTTATTGTCCTGGCCAGCACTTGGCTGCCCGCCCAAACCATACCTTGCAACGGTTGCCAAACCTATTCCAAACTTCTCAAAAAAAGGTACCGCATGAGCCAAAGGGGGTCCGTAAGCATCAGCAACCGCTTCGGGCCAGTGCGGGTGGAAGGATGGGACAGGGAAAGCGTGCAGCTGGAAGCCTTGATAGAAGTCAAAGCAGCCAACGAGGCCTACGCCACGCAAACGCTGGGCCGTATACAGCTGGACTTTGGGTACAGCAATGAGCGCCTGCAGGTCAAAACAACCATCAAAGACAAAGAAAGAGCCTGGTGGCAATGGGGAGGAGCGGAGCTTCAGGATTATTCCATCTCCTACCGGCTGAAGGTACCCGAAAAGATTTACTTATCCGTCAACAACAAGCACGGAGACTTGCGATTGCAATCATTGCGCGGGGAGGTGGAGGCCACGCTCAGCCACGGCAACTTCAACGCTGAAGCATTGCTAGGGAGCACCCAAGCCAAATTGGAACACGGCTACGCCCGAGTAAAAGAGTTCAAAGCTCTAGACATTCAGCTCAAAGATGTAAAATTCCGCCTAGAGGACGGCAAGCGGCTTAAGATGAACAGCCGGTACTCTTCGGTCAATTTGGAAGACGTGCAGGAAGTTTACTCCCAAAGCCGATATGATAACTACCGGCTGGAAGACATCCGTTTCTTCCACAACCAAGGCCAGTACGACGAAATAGACCTTAAGGAGGGGCGGGAAATGGACATTCAGTCCCTGTACTCCGAAATCTACGCCGAAGATATTGAGCGAGTTATTCGGTTGGACATTGACGACAGCAAAGTCCGGGTGGTAGACATTGACGAGGATTTTGAAAACATCGACATCTCCGGCAATTCCACCATCTTTTTCTTCCGCATCGAAGACGGCGCTCATTACGCCATAGATGCCATTGCCGACTACGCCGGCATCCGTTACCCGCAGCAGCTCCGAGTGCTGCACGAGCGTGAACTCGGCAACAAACACGAGCTGAAAGCTTACAGCGGGCAGCAGCACTCGGGCGGCAAGATCCGAGCTAGGGTTTCTTACGGGGCCCTGCACTTTGAGCACGATTAACGCCCACTTTTGTCCACCCCAGATAATCTCCCTATCTTTCTTCCATGAAAATTCAATTCTGCGGTGCCGCCCAGGAGGTAACGGGCAGTGCTCACCTTATCACGCTGGAAGATGGATACACCATTTTGCTCGACTGTGGCCTGTACCAGGGCTACGATGACGACATGGAGCACTTCAACGAGCGCTGGCCGTTTTCCCCCTCTGATCTTGACTGCCTGATCCTTTCCCACGCCCACATCGATCACAGCGGGCGCATACCGAAGCTGGTCAAAGATGGCTTCCGGGGCGACATCCACTGCACCCACGCCACCCGCAGCCTCTGTGCCATCATGCTGCTGGACAGTGCCAAAATCCAAGAGATGGATGCCCACTATTACAACAAGCGGCAGCGCAAACGCGGGCGCAGCGATCAACTGAAGCAACCGCTCTACACCTCAAGAGATGTCGAGCTGGCCTGGAATCTTTTCAATGGCCACGGATACGAGCGGTGGTTCAGCCCCCGGGAAGGCATTGAAGTGCTGTTCCGGGATGCCGGGCATATACTGGGCAGCGCTTCTGTCACTATGAAGATGAAAGCGGGAGGTGAAACGATCCGCCTTGGCTTCACCGGGGACATTGGCCGCCCTAAACGGCCTATCCTGAGGGACCCACAGCCCATGCCCGAAGTAGACTACCTGATATGCGAATCCACCTACGGCGACCGGGAGCATGAAAAAGCCCCCAACGAAATCGAACGCTTCCAGCGCATCATCAACCACACTTGCTCCGAGAAAAAGGGAAAGCTGATCATACCGGCTTTCAGCATCGGGCGCACCCAGGAAATTGTCTACATGCTCGATCAGCTGGAGACGGCCGGGGAACTCCCGCGTCTCCCCGTTTACGTCGACAGCCCCCTGGCCATCAATGCGACGACTATTTTCAATACCCATCCCGAATGTTTTGACCGGGAGCTCAATGAGTACTTGCAGATTGACGACAATCCATTCGGATTCAACAACCTGACCTACGCGCGGGACGTAGCGATTTCAAAGCGCCTTAACAATTCCAAAGAGCCCTGCATTATCGTAAGTTCTTCTGGCATGATGAATGCCGGCCGGGTAAAACACCACCTCTACCATCATATTACGGATGCCCGCAACACCTTTTTAATCGTAGGTTACTGTGCCCCCGGAACGCCGGGAAGGGTACTGAGCGATGGAGCGGAAGAAGTGCGCGTTTTTGGGGAAGAACGGCCGGTGAAAGCGGAGGTAGAAATTATGGACTCCTTTTCTGCTCA
>CAYNIT010000282.1:0-5779 GCA_964397205.1 uncultured Phaeodactylibacter sp. | reverse complement strand
GCATAGCGGGCAGGCCGCCCCAGATGGCGCATTCCCCCACGCCAATCAGCACATCACAATTGTCCCTAAAGGCCTGTAGCACCTCTACGTTTTCGCTGTTGCAGCAGCCCCCCTCGATGATGCCGACATCGCAGCGGCGGTCGAATTGCTTGATATCCGTCAGCGGGGAGCGGTTGAACTCCACCAGCTCAATCGCGTCGAGAATATCCTCGTCGATGTCCAGCAGCGACATGTGGCAGCCAAAGCAACCCGCCAGCGAAGTGGTAGCAACGACTTTCTTGGGCGCGCCGGGCTTAGGTTTCGGTACTTCAATGGGGCCTTCTTGCTTTTCCCAGGCTTGCTCCGGCTGATCGTACTTGCGTTCGCCTACTGGGCGGGCCATGCTCTTGCCGCGTACCAGTATCGCGCCGACCGGGCAGATGTGCATGGCGCGTATGGCTTCTGCCTCCGACAGTTTGGCCTCCTCGTCGTAGTCGATGGCGACCTCGGTATGCTTGCCCCGGTTGACGAAAGAGAAGACTGCCTTATCGTCCGCCGTACGCACCTCTTCCACGCAGCGACGGCAACGTATACAGCGGTTATGGTCGATGACCATACGCTCCGGCCGGTAATCGATCAGCCGGTTGACGAAGAGGTGGGGGAAGCGGCTGGCTTTTACGCCCAAGCGGTAGCCTAATCCCTGCAAGTCGCAGTCGCCGCTCTTTTCGCAAGTTGGGCAGAAGTGGTTGCCCTCGGCGAAGAGCATTTCCACCATGCCTTTGCGTACATCTTCCAGTTCTTGAGTATTGGTGACAATCTTCATGCCGGGCTTGACCGTAGCCGTGCAAGCGGCGGTAGGTTTTCCATTTACCAATACTGTACACACCCGGCAGGTGCCGAGCGGCGGGTCGATGTGTTCGTAGTAGCAAAGCGAGGGGACGAAAACGCCGGCTTGGCGGATTGCATTGACCAAATTCTGGCCTTCCTCCGCTTGGAAGCTTGCTCCGTTAATTGTTATGGGGATGGTCTTAGCCATGGTTTCGGGTTTTATTCGGTTCCTAATGTACTGCCTACTGCCTTCCGGTAATCTTTCAGGGCTTCGTCCAGCTCAAAGGCGTGCTTTAGGTCATCGTCCTTTTTGCTGAAGTAGGAGGCGAAATAGCCTGGGAAGTTGTCGATGGCGCTCAGCAGGGCGTTGGTAGCGGCCCGGCCCAGCCCGCAGCGGCTCGTCTGCTGCATGATGTTGCTCCAATTCTGTATCTCGACGTAGTCGCCGGCCTCCCCCAACCCCTTGGACAGCTTGTCCAGCTTGCGGCTGAAAATGAAATTGCCCGCGCGGCAAGGGGTGCATACGCCGCAGGACTCGTAAGTGAAAAAACTGGAGAAATTGTGCAGTATGTGGAGCAGGTCGCGTTTTTCATTGAATAGGGTCACCGCACCGCCACAGCGCAGATCGTCCCAGTCGAACCGCCGTTCGCCGTAGCTGGCGTTGACGCATTGTCCGGAGGGGCCGCTGATCTGAACCGCCAGCGGGGATTCCGCGCCCGCCCAGTCCAACAGCTCGCCTAAGGAAGTCCCCCATTCTATTTCGTAAATGCCGGGCTTTGTGCAGTCGCCGGCCACACTGAGCAAGCGGGTGCCTTTGAGCTGTGGGGTACCCAAAGCGGCAAAGTAGTCAGGGCCCAGCTCAATGACCCGGGCAGCCGCCGCAAAGGTTTCCACATTATTGACCACCGTAGGTTTTTGGCGGTAGCCTCGCTCCACGGGGAAGTAGGTGCGTACCCGGGGTTCGCCCCGCAGGCCTTCCAGCGAGTTGATCATCGCGGTTTCTTCGCCACAGACGTAGGCACCGCCTCCTAGTTGGATGTGGATGTCAAAACGGAAGGGCTCTTTCGCCGGGATTTCCTCGCCCAGCCAGCCGGAGGCGTAGTAATGCGCGATGGCTTCTTTCAACTTGGGCAGCAGCCAGCGGTACTCGCCGCGCAGGTAAATCCAGCCTTCCTCCGCACCGGTGGTATAGCCGGCATGTATCATGCCTTCCAGCACCAGCTCGGGCAGGTACTGCAGCAACATGCGGTCCTTGAAGGTGCCCGGTTCCCCCTCGTCAGCATTGCAAAGGATGTACTTCTCGTCTCCGGGCTGTTCCCGGCAGAGCTGCCATTTGGTGCCGACGGGGAAAAAGGCGCCCCCCATGCCGCGTAGGCCAGAGGCCTTGATTTGTTCCAATGCTTCGGTAGGGCTGAGCTCCAGCAGGGGGGCTAAACTTTGGCCGGGGGCGAAGGGCCGCAGCAGTACGGCTCTTTCCGTGGGCAGCTGCCGCTGAATGTGCTGTGGAATATCATCAGCAAGGAGTTCCAGCGGCACCCCACGTTTCAGCTGCCAGACCAGCGCTTTCGCTTTCTGTGGGGTAAGTTGGGTGAAGGGGTGGAAATTGATCAGCGCCGCCGGCTCCAGATCACTAAGGCCGATACAAGAGGTCTCGTACAACCCAAAAGTGCCCGTCGGGTCCGTATGTCCCAGCCGGGCACCTGTGGCTTCTTCGAAAGCGGCTTTTATCTCTCTTTGGCCGCTGTATTCAGCCGTGATGCTGTTGTTGAGGTAAATGGTATAACGGCCCGCCGGCTTGCGATGGAAAAAGTGGTAAAAGGACGCGATACCCTCGATCTCTACCCACGACAACTCATACTTCCGGGCGAGTTGCGAGAGGTCTCGGTCGCTAATGTGCCGCTCTGCCAATTGTATGCTCCACAAATCGTTGAGCAGCTGGCCGCGGTCCGGCGCTTGCTTGGTATACTTCATAGGCTAGGATTAGGTCCTCCAGCAACTTATGACCTTGCAAGCCAGCAAGCACTGACTTTACTCAACCCTAGCAATGATTTTGGCAATATCGGTTATGCCAGTCGGCAACAGAGTGGTTCGGCTCTTATAGGTTTGCCGGGAAAACCAAACAGTTGTACAGACAGCCAACGAGCGTAGCGTGTCGCAATGGTTGGCAACATCCATCTTTTTTGCTGCAACATACAAAACCCTCTGTAGCGCTGCAAAGCCCGGAAATAGGGGCTGAAACCGTTTGTACCCGTTTGTAATCGTGTACAAACGAGTACAAACGAAAGTAAACGTTTATTATTCGACTACGGCTGTACTTCGCCCCCACCTTTGTGAGTGTCCGAAAGCGACAACCAATTGTGAACATCAAAACCAATAAGTCATGAACCAATTACGCAACCACGTACAACTGATTGGCAGCCTCGGCAGAGAGGTAGAGTTTAAAGAACTCGACAGCGGGCAGGCGATCGCCCGGGCCATCATTGACACCAAAGAAATTTACCGGAATGCCAAAGGCCAAAGAGTAGTCGATGTACAGCGGCACCGGCTGGTAGGCTGGGGCAAGATAGCAGAAATCATGCCTGTACTGCTGAAAAAAGGCAAGCAAGTGGCGGTGCAGGGTAAACTGACCCACCGCTGCTACGAAGGTAAGGATGGCCAAAAGCGCCATATTTCAGAAGTCATCGTGAGCGAATTTATGCCAATGAATTGAGACGGGCCTGAACGCTCGTCCTCCTGTATAACCCCAATATTCCAAGGGGCGGACCAATAAAGCCACCCCGTACTTATTTTTTCATTCAAAACCTCAAAAATCATGAACGGATTAAAGAACAGTGTAACCCTGATCGGCCATCTAGGCAAAGACCCTAAACTGACTACCACGCCTACGGGCAAATCTTTGCTCGAGCTGTCTATGGCGACCAACGAACGCTACAAGAACAAGGAAGGGCAGTGGATCACCGATACGGAATGGCACCGCTGCATTGCCTGGGGCAAATTGGCGGAAATCATGAACGACCTTTGCAAGAAGGGCAAGGAAGTAATCGTAAGGGGGCAGCTCAAGTACAACACCTTCGAGGACAAAGACGGCCTGCGCCGGAAGATTCCGCAGGTCGTGATTGCTGAATTTGCCTTGCTGTCGAAGAAGGAGGCGAAAGCGGAATCTTCCTAGCATCGAGGCCATCAAGTTCAAACATACCCAATCAGCTTGCGTAGGCGAAGCCGGAAAGGGTGGGTGAAAGCCTGCCCGATCCGCCTCTCTGCTGACCGGCATTTTAAGTGTCTTAACCCGACCTGCCGGCGCTGAGAGCGCCGCACCTCTTACAGGGTGTATCGCAAGTTGGGGTATGTATGCGGTAGGCAGCTACTGGCTTTGCAACGGCAAGGCAGGGTAGCTGGCCTACTGCTTTTAGGGAGGCTGGCCAGAATATGCAAGGAGCTGGTTTCTCAATTCTTAATTTTACCTACCTTCGCCTTGTATAATAGCAGGAACCGAAGGCTTCGCCATGAAATTCACGACCGTTAAAACCAGGAAAGATTGGAAGGATTTTCACCGGGTCCCTCACATCATTTATCGGGGAGACCCCAACTGGATTGCTCCCCTCGAGGGGGATGTAGAGGCTGTGTTCGACCCTAACGCCAATGATGCCTTTCTGGACGGAGAAGCCATTTGTTTCGTACTGCGAGGAGATAAGGGAGAGCTGGCGGGGCGGATTGCCGCTTTTATGGACCATGCCCGTAATAAGACGCAAGACCACCCGATTGGCGGTATTGGCTTTTTCGAGTGTGTTGAAGAAGAGCGCTATGCACAGGCTTTGTTTGAAAAAGCCGAGGCATGGCTCAGAAGCAAAGGAGCGGAAGTCATGGATGGGCCGATCAACTTCGGCGAAAGGGAGAAGTTCTGGGGCTTGCTGGTGAAGGGCTTCTATCCGCCGCTTCTGCAAGAGAATTACCAGCCTGCCTACTACCGGTCATTCTTTGAAAACTACGGGTTTCAACCCTTCGAGCAAATTTTGACCCTGAAGGGGGATTCGCGGAATATCCCCGTCGAGCGGCTGCGGATTATCATGAAACGCTTGCAGCGCAGCCACGATATCGTCACCTTGCCGCTGGATTACGAGCAGCTGCCGAAGTTTGCCGAGGATTTTTGCAAAATCTACAACGCAGCTTTTAGCAAGTACGGCCACTTCAAGCCGCTGGAGCCGACTTTGGTCATCAAAATACTGAAAGAAGCCAAACCCATTGCCGACCCCAACATTATGACCATCACCTACTTCGACGGTGAGCCAGCCGCATTTTGCGCGCTGCTGCCAGACATCAATGAGCTGCTGCGGCCCATGAAAGGAAGGATGAAATGGTGGAAGTTGCCCGGATTCCTATGGCGCAAGTGGCGAAAAAAACAGTTTGCCGCCAAAGGCATCGGGTTTGGCGTTCACCCCGATTACCAGCATAGGGGGTTGAATGGCGTGATCATAGAAAATATGGCTACGCCGGAGAACATGAAAAAATACCCGTACATGTACCTGACGACTGTACGGGCGCATAATTTCGAAGCAATCAGTATGTACAACAAGCTGAATGTGGAGGTAGAGCGTATACATATAGCTTACCGGAAACCCCTGCGGGAGGGGATTCCGATAAAGCCATTTGAGTTTACAGAACCTTATTGATCAGTCCAGGATCGTTTTGATCTCGTCGCCAATGTCCAGCACTTTTTTATGGGTAGCACGCTCAATGATACTGGAAGCGATGGCTGAGCGGTAGCCGCCAGCACAGTGGACCGCAATCGGCTTGCCGTTGCCTACTTCCTCTGCTTTTTCCATCAAATCGCTGAGCGGAACGTTGATGCTGTGCTCAAAGGCTTTCTGCTCCTCGTATTCGGATGGCGAGCGCACGTCTACTATGGTATAAGCATCGGGATGCTGCTTCACATCAGCGATGGAAGTAAATGCGACATCGGTTCCTTCGTACTTGC
>CAYNIT010000281.1:0-5895 GCA_964397205.1 uncultured Phaeodactylibacter sp. | reverse complement strand
AGCGTGCAAAAGAACGAGTCTAAATCGGTAAGTTATTGTTGCGCGACCCCTTAGCTTATCGTAGTGGTAAGCGGACAAGCCATCCGCCAGCCCGAAGTGTTCCGACCGGTTGACCGCGATTTTCTTCGGATCCCGCTCCTCAATAAGCTGCCGCAGCCGCGCCCACTGATCAGGCTCCTGCTCCTTATCCCAGGCCTTTTTAAACACTGCCCCCACATCGTAGCGGGCACAGGCGAGCGTCTCCAGGCTGTCCCCAGTGTCGTAAATGACCAGCATCGTCGTCCGGCGCGCCGACAGCCAGAAGGAGGGCAGCATGGTCTTCAGTACCGGGTCTTCGTTGTACTCCCGCGCGATGAGGATCCATATATCGATGCCTTCGCGCTGCATCAGCCCGGGCAGTATGCTTTGCGCCCGTTGCTCCAGCCAGCGGTCCTGCAGCTCGCCCTGCGCTTTAAGGGAGAGGAGGTGGGGCATTTCGTACTGGGCGCACAAGGGCAGGGAGAGGAATAGGAGGAGGGCCAAAAGGGTATTTTTCATCTTTTTGATCTTGGTTTTCCAATGGCGGCCTGCCCGGTTTATGCATAGCCGCTTTTGGGTAAAAATAGGAAAACCAAGTTAATCTGTTGCCAGCAGGCTTTTTTCCGCAGACCTGGCCCTCATTCCGCCATCAGAGCAGCTGCAGAGCACATCGCCACACTTTTTCATTTCGCCTTCCACATTTTGCACGCCTCCAAGCCCGCCCCGCTCGTCCCCTCCCTTGGGGTGGTGCCCGACAGGGCGGAGGGGGCACTTTTCATTTTGCAGTTCTACATTTTACGGTTTTACATTTTACGGTTTTGCGGTTTTACATTTTACAGTTCCCCCGAAGGACTCCGCATGGCTCCGCCTTTACAGCAGGCATTTTACCTTCCTCAGCTCTGCACCGGATCCGCCACGTAGCCCACAAAAAGCATGGTATTGGTCGGGATGTGCCGCAGCACAAGCACGAAGGGGTGGTCAAAACGGAAAATCGGCGGCGCGGAAGTCGTTCCAAAACCGATGCTCGTAGCCGCTGCCCCTTCAGCGCCCTTTTCGTCAATTTCTAATACTGACTGATGAGCGACTTGCTTGATGAAAATATTGGGGCCGGTCAGGGCTTGCCCCATGAACCGGAAATCCGCCCGATCTGGCTGGAAGGCATCCACCATGCCCAACTGCTTCAGAGAAGCTGCCAGATTGTTTTTGTACTCCAGCTTCAGCTTCGGGAACAGCACCATAGCCCGCCCCCGGCTTGCTTTGTCGTACAGCGACAGCCAGCGGCTGCCGTTGAGGGAGGCCGGCCAGTCGGGTTCTGCAGCCTCGGGCTGCAGGAGGCTGAGGCTGAAGGTAGAATCGCGGAAGGGCAGGTCTACCATCCGCAATCCATCGAATTCAGCCGTGGTAAAGGTGCGGTCGCCGAACACAAAGTCCGCCTGCACCTGGCTGCCGTCGGCAGTAGTGAAGGCATGAGGCGAGGTTTGTTCTTCCGAAAAACCTACTGACCAGTCTGCTTTGAAGTAGATGGCATTGATAAGGAAAGCCAAATCATCCTGCGTGATTTGACTCAGCAGCTTGGTGATTTTGTCCTGGGTTTGTTCGGCCACCCAGGCGTTGATGGCGTCTACGCTGGCAGTTGCTTCCCGGAAATCCAGGGTTTCCGCGCCGCAGTCGTACTGCTCGCTCAGGGTGGATAGGAAATCTGGCTCCACCGCGATGCGGTTGTCGTCGTAGAAGTAAGCGTTGGCGATGGTCACCTCCGGATGGCCGCTGTCCTGCAGCAGGGCTGCCAAATCGCCGTAGAGTTCATTCAGCTGTTCGGCGGAAAGATCGCTGCCGCCCATCGCATCGAGTATCTGGGCCTGCGTGCTGCCCGCTGCGCCGTTTTGCGCCATCAGCAGCGCTGTCTGTACGCTGAAGGGGGAGAGGAGGATGTTCTCGCCGGGCCGCGCTTGTTGTTCTTTTTGGAACAATTCCCAGCCCAGGGCGTGGTTCATGTTTGCCAATTCGCTTACCTCCGCAGGGTCGGGCAATGGTTGGATGCCCTGATCGCTATCCTGGCACTGTGCGAAAAGCAGAGCGAGGAATAGGGAGAAGAAAAATGCCTTTTTCATGGTGATTGGTCTTTGGTTCTATAAGTTAGACGAGGGCGGGGGCGGATAGGTTGGGTGTTTTTCCATTTCCGCAACCCACATTTTTTATCGACCTTAACCCCCCAAACACAACACGACCTACCGTGCAAATCAAGCAACCAACCAAAACCTACGACGCCGTCATCGTCGGCTCCGGCGCGGGCGGCGGCATGACGGCGAAGGTCCTGGCCGAGCAGGGCCTGTCCGTAGCCATCGTGGAAGCTGGCCCTTTCTTCGACCCGGCTGACCCCGCCACCAGGACACAGATGCGCTGGCCCTACGAGAGCCCCCGCCGCGGCGCGGGCACCCACCGGCCCTTCGGCGACTTCGACATGGCCTACGGCGGCTGGGACATCGAGGGCGAACCTTACACCCAAAACGCCGGCAGCAACTTCCGCTGGTTCCGCTCCCGCATGCTGGGTGGGCGCACCAACCACTGGGGTCGCATTGCCCTGCGCTTCGGCCCGGATGACTTCCGCCGAAAAGACATCGACGGGCTGGGCGCCAACTGGCCGATTTCCTACGAAGATGTCAAGCCTTACTACGATAAAGTCGATAAGCTGATCGGCGTATTCGGCACCAACGAAGGGCTGCCCAACGACCCCGACGGCTTTTTCCTGCCCCCACCCAAACCAAGACTGCACGAATGGTACTACATCAAAGCCGCGCGCCAATCGGGCGTGCGCGTCATTCCCGGCCGCATGTCCATGCTCACCAAGCGGATCAACAAAGAGCGCGGCCTCTGTTTCTACTGCGGGCAGTGCAGCCGCTCCTGCTCCGTCTATGCCGACTTCAGCTCGGGCAGCTGCCTGATCTTCCCCGCGCAGAAGTCGGGCGGGCAGATTGACCTGTTTGTCAACTGCATGGCGCGCTCGGTGGAGACCGGCCCCGATGGCAAAGCCAAGGCGGTCAGCTATGTCAACAAAGAGGACCGGCTGGAGTACCAGATCAAAGGTAAAGTGATTGTACTGGCCGCATCGGCTTGTTCTACGGCGCGTATTTTGCTCAATTCTAAAAAAGGCGGTTTGGGCAACGGCAGCGGCATGATCGGGCGTTATCTGCACGACTCCACCGGCTCCGGCATGTGGGGCTTTGTGCCGGCGCTGATGGATCGCGAGCGCTACAACGAAGATGGGGTAGGGGGGCTGCACGTTTATTCCCCCTGGTGGCTGGACAACAAAAAGCTGGACTTTCCGCGCGGTTACCACATTGAAATCTGGGGCGGGCAGGGCATGCCCGGCTACGGCTTTGGTTTCGGCCACGATCAGGTGCAGCGCGCCCTCGGCATCCGGCCCGGCGGCTACGGCAAAAGCCTGAAAGAGCAGCACCGCCGCACATTCGGCGCTTTCGTCGGCATGATGGGCAGAGGCGAATCGGTAGCGCAGTACAGCAACTACTGTGATATCGACCCGCAGCGCGTGGACGAATGGGGCATCCCCGTGCTGCGCTTCAACTACCAATGGACCGATTACGAGCGCAAACAGGCCCGCCACATGCAGGACACCTTTGAGGAAATCCTGACCAACATGGGCGCTACCATCCTTTCGGAAAAAGGCAACGCGGCGAACGACTACGGCCTGAACAAGCCCGGGGAAATCATACACGAAGTCGGCACCGCCCGCATGGGCAACGACCCGAAGACTTCCGTCACCAACGCCTACGGCCGGCTGCACGAAGTGCCCAACCTTTTCATTACCGACGCTGCCACTTTCCCCTCCCAGGCCGACAAAAACCCGACCTGGACGATTATGGCGCTGGCCTGGCGCACGAGCGACCACATCCTTTCTGAACTCAAAAAAAGCAACCTATGATGGACCGCCGAGAAAGCATCAAAAGCCTGCTGATTGGCGCAGCTGCCACTTCCGCCCTGTTTACCGCTGCCGGTTGTGAAACAGAGGCTGCCGAAACCAATGCCAAAGCCGCCAACGCTTATCCCTTTGAAGGTACCCGTACCCCGGCAGAATTGAAACGCGATGCCCGCCTCCACGCTGCCGGCCCGTTTTTCAGCGGTGCCGAACGCAAAACACTGGACACGCTAGCAGATATTATCCTTCCGGCTGATGAGCAGGGGCCTGCGGCAAGCGCGACTGGGGTAACGGACTTCATAGACTTCATGGCCCTCGATTTTCCCGATTTCCAGCTGCCCCTGCGCGCTGGTTTGTCCTGGTTGAGCCGGGAGTCGCTGCAGCGCTTTGAGCAAAACGACTTTTCTGCATTGACGAGCGAGCAACAGATCGCCATCGTGGACGATATCGCGTATTTGCCGGAGGATCCGGAGGCCATCCCCGAGCCCCCGGTCGCCTTCTTCCACTTGCTGCGGCAACTGGTGGTCTGCGGCTACTTTACCAGCAAAGAGGGCTTAGAAGATTTGGGCTACGCTGGCAATGCCCCCAACCTTTGGGACGGGCCGCCGGAGGAGGTGCTGCAGAAACACGGCATTACCGGCGAGGAGGAATGGTTGGCTAAGTGCATCGATCACGATACCCGCGGCGAGGTTGCAGCGTGGGACGAGCAGGGCAACTTGCTTAACTAAAAGAACGGCCTATCGTTTAAGGTTTTATCCAACCATCTAAGGGAATTGTCTGAGTCTAATTGTTTAAAATCCCAAAAACCATGCGGTGCGCTTGCTTACTATTCAGTCTGCTGTTGTTGGGAAGCCTGCCCCTGAAGCCCAACACGGCAAGAGACAGTCTGCGGGCAGCTTTTGCAAAAGCAGCAGAAAAGGCGGCCCAACTGCCCCTTGCGGATGCCCTCTGTAACGATTACGGCGAGGTAGGCCACGACAGTACGGAGTTCTACTGCAGCAGAGCAGTAGCGCTTGCCCGGGAGCTGGGTGCCCCATCTGTAGTTATCAACGGACTGATCAATCTGGGTTTTTGGCACCACCAAAGAAGCCGCTACGCACGAGCGCTGCAGCAGTATGAGCGGGCAGCACGGCTGAGCCGGAAACACGAGCTTGAGCACTTGCTGGGGCCCATTCACAACAACATGGCGCTCACGTATCAGCGGCGGGCACAGCCCGATTCCGCTTACTACTACTGGTCAAAAGCCGAGCACGCCTTTCAGCGGATGGAGCCCCCGACAGACCTCTGGAAGGTATACTCGGGCCTGTTTGGCTTATTTCGCGACAAGCAAGATACCGCGCAAGCCAACCATTACGCCCGGCTCGCCTACCAGCGGGTACAACAGAGCGGCAACCGTTCTGACCGGGGTTACCTGCTTTTCCAGTTTTTGCAGTACTACTTTCAGACCGAGCAATTCGAGCGCATGGCGGATATGCAGCAGCAGTGGGATGCCTACAAACTGGAGCAGAAAACCAGCGAAGAGCTCATGCAGCAGCCAGAGCACATTGCTTTGTATATGTTGGCTACCGAGCAAGAGGCGGCCGTCGAACAGCAGCTCAGAAAAGCCATTCAGCATTTCGAGCAATCGGGCGTACCCTACCGCGCCGGATGGACTTACGAAGACCTGGCCAAATTTTACCATCAGCGCGGGCGAAATGCGGAGGCCTTCGCAGCTTTGCAGCAAGCCCTGCAGTACTACGAACAAGCGAAGGTGCCCTACCGGCGTGGGCGAGCTTTGTCCCTGCTTTATCAGTGGAAAAAAGCGGCCGGGCAAACCGCGGAAGCCCTGGCCTACCTGGAAGCTTACGAAAGCCTGGAGGACAGCCTGAGCAGCATTACGATGGAAAAAAACCTCAACGCCCTGCGCGTGAAAGCCGAAACGGAGAAAAAGGAACAGGCGCTGC
>CAYNIT010000280.1:0-5958 GCA_964397205.1 uncultured Phaeodactylibacter sp. | reverse complement strand
CCCCGGATCAGCTCGATGTACCCTTTCAAAATTTCTGGCGCCTGGGCGATGCCGTCCACCCGTCGCTCGAAGTACCGGCAGCTGTAATAGTAAGTCCCTTCCTTGAGCTCCTGGCCCTGCATATTGCGGCCGTCCCAGTTCAGCTCTGGGTTAGTGGTAGTGAAAACGAGCTGCCCCCAGCGGTTGAACACGTTGAACTGCACGCGGTCGATGAAGCACTGGGAGAAGGGCCGGAAAACTTCGTTCTGCCCGTCGCCGTTGGGCGTAAAGGCATTGGGCAGGGTGTAAGTCGGGCAGTTGTCCACGCAGACGATGTTGCTGAAATCGCTCTCGTTGAAGAAAGTGTCGATGGCGGTGACAGCGTAGCAGCCGGCGATGCCTATTTCCGGCTTGTCTTCCAAAAAGGTGCGGCCGGCATCTTGGATCTCAGCGATCTGCGCGAACTCCTCGCCCTCGAAGGGAGCATAGTAGATCCGGTAGCCGGTCACATCATCCGTTTCCTCGCAGAGCTCCATGGGGTTAACCCACTCGAGGGTGTTGAACAGCTCCTCTTCGTTTTCGCAGTTGATGTCCGGGTCGCAAGCGGTCAGCACCTCGAGGGCAGGGGGGCAGGGGGGCACGTTGTCGACGGGCGCTTGGCAGCTTTCCTGGGAATCGTTCAGGATAGGGAACACGACATCATCGATGCCGTAGGAGCCTGCGGAGCGAATTTTGTAGCAGTATTCCCTGCCGTTGACCAGCCCCTCGTCGCGGAAAGCAGGCTCTGCGACGGTGGCGATGGAGTCGAAAGCCCCGCTGCTGTTCTGCCGCAGGACGAGGTATTCGAAGTTGTTCCAGGGCACGTTCTCCTCCCAGCTCAGGATATTGGTGTTGTCGGTGGGGGCGATGTCGAGGAAGACGGAGGAGGCGGGGTTGGTAGCGCCCAGGGGCTCGCTCTCGTTGTTGACGTAGAAGTTGACCTTGTAGGAATACGGCTGCCCGGCGGTGTTCAGCCCAGCATCGACGAAGCAGGTGTCGTTGGCGCCGGCGAATGTGGGGCTGCTGAAGGTTGTGCCGATGGGGGCGAAGTCGGCCTCGGCGGGCTCAGTGCCGGGGGCGCGCAGCACTTCGTAAACGTAGGGCCCGGGGTTTTGCAGGGTGTCGAGGTCGTCGGCCAGGGGCTTGGACCAGCATACCTCCATTTCGCCTGCGGCTGCGTCGGTGGCCTGCACGCTGACGTTGGTGATGAGCGGGATGTCGCGGCTCAGCTGAATGCAGGCGGAGTCGGAAGCGAGGCTCTGCACAGCATTGTAAGTACCGCTGCCGGCGGGGGTGGTGAAGGCAAATTCGCCGAGGACGCGGTAGCAGTAGGTGCGGCCGCGCTCCACGTCGGTGTCGGTGTAGACGTAGCGGCCGTCTTCCTCATCGTTTATGAAAGTAGTGGTCAGGCGCTGGTAGCCGGTGCCGTCGAGCCCGGGGGAGCAGGTGTCGATGGGCACTTCGGTGCTGCCTTCCCGCCGCCACACGGAGAAACCGCGGAAATAGTCGATGGAGGTGTCCTCGCAGGAATAAGGGTTGGCCCAGCTGAGGTTGACGACGCCGGAGGCGGAGGCCGCCTGCACATCCTCCGGCGGCGGGCCGACCACCTTGATGCGGACGGTTTTCAGGGTCGCCAGCCCGGTGGTGTCATTATTGTTATTGCCGGTAAAGAAACTGTCGGTCGCTTTAAAAACGACTTGGTAAAACTGGCTGGATATCTGCTCGCAGGTCGTTTGCCAGCGGAAAACCTTAGTGACCGGATCCTCTTCAAATTGGTCAGTCAGCGGTTGGAATTCCGCTTGGCTGAAGCCGACTTCAAAAGGCCCGCCGCGGGCGGTGAGCCGGACCCGCTGATCTTCTTCTACCAAGGGAGCAGTAGCAGTGACCTCGAATTCAACGAGCTCGCCAGCGACGACGCAGATCTCCTCGAAGGGCACTTCTACCACCGGCGGCAGGTTTTCGCACTCTTCGATCAATATCTGCATATCCCGCACGATGGAGCCGATCTGCTGCCCGTTGCGCCATTCCCGGATCAGGATGGCGATGTTGTACTCGCCGGCGCGCTGTGGAGCGTCCCATACAATTTCTCCGGTTTCTGGATTGATGCTGATTTGATTGTTGGTCCCGGGATTGATCAGGGTGACTTCCTCGTAATTGGGCACCGGAGTATCTACATCTTGAAGCGGGGTGATGAATTCGTAGGACAGGCTGTCCTTATCGTCGGCATCAAATGCATTGGGGTTGTGGGTGAAAACCTGGCCGACGCAGCCGATGTCTACCGGAGGCTGGGTAATGATGGGAGAATTGTTGCAGCCCTGAAATTGCGGGTTGGGAATGGTATATTCCGTTTGAAGGTGGAAACGCACCTGGTCTGAATTGGGGTTGTTGACATTGAGAATACCGCCATTTCGGTTGGGGTCTGTCATGGTGATTTTATAACTACCCCGGACGGGGAAAGTGTGCACGACTTTGTAAAGGTTGCGCTTGGTATCGTTTTCCAGCAGAACCCCCTGTGGCGGATTGCCGGGCCCATTGCTTCTGGGTACCCGTTCGCAGACTGTAACGCCATTTACTTCGTAGCCAAAACATACGGTAAGCGTATCCCGGTCAGCCGGTATACTGCTGGCTTTGGTATAGGTGGTCACAGTAACTTCCACGGTTAGCCCATCGGAGCCTGTGCAACCGTCAGCGAGGCGCCGTACAGTTATTTCTCCAGCACGGTTGTGGGTTGCCCAGGCGGGCGTAGAAAACAAAAGAAGGACGAGCGGCAAAAGGCACAGCGAGTAGTGAAATTTGGACATAAGCGGTTGGTTTACAAATGGTCTTTGCCTTCTATCGGCAATTACCATTGTAAACGAATACTCCGTAAAAATAGTTTGTCCTTATTTCCGGTAGCTGCTCAACTGACAACACAAGACAAAAAAGGGATGGCTCTCCGAAGAGAGCCATCCGGTAAGAATAATACTACTTAAACCTGTCGAATTACATCTTTTGTTATCTTATAATGCTTGAGCCGCGGCTGTTCAGGTAGTCGATGTACTCATCGCATGCTTTGTCCGGCACCTGAATATCCGTATACTCAAAGCGGATGGTACGGCCATCGTCGTCGTAAACCACGTCAATGGTTTCCAGGAAATCGTAGAACGGGCTGTCGATGACCACGGTAGTATCCTGCGTGGGCACTTGCAAGTCGAGGATGGTGCGGTCCAAAGAGCGGTGAGAAATGCGGAAGTCGTAGTATTCTCCTACTTTAAGCGCTCCGGTTGCGCCGCGCCCGGAATCCAGCCAGCCCAGGGGGCTCCATACGCTGCATCCTGATTCCCGGTACATGATGGGCAGCGTAGGGCGGACTACCAGGTCGTTGTACGAGCTGGAGCAAGTGCCAGCTACGTTCACGTGGATCTTTGCAAAGTCGCTGCTATTGATATTGAGTGGCTCGGTTAAGTCCAGTGTCAGCATTTCCCCGCAGCTCTTAAAAGTGGGAGAGGTATACAATTCGATTTGTTTGCTGCAGGGATCGGGCAGATTGTATACTTTGAAGTAGACATCTTGACTGCTGCCGGAGAAAAGGCGGATGAGTTCCCGATTGAAGAAGCGGGTATAGGAGGACCAAAGAATGCTGTTGTCATTGGCGCGGTACACCTCTACGTAGTAGTAGCGGATCGGGTCGAATTCTTCCTGTTGCGTGTTGATGATTTCAATTTCGGTGCGGGGGCGGCAGGGGAATCTTCCCCCGAGCAGCCAGATGGAAAGGTGAGACTGACGGAAGTAGGCGTACAGTTGCCCGCCGTTGCCCGCTACGATGGTCGCATCGGTTTCTTCTTGCCATTCGCCGAGGCCCTCGTTGAAGCTCCAAACGGGGATTTTATCACCCGCCTTTATGTAGGCGCCAGTCTCCGGATTCATGGCGTTGGGCTTCACGCGGACGGTGATGTCCAGGGGCTTAGAAAATTGCTTTACCTCTTTGTCGCCTGACTTCATTTCCATGGCGTAGATTGCTACCGGATCAAAAGCGGTAAAACCCAGGCTGTTGCCTTCTTTGTCCAGTGCATCATTGGAAAACAGGCTGGTGGGTACTAAGTCGTGAACGCCCTGTACTTTCAAGTCATAGTGGGCAACCATGGCCTCAACTTCCCCCATAACTTGCTGGCCGTTCTGCTCAAAGAGTTGGGTGCCAGGGCGCATTTCCACACTCACTCGCTCTCCTTGAGTACTCATAGATGTTTCGAAGCGTATAGAGGAGCTCGTGCCTTCGCTCGGGGCATCTACCATAGCTTCTTGCATCTGAACACCCGCCGGCTCTTCTTCCATGCGCACAAGTTTTACATTGCTCATGCGTGGCTTTTGGTCTACGATGCGGAAGCTGCGTACAATAGGCATGAACCCATCGGCTTTGATCATTAGCGTGAACGCTATGGGGTCTTCCACTGATATTTGCTCCACCCGGCGGATGCCGATCGGCAGCATGGCCGTGCCGGGGTCAGAGGGATTGACATTTGCGACCAGTTCCTTTTCGCCGAATACCGTGAACACCTTGTCTTTATCGGCGCCCAGTACTTCGATGTCGAGCTCCTCAGGGATGTCTACTCCATCTTCGTTAGTCAGTATCTGTAGAGTCAAGGGGTTGATCAGCAAATCGGTGTTGATATTCACTGAAGTGCCCTTGATCAAGTCTTCTGTCTTGGTGCAAGAGATTGCTAAGCCAGCTATCAAAGCGGCGAGCAGCAGGGTTCGCAGGTCGAGATTATTCTTCATGATGGTTTTGGATTACATTTTTTACAGGATGAATAGTATAGCTCAGGCGGAAGCTGAGAACGGGATACCAGCGGTAGGCTGAAAAATTCTCCGTAAGCACTTCCGAGTTGTGCTCATTGTTGCGCAGCAGATTAGTGCCGGCGATGGAGATGTACGGCTTCCCTTTGTAGAAAGTACCGATATCTACACCGAAGTTGAGGCGCTTGTCAGCCCGCATCCGGCCAAGGGCAATGCCCAAGTATGGATTGACGGGGTTTTTGAATTGCACGCCTCCGTATACGTAGCCAAGCTCGTCCGGCTCAAAATCAATATCGTTGAACGTAAAGTTATCGGCCAGCCTTACCGAACCGCTGATGCGGTTGTCGATAAAAAAGCCTAAGCCGCTCACCAGCTTGACGAACCCTTTCTCCCCCAGGCTGTAGTCAAACAGAAGGGAAAAAGAGGATTGCCTGACATCCAGGTTGATAGAGGCATAGTGCGCGAACCGGTTGAAGTTGGTTTCCCATGCTCTGATATTGAAGTGCATGTGATTGAAACCGGCGCGGGCGGTCCAGCGGTCGTTCAACCGATGGCGCAGATCAAAGCCCACCAAAGCATTCGTGCCCGTGCTTACACTAATAGCGTCTATGAAAGATTGCTTCTCTTGCGAAGCTTCCGTTTCTTTGTTTTGTGCATATAGGCTACCAACTGAAAGCCATAGGCAGAAGAGACACAGCCATTTTGTTTGGGTTACCAAGTAAAGCATGAGGTTTGTGTTTATCGCTCCTTGCTTCTGTAAAAGCCAGCAAGCAGCATCTATCCGAAATTAGATTCTACCGTAAAGAAAGGGGGGCAGCTTGCTGCCATGAACAGCAGCTGTTTTTGGAATATGCAATTAGCCTCAAGCTTCTGAAAAAGTGCGGGTTTCGCACCTTATATACAATAACCTTACAAACCCTGTGCCAAACGCGTCACAGCGGTAAAGTTAATTTTCTCGTTAGTGTGTGTTGTTCTATAGCCTTTGAGTGCAATGCGGCGTACAGCATCGCAAAATATCGATAGTATGGAAGTGAAAGTCAGGTAAGGCACAGTACATAATATTTCGGAAAAGCCTGACTTTCACAGTCTTTAAGAAGTTAGGGACTTTCTGAAGTTGTTCTTAGTGCCACAGACCTGATTAGGAAGGCTGCTAAACGATGGCAGAAC
>CAYNIT010000279.1:0-5964 GCA_964397205.1 uncultured Phaeodactylibacter sp. | reverse complement strand
ATTTGGTATCAAACACGGCAAAGCTCCAGATTCAAGCTGCCAAAACGAAGCCCCTTCCGCACCTAAAGGCGCGGTTTACCAATGTCTGAAGTCTATCCACCCTTTAAAAAAACGAAAAATATGTATTCAGTCTACAGACTAGATAAAAAGTAGAGCCCTAGCCCCAAGGTGAAAAATATCACCCCACCCCATGACAACCGTCCTCCCACCGCCAATAGCATTCCTATAGTTTTGAGCAGAACACTTCTTTTTTCCCTTGGGGCGAGTGTATGCCCACCTGATTGCAGGTTGCCCTTTCCCCAAGAGCAAAACCTACACGTCATGACAAAACCCACTGAATTAGACCAGCAGCATGTATACAGTTTTGGAGGCGGCCAGGCCGACGGCAGCCAAGAGATGAAAAACCTCTTAGGCGGCAAAGGCGCCAATCTGGCCGAAATGGCCGGCCACCCGGACCTCAAGCTGCCCGTGCCGCCCGGCTTTACGATTACCACCGACACCTGCAATGCCTACTACGATGCAGGCCGGCAGTTCCCCCCGACCTTAGAGGAAGAGGTAACTGCTGCCCTCAAACAAGTAGAAAAACTGACAGGCAAAGTGTACGGCGACACGGCCAATCCGCTGCTGCTCTCCGTGCGCTCCGGCGCCCGGCAGTCCATGCCGGGTATGATGGATACGGTGCTCAACCTGGGGCTGAACGACGAAACGGTCAAAGGGATCATTGCCCATACGAACGACGGCCGCTTTGCCTACGACGCCTACCGCCGTCTCATCATGATGTACGCCGATGTGGTGATGGAGAAAGCTGCAGGGCTGCCGCCGGTGCAGGGCAAAGGTATCCGAAAGCTGCTGGACGAGCACATGGAAAGCATCAAGAAAGAGCGGAGCTTCCAGCTCGACACGGAGCTGACCGAAGCTGATCTGCGGCAGATCGTCACGGATTTCAAAGACATTGTAAAGCAAGAAATTGGCAAGCCTTTCCCCGAGGATCCCATGGACCAGCTGTGGGGCGGCATTGCCGCTGTTTTTGACAGCTGGAACGGCAAGCGCGCCAAAGAGTACCGCCGCATCGAAGGCCTGCCCGACGAATGGGGTACTGCCGTAAACGTACAAGCCATGGTATTCGGCAATATGGGTGACGACTGCGCTACCGGGGTGGCCTTTACGCGCAACCCAGGTACAGGCGAAAACCAATTCTACGGGGAGTTCCTGATCAACGCGCAGGGCGAAGACGTGGTCGCCGGCACCCGCACGCCGCAACCCATCAATGCCTATTCAAGAAATACCCACAGCGAGAAGCTGCCCACCCTGGAATCCATTATGCCAGAGATTTACGCCCAGCTCGACAAACATCAGCGGCAACTGGAAGCGCACTACAAAGATATGCAGGACATGGAGTTCACCATCGAAAAAGGCACCCTCTACATCCTGCAAACCCGTACCGGCAAGCGCAACGGCACGGCTGCCGTTCGGATGGCCGTAGAAATGTACCAGGAAGGGATGATCGACGGTACGACGGCCTTGCTGCGTGTCAAGCCCAATCAGTTGATGGAACTCCTGTTGCCGCGCCTCGATGCCAATGCCGAGCGCGCTGCTACTCCCATTGCCAAAGGCTTGCCCGCCGGCCCCGGCGGAGCCAAAGGAAAAGCCGTCTTCTCCTCCGAGAAAGCGATTGAAATGAAACAGGCGGGTGAAGATGTCATCCTGGTGCGGGAAGAAACCTCGCCGGAAGACGTAGACGGCATGTTCCACGCTGCTGCGGTGCTGACAGCGAAGGGGGGCATGACCTCCCACGCCGCCCTCGTCACCCGCGGTTGGGGCAAGTGCTGCATCGTAGGCTGCCACGATCTCGACATCAACGAAGCGGAAGGGTACTTCCGCACGCCGGATGGGCAGAAAGTCAGCGAGGGGGATTGGATCAGCCTGAACGGGGCTGCCGGCACGGTATATCTCGGCCAAATGCCAGTGGTAGATACCGACCTGGCGGGCAATAACACCTACCAAACCCTGATGAAACTAGTCGATGAGAAAAAGGTACTTGGCGTACGCGCCAATGCCGAGTCGGCCCACGATGCCACTAACGCCCTGCGCTTCGGGGCGGAAGGCATCGGCCTGTTCCGTACTGAGCACATGTTCTACGGGCAGGGCAGCGAAGAGCCGCTGCACTTCCTGCGCAAGATGATCATCAGTGACACCGAAGCGGCCCGCCGTAAGGCGCTGGACGAGCTTTTCGGATTCATTAAAAGTGACATCAAAAAGACCCTGTCCATCATGGACGGCAAGCCGGTGACAATCCGATTGCTCGACCCGCCCCTGCACGAGTTTGTCCCCCACGATGACCAACGATTGCGGGAATTGGCAGAGGAGCTGGGCGTAAAGGCCAGCGTATTGAAAAAACGCGTGCTCGTCCTGCACGAAAACAACCCCATGCTCGGCCACCGGGGCGTTCGCCTGGGCATCAGCTACCCGGAGGTCACAGAGACGCAGGTGCGGGCCATTCTCGAAGCAGCTGCCGAGCTGAACCTCGAGGGCAAACAAACCCTGCCCGAGATTATGATCCCGGTGACTTGCTCGCGCAATGAACTTGAGCATCAGCAAGAAATTGTCGAGCGCATCTATGGAGAGGTTTGTGCCGCCAAGGGAGTAAAGGAAATCCCCTATCTCTTCGGCACAATGATCGAAACGCCGCGCGCCGCCCTGCGCGGCGGCCCGATGGCGGAAAAAGCAGCGTTCTTCAGCTTCGGTACGAATGACCTGACGCAGATGAGCTTCGGCTTTAGCCGGGATGACATCGGCGGCTTCCTGCCCATTTACCTTGATAGAGGCATTCTCGAAGCGGACCCCTTCCAGGTGCTAGACCGCAGAGGAATCGGCGAGCTGGTGCGGCTAGCAGTAGAACGCGGCCGCCAACAGCGCCCAGGCCTGAAGACTGGCATCTGCGGCGAACACGGCGGCGATCCGCAGAGCGTGGAGTTCTGTCATCAGATTGGCTTGGATTACGTCAGTTGTTCTCCCTTCCGCGTGCCGATTGCCCGCTTGGCGGCGGCCCGGGCGGCGATTGAACACCCCCGGGAAGCGTAGGAGGGTGCCCGCTGTAAAACGGCGGCGCTTGCATTTGGCGCTGGTGGGCTGATTGGTGCCAACAGCAGGGAACGGATAGTGGAATTAAGTGTCGTGGTTTTCCGGCCTTTTCAGTGAATTTTGTTATGCTTGCCCTATCTGCCTTAGGGTGGAAGGCATGTGTTGGAATCAGATGGATTGGCTCGTAGGGGCAAAAAGACGGTGCAGCCCTTTGCCCTTGCGCAACAGCCTGCCTCTCCAACCAATACTGCTCCGGTATAACTACAGACAGTGTGCATGATGGCATCAAAACAACACGAACACGGCACGAAAACGCGCTTGTTGAGGGTACTCAGAGCCGTGCAAGAGCAGCCCTACCGGTATACGAAAAAGGAACTGGCAGAACGGTATGGTGTCAGCAAAGATGCGATAGATGGCGACTTTAGAGCCATGCGCAACGCGGGTTTTGACCTTCATTACGACGAAAAATACCGCTATGCCTTCGCCGCCGACAAGCCGTTTGAAGACCTGAAAGCTTTACTGCAACTGGAGGAAGCCGACCAATTGCGCCTGCTGCGCGCGCTGGAGCAGGTGGACAGTCAGGGGGCGGCGATCCAGGATTTGCAAAAGCGGCTGACCGCCATCTTTGGGAACCGGCAGGATTACCCGGGGGCAGCTGATACCCCTGGGGCGGTGAGCACCCCTGGCCCGGAGCATTGGCGCCGGCCGTACCGCACGAAATTTCAGTTGTTGGAGCAGGCGCGGCAGCAAAAAATGCAGGTGGTGCTGCTGGATTACCGCTCTTCCAACAGCAATGAGGTGAAGGACCGGCTGGTGGAGCCTTTTTATGCGCGGATCGAAGAAGATACCGTGCAAGCCTACGATGTCGACAAGCAAACCCTGCGGCATTTCCGTATTTCCCGCATTCGGCGCATACGGATGACGGACACGCCCTGGGCACACGAATCTGAGCATAAAGTGCTGGCTACGGACCCTTTCCGCATCGTGGATGATGAGCAGGTGTTGGTCCACCTTCGCCTTCAGGTAGGCGCTTACAACGAGCTCGTAGAGCGCTACCCCTTGACCAAAGCTTACATTCAGGAAGATGCGGAGCGGGAGAACCGGTATGATTTCCAAGCCCGGGTCAACCATGGTTTCAAGGGGCTGACTAATTTTATCCTGGGCTTTCACCATCAGGTGATCGAGGTGGTGGCGCCGGAAGGGTTGAAGGAGCATTTGGAGCGGGAGCGGGGGCGGATGCGGTTTTAGGTTGGGAAGGTTGGAAGGTTGGTCCGCCTTCGCTGTGCTCCCGACAGCTGTCGGGGCGGCGGATGAAAGAAGGTCAGAGGGTCTCTTGAGGATGTGGAGTCAGAGGAATTCTATGTGGTTTTCCATGTCCTTCATTTGTAGGGATCAATGGATGACTTGCAATTTTCTGATGAATTCTCCTATTGCAAATGGGTGTGTTGCGAATGCTATACCTGCATGCGGTTTACCTTCTGAGTGCAGGCGCAGGAAATCGTTGTCGCAAGTGACTATAACATACTTGTTGATGTAGGCAAACTCAGCATGAGCGATGTCTGATGCGGTCCGCATGCCGGCTTCGATGCAGGTTAGGGCCTCAATTCCGCGGCTTTTAAGACCTTTAGCGACGGCACTCGCGATATGCTCATCTAGATAGAAGCGTATGTCTGACACGAAGTTAAGACTTTATTTTTTGATTTTGGATGGGGTGAAGCGCATCAGGTCTGCTACTTCAGCGTCCAGTTGCTTCCATTGCTGTTGGAGCGCTTCTATATTGGCGTGGTAATATGCCATTGCCATGTAGATATCGGCAAGCTCGAGCTCATATGCAGCTGCTATTTCGTCAGCGCTTTGCCCTCGCAATTCTATCCAGTTTACAATATCGCGTATTCGTATCCTGGTGCCGTCAATTCTAGCTTGACCACCGCAAATATCATCTGTGCGGACAATTCTATCTGTTAAAACGGTTGCTGCCATGTCTAATCGTTTATCCTGTAATTTACGATAAAATGAGCAATAATGAAAGTAGGGGCAGTAGTTCGGCTTGGAGCTTGTTGAGATTTTAGCAGCCTCAATTGTCTCTTTAGTTTGAAACAATGTCGTATATTCATCGTACAATAATGCTACAGTAGCGTTCCTGACGCTCCATCTGTACTTGCCGACAGCACATTTTTTGAAAAAATATTTAGCTGGGGTGATAGCTGCCCCAGGGGTGGCCTTAGCTTTGCTACTGAGTATGATGATAAAATGATGGATTATGAGAATAAAACTTCACCTTACCCCAAATCTGGAAATCGTTCCATTTGCTTACCAGCATCACTTAACAGGCGTTTTCCACCGATGGCTGGGAAAAAACCTGGTTCATGATTCAACGAGTCTATACTCACTTGGATGGCTCACTCATGGAAGAGCAATTAAGGACACAGGTTTTGTATTTCCAAAGGGTGCCTCATGGGAGGTTAGTTTCTTCGACGATTCCCTGGCTACTCTGTTCATTAGCCAAGTGAATAAAGACCAGCGTTTTGCTTTTGGGATGCGGGTCCACAAAATAGAGGTTATTCCTACACCATCCTTCAGTCCTACCTATAGGTTTGGGTTCAATAGCCCAATCCTTGTTAGGCAGAACAAAGATAACGGTAAAAATAACCACCTCACTTTTGATCAAAAAGAAGCTGATGAATTATTGACTCAGACCTTCCGCCACAAAATGAAACTAGCAGGCCTGAGTAGTGAGCACCTGGAATCATGGATGGGATTCGACCGAAGCTATGTCAAAGCAAAAACTAAGGTGGTCACCATCAAAGACATTCATCTGAAAGCCAACCAATGCCCTGTAATTGTAATGGGAACTCCTGAGGCAGTCCGATTTGCATGGGAGGT
>CAYNIT010000278.1:0-5983 GCA_964397205.1 uncultured Phaeodactylibacter sp. | reverse complement strand
TGCAAAAGAACGAGTCTAAATCGGTAAGTTATTGTTGCGCGACCCCTTAGCTTATAAGTTGAACATTTAAAAATGGGGGATGTCCGCAATAACGGGCCGCCCCTTTTCTTTTGGTAAATCAAAAGTAGAAAGCTGCACCCGCCCGGATACCGAACTGCCGCGCCTGCGGGTTGTCCAGGTAACTGAGGCGCCATACGGCTTCGATTTGCAGCACCTTCAGGATATTCTCGATGCCAACGCTGGCCTCCATGTAGGGGCGGGCGCTCGGCGTGCGGAAGCCCGGATAAGTATTCTCCTCAGTCGGGACAAAGGCATTGAGGCTGTTGGCATCCCGATTGGCATTGGTAATGGTGCCCATCACTGCCTTAAAGGTCGCATAGGAGCGGAACTTGAGCTTGCGCAACAGCGGAATGCGGTTGAGGAAGAAACCATCGAAGTGATGCTCTAACAACAGGCTGGCGTAGGTATCGCTGGCAAATTCGTAGCGGGTCATCATATTGAAAACATCACGGCCCACAAAGTACCCCTCATTGCCGGGATGCACCTCCATCAGCAGAAAGGGGACGGTGCCAAAAACCTTGCCGGCATTGATGCGGTAGGATATCCAGCCCAGTGGGTTGAGGTAAAAGTAGTGCCGATAGCTGAGGTTGATTTTGTGGTAATCGTAGCGGCCGCCCACCAAGCCATCCACCCCGAGCGTATACTGCAGCTCGATGATGGGGTGCTCCGAACCAAAACTGGTGCGGGTGAACTCCCCTTCTACCACTTTCTCATCCTTGGCATAGCGGGCTTTGAAGATCACTTCCGTAGTGCTGATGGTGGTGTCCACATCCGACAGCGCTCCGGGATCGGGCAAGAAAGCGTAGCCGAATCCCCTGCCATCGTCAAATATAGCGCCGTAGGGGTCCATGCGGCGGTGCAGCAGGGTCAGGCGGTTGGACAGCCCGCTCTTCCAAAAACGCTCGTAGTAGATTTTCCCCTCCTGAACCCGGATGAGCTTCTGCAACAAATCCCGCCGGAAGAGCCCGGAAAACAAGTCGCCCTGCTGAAACTCCTCGCTGTTTTCACTATTGAGGCTGACATCATCGGTGTAGGCAGCGCCCGCCATCATCCGGGGGCGTTGGTTGATGAGCCACTCCACGCTCCCCCCGTACTTGAACTCCTCATCTTTCAAGCCATAGGCCAGGAAACCGCCCAGGCGGAGGTGCTCGTTAAAATCTTCATTGGTGCGCAAGCCCACCCGGAAGCGGTCGCCCTCCACCGGATTGTAGCTGTAAGCAGAGGAATAGGGCCCAATTTCGACCGGGCCGAGCTTGAAATACCCCACGAAGACCGTTTCCAAAACCTGCACGTAAGTCTTATAGATGGGCAGGTTCTGCACGCTGTCCACCATGACGTAAATCTGCTGCTCCGTCTCCGTGAGCGGTTCGTGCCGCGCCGATTGCCAGAAGGAGTCGTTCTCTACGGTCACCTCTTCCAACAGGTAAAACTCGTCTTCCTCTACGTATTTCTGTTTGGTCCCCACTTGATTGATCCGTACATCCCGGAAGGTTTCTGTACGGCGGGCGATCATCCCGGGTGCGCCATCCGCGGGGGTGAAGTCGACAACCATCTTTTTCTTAACCGGTTTCCAGTACGGCCCGGTTGGCTCAAACTCTTCGTGGATGATGATGCGGCTGACCAGGTTGATGTTGACATCCGGGCTCATGCGCATGTCTACCTGCTGTATCGCGAAAGAAGAATCAGCCACCCAGAAATTGCCGTAAAAGGTAGATTCCTGCCGCCGCTTGGGCTTGAACTTCAGCTTATAGCTCCAGCGCCCATTGAGGCTGATGCTGTCAATGATGTAGTACTCGTAGTAGTTGAGGCCCGATTTGGAAAAGGGGCTGACGAAGGGTTTTTCCAACACGTAGATCCAATCGTCGTAGATGCTGTACTCATCGTGGATGCGCTTGACGTACTCGATGACGGTTTGGTTGTTGGTGCCCGTAGCGCGTTGGGCCTTGATGGCCCGCTTGGGGTCGCCGCCGCCATCCACGTAGTAGACATCCGATAGGACTTCGTTGATGTAAATGGGCAGAAAAGGCGCCTCATCGGAGGTGCTGTCGATGTTTTCAAACACAAAAGCGAAGGGCTTCAGCAGCTTGCTGTCCTTCAGTTTGGAGTCGATATTCTCCAGATCGAGCTCAATTTTGGCGTAGCTTTCGTACTGGTAAGAATTGCGCCCCTCCAGCCGTACGCTGTCTTTGCGCCGCACGATATTGCGGACGATCTCATCGGCGGGGTTTTCGCCGGCTATGACGACTACTTCCTCCAGGGTAAGGTCGGAGCTGCGCAGGGAGAAGTTGATTTCCTGCTCCCGGAGGCTCGTGTCAATAAGCCGCTGCTCCGCGTCGTAGCCGATGGCGCTTGCGATGAGGGAGTCGCGCAAATTCCCGGTCTCGAGTTCGTAGTACCCATCCACATCGGTAGAAACCCCCGTATTGGTGCCCGAGAAGTAAACATTGCAAAAGGGGATGCCTTCTTTGGTATCTTCGTCTGTTACTTGCCCCCGCAAGAGGTACTGCGCCTGCCCCGACAGAGGAGCGGCGAGGGTTAAAGTGCAAAAAGCAAGCACACTGTATATGGTCTTCATGGGTTTTCCTTCACGTTTTACGGGTTATTCGGGCAGGGTGCTCATGCTTAGTGTAAGGTGATGGGCAGCTGATTTGTTGGAAGCTTGCGGGATGAAAAATCCCCTCTTTGTAATGCAGGCTCCAGCATGCTTTCAACTGTAATCTATATATTTAGGGCCACTAATGCAATACGCAGCGGGATGTTAAAACCTTTTTTCGACGCAGAAAAGACAGAGGCCGGATGCGATGAAGCCGGACGGGGCTGCCTCGCGGGCCCGGTATTTGCAGCGGCGGTCATACTGCCGCCTACCTTTTCCCACCCTTTGCTCAACGACTCCAAGCAGCTGTCGGAAAAGCAGCGCAACGAAGCCCGCCGCATTGTGGAGGAAGGAGCCATCGCCTGTGCTGTCGCCCATGTGCCGCCCGCTGAGATCGACCAGATCAATATCCTGAATGCGTCCTTTCTAGCCATGCACCGGGCGCTCGAGCAGCTCGACCCGCAGCCGGAATCTTTACTCATCGACGGCAACCGCTTCAAACCCTACCGCGGCCTCCCTTTCAACTGTATGATCAAGGGAGACAGCCGCTACTTGTCCATCGCCGCCGCTTCCATCCTCGCCAAAACTTACCGCGATGATTATATGATGCAATTGCATGAGCAGTACCCCCACTACGACTGGCTGAAAAACAAGGGCTATCCGACGAAGGCGCACCGCATGGCGATTCAGGAGTATGGGGCTTGTTTTCACCACCGGCGGTCGTTCCGCTTGTTGGCGGGGGAGCAGGGGCGGTTATTTTAGGGTTAGGTGGGTGGTTTACTTCGTAAGTCGCTTTGCTCGTCTCCTCAACCGGCTGATTTTGGGCTGCTCGGGCTTTATCCAATTGACCTTTTTTAGCTAGTCCGCGCCCCACCCATCGGATGGACTGTAGCCAGACGATGGGTGGGGCGCTAGGAGTATGGGGCTTGTTTTCACCACCGGCGGTCGTTCCGCTTGTTGGCGGGGGAGCAGGGGGAGCTGTTTTAGAGCCTTATTCCCGCAGGCATTTTCCTAGTTAAACAAACTCACATACCCAAAATGCACCTTAGGCGCGCTGAAGTCAATCGGGTTGTCCAAGCGCTTGCCGTAGGCCAGGCTTACGCCAAACAGCCCTACAGAAGTCTCAAAGGTGATGCCCGCGCCAAAGCCGTAGGGCCAATCTGTCACATCCTGCACGGCTGTTTCGTCCTCTACGTAGGCGTAATCGCCGAAGGCATAGAGGTAGGAATTTTGCCCGATGAGCAGGCGGTACTCTAGGGTGGCCAGCCCGTAACGAGTGGCAAAGATGGACTCCTCGTCGAAGCCGCGCAGAATTTGGTTGCCGCCGATGCGGAACTGCTCGTTGAAGAAGACCGACCCCTCCGAGAAGATCGCGCCACCCCGCAGCCGGCCCATGAGCGTACTGCTGCGGAATAGGGGCAGGTAGCCTTCCAGCTGGGTGCTGAGCTTGTACTGGAAACTGCGCAAGGTGAGGGTGTCGTACAATTCTCCGTAGCCCAGCTCTAGGATGCGGTTGTTGCGCTCAATGCGCTTTAGGCCTGCGCCCCCGCGCAGGAACACCCGCCAGCCCCGGCGTGGATTGAAACGGTAGTCGAGCTGCTGCATGGCGTATTCCAACCCAAAATAAGCGTTGCTCACATCCAGGTTTTCGGGCAGCCTTTCCTGAGATTGCAGGCGGTCCTCGTCTACGGTGAGCAGCGTGGAGGAACGGTTGTTCCAAAAGGCCTTCAGGTAGTTGCCGCCCTCGAAGAGGTACTGCAGTCCCAGATCGGATTCCAAATCCAGGTAGGAGGTATCCCGTTTGTACAGATCGAATGAAAAGTCGATGCCGAAGGGCAGGCCCAATGGGTAAGGGTAGTTGAATTCCAGCTCCAGCTCCTGCGTTTCTGGGCGCAGCTGCTCGAAGGAGGCGTAGATACGCTCCCCCCGGCCGAATTGGTTCTGCAGCTCGCCCTTAAAAGAACCGGTGATGAGGACTGAGCGGTTGTTGGTTTGCCGGCCGGCGGCATTCTGCGGCAGCACGCCGAGCACGAAGTCGAACCGGCTGGCGCGTTTTTTGGAGAGCGGCAGCTCGATGGTGGCTTTTTCCCCCACGAAATTGACGATGGGGTCGCTGCCCAGCTCCAGGAACGGCAGCTCCCGGATGCGGTTGCGCACCCGCAGCAGCTTTTGATTGTTGAAGGGCTGCCCCTTGGCTATGCCCAGATAATTCTCCAGGTAGGCCTGATTGATGTTGGCATCGCCTACCACCTCTACAGCTTTCACCAGAATGAGCGGCCCGCGGTCCAGAAAGAGCTGGGCCTGCAGCTTGCCCCGGCGCAGCCGGATGCTGTCCAGCCACACCTCTGCGAAGGGGTAGCCGTGGTTTTCCGTGTACTCCAGCAAGTTTTCCTGCAGCTTGCGTAGCTTATCCATGCGAAAGGGCCGGCTGCGGTAGAGCCGCCCACGAAAACCGGAGGCGTCGAGCATCTGCGGCGGCACATTGCCGTTCTCCAGGCGTATCCACTCGTAGGCAGGGCCGAGGCGCAGGAAGGCGAACAAAGTGCTGTCGCGCGCCTGCAGGCGGTCTACCGAGGCCTCAAGAAAGGAGGAATTGTGCAGCTCCTGCAACTGTTGGCGGATGGCCTGCACCGCTGCCAGGGAGTCGGTAAAAACAGCCGGCCCATCGAGGCGCTCCTGCACAAAGACCTCACTGGTATCCACCGGCACCCAACGAAGCTGGTACTGGGCGGACGCCGAGCCGCAAGCCAGGGTGCAACACAGGGCTGCCCACAGCCAAACCGGGCTGCCTGGCCCGCCATTTTGTCCCCAACCTAGGTGCATAGCTGTTTTTAAAAATTTGTTAAACCCTACCCCGAGTTACCGAATTGCTGGGTTTGGATTGTCTTTTTGATGATGAAGCCTGAAAAATCCAGCGCTTTCGCAAAAAAGTAGCGGCAAAAGCGCATAAATCCGGAGTGGCAAAGCGTTATACAGAAGGTTGACGATTTCACCCAATCTTTATTGCCCCTGCGTCAGCCACTTAGACTATAAATGTAAAATACCTGCGAGATCATGAAGAGATCCCTCAAAATTGCGGCTATCCTCGGTATATTCCTCATCGGTGTTTCTGCCTCGGTGGGCCCGCGCAATAAGTATTTCGAGATTCTCAAAAATCTGGAAATTTTCTCCAACCTCTACAAAGAAATCAACACCTACTACGTCGATGATGTGGACCCCGGGCAACTGATGCGCACCGGTATCGACGCCATGGTGGAGTCGCTCGACCCCTTCACCAATTATATTTCGGAGTCTCAGATTGAAGGCTACCGTTATATGACGGAAGGGAAG